>JAHDCG010000011.1:0-35921 GCA_020629965.1 Saprospiraceae bacterium | reverse complement strand
GAACCGTCAAAATTTACGTTCAAGGGTGCTGTCCCCGTCGTCGGGTCGGCATTGATGACCGCAACGGGCAATTGCGGAGCATTATTAACCGTAATCGTCACGGTGTGAGAATCCGTAAATGTACCGTCGCTTACGGTCAGGGTCGCCGTGAAATTACCCAAAGCAACGTAGGTATGCGTCGTCGTTACGCCCGTGCCCGTATTACCGTCGCCAAAATCCCAAGTATAAGTCAGTGCATCGCCGTTCGGGTCGGAGGAAGCGGAGGCGTCGAAATTGACAAGCAGCGGCGTAGTACCCGTCGTCGGATTAGCGGTGCACTGCGCTACGGGCGGCTGCGGGGCTTCCGTTACCGTGATGACCGTCGTTTGGCTATCGCTCGCCGTGCCGTCGCTTACGGTCAGCGTGGCAGTGTAAGTGCCGACCGCAGTATAAACGTGGTTAGGACTGATGCCCGTGGCGGTATTTCCGTCGCCGAAATCCCAGGTGTAGGTCAGCGCATCGCCGTCCGCATCCGTAGAAGCGGAGGCATCGAAGGTTACATTTAAAGGTGCCGTCCCGGTCGTCGGCGTTGCGGTCAGGTCGGCAACAGGTGGGGTGTTGCTCGGCCCCGTCGCATCCGTAGGCTCGATACCCCACGCCAAATTTCCGTTGCAATAGACGGTGACTTTATCCCAAATCTGGTAAGTGCCGGCGTTGATGTTGTACGACCAATCGTCGTTTTCCGCAAAATTCGACCAGTCCGTTTTAGCCAGTCGCGTTTGTATCTCGCCGCTGTCACCGCCCGCAGGAATCGAGCCTGCCCCGGCGGTAAAACCGACTTCCAAGTAATAATCCGCGCCCGCTACGGGAGCTGCTAATTGCACAAAACTTGTCGTCACATTAGCGTTGCCGACCGTGGCGTAATCTACCCAAGCATTTTGCGCCGCCGCCCCTTCTTTGGTGTACCAATAGCGAAGGGTAATGTCTTGCAGCGCGACGGGCGCACTGTCCGTATTTTGGATTTTAAAATGCGGACGAATTTGATTGTCCGTCGCACCCGCCGCGTTGCTGTCGGGCGTTTTGTAGAGCAACTGCAAATTACAGGTACTCAAACTCACCGTAATCACCTCGCTGAAAGTGTCCGTACCGCCGTTGCCGTCAGCGACCGTCAACGTGACGGTGTAGCTGCCTTCGTTCGGGTAAAGGTGAGTGGTCGTCACGCCCGTTGCGGTATTTCCGTCGCCAAAATCCCAAGTGTAAGTCAGCGCGTCACCGTTCGGGTCAACGGAGGCAGAGGCGTCGAAAGTGACATCCAAAGGCGGCTGACCAAAAATCGGGGTGGCGGTAAACTCGGCGGTCGGTGGCGTATTCGTGACCGAAATAACGACGCTCGCGGTGTCCGTACCACCGTTGCCGTCATCGACGGTCAGCGTGGCGGTGTAAGTGCCGACAGCCGTGTAGGTGTGGGCGTGCGCGGGCATTGTGCTCGTATTGCCGTCGCCGAAGTCCCAAAAATAAGTCAGCGCGTCGCCGTTCGGGTCAGCGGAATTAGTGCCGTCGAAAGCCACCGTCAGCGGTACACCGCCGCTCGTCGGGTCGGCAAGCAATACGGCAGTCGGCGGTTGCGGGGTCGGGTCGATGACGGTAATCGTCACGGTTTCCGTGTCGGTGCCGCCGTTGCCGTCGTCGATTGTTAACGTGACGACGTAGATGCCCGGCGTGTCAAAGGTTTCACCCGTTACGGCTCCTGTGTGCGTGTGTCCGTTACCGAAATTCCACAAATAGGTCAAAGTATCACCGTCAATATCCGTCGAACCCGTGCCGTCGAAAGTGACCGATAGCGGTGCATATCCCGAGGTTGGGTCGGCGTAGATATAGGCAACGGGAGGAGTGTTTTGGTCGCCGCCGGGCGGTAAATTTCCGCAGAGCAACTCGCCGTCGTTGTAAAAAGGAATGCGCGGGTTTGTCCGCAAAGTATCGTCCAAAGGCATGCCTTCCGCGTAAAAATAAGACCAGTCGTTACTCGCATCCCAAGCCGAAGCGGGCGCGTCATTCGGCAGCGCAATGCGCAGTTGCGCCTCTTTGCGCGACTCTGATTGACCGCCGGGATAAATGTTGATATTCGGAAAACAAACCTCGACGTAATACATCGTGCTGTCCCAAAGCGTCAGGGGCGATGCGGTGGTGCCGTTCGGCGCGGCATTTATCGTGATGATGTAATCCGAGGCCGTGTAACCCGCGTCGATGCCTTCGCTGATGTCCGCAAAATAGCGGTAACAAACTTGGTCGGTTTCCGTGGCGGGGTAAGTCGAGTGATTGGTCGCCCAAATCGCCGCTTCCGTAAAAGTGCTGCCCGTGGTGTTGATTTTTGCTGCGTTAAAATACTCTTCACACACATCGTAAGGCTCGGGCTGCGGAAAATCGGGCAAAGCGGTGCCGCCGAAGCGACCCAATAAATTGGCAATCGCGCCCGTGAAACCCGCGTTGTAATCCGTCGCCACTTCGTTGGAAATGTAGTCGCCTCGGTCGTCGGTGTATTGATCGTCGGGTGCGCCAGGTCCGCCGACCAGTGCGCCGTATAAAATGTGTCGGTTATCGACGGGAACACCGATGCTGTTTGCCCAAGAACCGTGCGCCGTGCGGTGGTGCGGATTTATCGGCGGGTTATTCCCGAAGCCGCAGACATAGCTGCGATTGTTCGGATTGTCACCCAAAGCGTAGTTGATTTGACCCGTCGCAAAATCAACGTAGGCTTGACTTTTGGTCGGGTCTGACGCCGCAATCACATCCGCATAAATCAACGCCACGAAGGAAGTATTCGCCGCGTAGCGCAGAGAACCCCAAGTGCTGAGGTGCGCCTGCCCGCCGGGCGAATAGTTGATTTGCTCGCCGTTATAACCGATTGACCAGTAGTCCAGCCAGCGTTCGGTGTCGTCTTTGTAGTTTTGCTGACCCGTCAGTTGTGCCATTAAAGCGTAGCAACCGTAAGACTTATCATCCCACGCCAGCGTCCAGTGATAAGAGGGTACATTCGAACCGGCTTCGGTACTCAAAAAGGCGTATTCGGCGGTGGCTTTGTCCAGCCAGACTTGGTCGCCCGTGGCGCGGTACAGCCAAATTGCGCCCCAAACCAGTTCATCCTGATAGCCGCTCCAGGAGTTGTAAAACGCCGTTGCATCGGTGATGGCATCCGAATATTTTCCGCGATAAGTATCGGCGAAATTGTAGAGCGCGACGGCATTATCCAGCAGCAAAGCACTGTAAGCGGGGTCGCTTTGCGCAAAAATCATACTCGCCGCTGCCATGGCTGCCGCCGTTTCGCCCGTCAAATCGGAACCGGGATTGGCGGCATCTACGAAGTAGGCGGGACGCGGCATTTGCATCACTTCGGCGGGTCCCCACCAGGCGTGGTCTGCGCTGCCGTTGCCCACTTGCCCGTAAAATTTTTCGGTCGAGCCGTCCGCATTTCTGACGTGGCATTTCAAGAAATAATCATTGACAAATTTCAGGCTGTTCAGCAAAGTATCCCATTGCTGAATCGAATTGTAAGCCGCCTCGTCTTCCACACCGCTCCACGCCAGCATGGTGGCAGAATACGCCATGGGGAAGCCGAATTTGACGTGGTCACCGGCATCGAACCAACCGCCCGTCAGGTCGAGACTGTCCGCGCTGTCGCCCATGGCGGAGTCGCCGCGCCAGTGTACGCGGTTGTGCTCAGGCAGGGGTCCGCTTTGCTGTGCTTCGTAAAAGAAAAGGGATTTTTGCAGGACTTCGCCGTAGTTGTAATCGCCGTCGGCGGGCGGTGGTGGCGGCGGCGGTTCGTTCGTAATGTGAACCATAGTCGTGGCGGACATATCGAGCGTATCGCTGTCGGTCGCGGTGACGACTATGGTATACATGCCCGCAGTCGTCGGTGTCCAGGTGCCTTCGTAAATGTCGCCGGAGGTGTTGGTGAGCGGAATAGTGTTTCCGTCCGCCGTCATTTCGACCTGCGTAATCGTGCCGTCGCTGTCGGTTGCCGTAGCGGTCACGGTCACGTCGCTGCCGACTTGAAACATTTGGTGGTGGTAAGGGCTGTTAATCGTCACCGTCGGCGGTTCGGGCAGCACGGGCGGTTCGCAGGCACCGGTATTTTCCGTGCAAAAGTCTTCCCAAGGGAAATCGAAGCTGTTGCCGTCGCTGATAAAAGCATTGGAAAAATCACACAGCACGGAGCTGCTCAACTCACAAATCGGCGTGCCCGTGTACGGCGGATGCGTGTATTGGTGATAAGGCGCTTGGTCAACACCGCCCGCCATAGGTACGCTTTTGCCGTTGAAAACATTGTCGTTATCGACCTGAAAACCGGGAATCATCACATCCAAATCAATGCGCCCGACGAGGTTGTCTTCGAGTTGATTGGCGCGAAATTCAAAATGCGAGCTATTCAAATCGGAAAACTGCACACCCGACAGCGTCAGACTTTGCCCCGTAAAAGGGCTGAAAAAGCGGGCGCCCGCCGGGGTTTGTTCCGTCATAAAATTCACCCCTTCATCGCCGCGCACGCAGAGGTAAAAGAAGCTGATTTTGTCGGTCGCGGGGTCAAAGGCAACCTCCTCGACAAGACCGGGCTGATGCGAGCGAATATAGACCGTGTTCGGGCGCGACAAGCCCGTGCAGTTCTCGTAAGCGAGCGTGGCACTAAGGTCTTGTTGCAAATGCGCATCCGCAATCGGGTCGAAATTGAACCACTTGAGGTCTTTCAGAAAAATGCCCTCTAAAATCAGTGCGGCATTGGGATTAAACATATTTTGAAAGGTCAGACCGTCGGGACCGTCGATGACGATTTGGGTGTGTATGGACTCGGTGCCCACGTTAATTTTGTCAGTCAAAGGGTCAAAATCGGGAACGACCAAGACGGAAGAAGTCGGGCGCGTGTAAGTCGTGCCGCCGGGCAGCAGGTTGTTTTCGCCGTCGTCGGTTGCCACCAGATTGGGCGCGTAGCAGCCCGTCAGATTGTTGTCGGAAATATCGAACTGCGTGAGATTGGTGAGGTAAGCAAACGAAGGCGGGAGGTCGCCGCTCAGATTGTTGCCGTTTAAATGCAAGGTGCTCAGGTTGACCATATCGCCGAGTTCGACGGGGATATTTCCCGTCAGATTGTTGTTATTTAAGTCGATGCTCGTTACTCTGTCATCCGCATTTAAGACGACACCGTGCAACGTTGACAAGTCGCAATTCGAAGCGGGTCCGGTCGGGTTGAGGAGCGGGTCCACTTGATACCAGCCGGAGTTATTGTTCCAGTTTGCGCCGTCGGTATCGACGTATAGCTGTTGTAATATTTGCCAATCTTCCGAGTCGCATTGTGCGTGGACGAAAGCGGAAAATGTGACGGTGAGGGCGAATAGCAGTAATAATCTGAAAATCATGAGCGGTCTGTTTTAACGTGATGACTGTTCTTTTTTCGTGCCGGTGGTTGGACGGCTTTGTTTTGACAAAGGTGGGGGAGATTTTCGTGAGAAGTGAGGTTTTTGGGGAGGTGTAGCCCGAGTTGAGGTTTGTTGTAGCCCTGAAATTTTGTAATATTTTTGCTTCTAAATAGATCTCACAGGAAAAAATGAGTCTGAAATATCAAATCCGGTTGTATCTTATTTCGTTGATAATTTCTACATAAAGGTCGTCAGTCCAAGTGCCGAACTCATTTTGAGTGTTCTCATTCCATAAAATAATCATTTCACTTTCCGGGTCGAGTTGCATTGCGAAAGTGTGTTTTCCGTTATCGAAAATCGCATAGCTGTCAGACGTTTGGAAATTCGTGCTTCTGTAGAGTTGTAGGTTGTTGAATACCGGAGCTATCTCGTTTTGGATATGTTGGTATAAGTCTTTACCAAAGCCGTTGTATCTGTTTTTAAAGTCTTCGAAGCTTTCTTTTCTGAAGTTGAATTTGGGTAGCAGGATGTGAATGGCTTGGCTCATGAGTTAGATTGTTTGATGAAATTTTGCTGTTTTGTCTTGCCGTTTTCGCCGTTTCTTTTTGTCCTCGAGGTGTACCGAAGTCTCGGCACACAGTCGGGGCGGGCTTTCTTTCGTCAGCATCAAATTCTCCTAATATGTGCGTTGAAGGCACATGAGTTTCATCTGAGGCATCGTAAAAAGCAGGTATTCAGAATTAAAAAGGGAAACGCTTTGAGGAAGAATAAATCTAAGATAAAAGGTTTCTTACAAATTCGTATCGTATAACTGTGTGATAACATCTCGTGCCGTAAGGTCAACAGTTTTTCGCCACTTACGAATGGTCTTCATATTGATAGACATAACTTTTATCGTTCCCTCGGTGCCGGTTTGCAGCCTATCCGCAGCGTGTACGATTTGGTGTCTGCGTTGGATAAATTTTTGTAAATCGTCGTAATATTTTGCTTTAATGTTTTTTGTATTGACTCCGATTTTTTGCAGAACAGAGTCCACATCTGCGTTATTATTAAAACTTTGCCTGACAGCATATTCTTTAACAGATGCATCAATGATACTTTCTACCGTTTCAGAACCAAACGGTATTAATTTCCCCAATAAAAATTTTGAGGGATTTTTATCTCCTGTTCCTTTCAGAGGAACTTTATTGAGTTCTTGTTCGTTTTCTTTAGGAAAATTTAGAATTAGCAGATTTCTAAGAAAATCCTCAAATGATGCGTGAAGCATAACAATCGCTACCCGTAAAATGTCCGTTGAATGGATAGGTTTTTTACCCGGCGCACTCCCTTGAAGTTTATTCAAATAGATGTCAATCAGGTTATCTACTCTTTCTAAATTCTCATTAAATTTTTCGACGATTTCAAATAAATTCATGTTAATTGCTTTCTCAAAGTTGATATTATTTGGTAAAATTGCTTAAATTTGTTTAATTATTAAAATTTTTCCACATAAAAATACATATTATGGCTTTCGAAATATTCCAAAGCGAGAAAAACAATCGTTACTACTTTCGGCTGAAAGCGAAAAACGGTGAGCCTATATTACAAAGTGAAGGATATGCGTCTCAATCAGGAGTAGTGAACGGAGTCTATGCCGTCATTCAGAACGCTCAGGACGACAGCAAATATGACTTTAAAACTGCTAAGGACGGACGGAAGTTTTTCGTTATCAAGTCTTCAAACGGAGCAGTAGTCGGTGTAAGTCAAATGTACAAAACCGATGCAGGCATGCAACGCGGCATTACCTCCGTAAAAACGAATGCAAAGAAAAAAGAGATATTAGATTTGATAGAGTCGTAAGCAGAACACCTCACACCTCCCGCAAAAAATTAACCACATCAACCTCCGCCGCCAGCCCCAATTTCTTCCTTAACCGATAGCGGTTCATCTTTGCCGAGTTGAGCGAAATATTTTTTAGCGCGGCGATTTCTTTGTTCGTGCGACCGAGTTTTATCAGCCCGCAGAGTTCCGTTTCTTTTGCCGTCAGACCGGGGAAGCGTTGCAGCAGTTTGCTGTAAAAATCCTGATTGATTTCTTCGATGTTTTTTTGAAAAACGGACAGCTCTTCGTTGATGCGCAGGTTATCGACGACGAAGGATTTTATGGTGTTTAGTTTGGAATGCGCGCCTTTGGGAACATATCTTTCCAAATCATCGATTTGCGCCAGCAGTCGGTCGGAAAATTCATTTTTGCGCGTAATGTCGAGCGTCAGGTTGGTCAAATCCTTTTTCTGATAAGATAACTTTTCCTGTAATTGCTGCTCGGCTAACTCCTTATTTTTCAGCTTGGTGCGCATCAACTCCTGCTCCGCCGCCTGCAAACGTCGGTTCTTTTCGTAGTCCGCTTTTCTTTTAAAATAGAGCAAAACACCCAAGCCGCCCAAAGCCAAAAACGCGGCTAAAAACAGCAAATACCGCTGATTTTTAATCTTCGCTTCCTGCTCCAGTCGGTTGACTTTTTCCTTGTTAATTGCGAGTTCTTTTTCGCTTTCGGAGGCTTCGTATTTAAGGTTTAACTCCGCAATTTCTTTCTGCGTTTTCTTGCCGACGACCTCCTCTTGTATCTGTTTGTACTGCCGATAAGTTTCGAGTGCGTTGCGGTAATCGCCCTTGGTTTCGTAGGTGTACGACCGCAGCCGCAACGCCTCGTATTGCGCATCGACGAGGTTCTCTTTTTCCGCCAATTCGAGCGCAGCTTCGTAGTATTCGGAAGACTTTTGGTAATCTTGTATCAAGCCGTAAGCTAAGCCGAGATTGGTTAAAACGGATACTTCATGAATTTTGCTGTTCTTCTGTCTAACCTCTTCCAAATACGTTTCAAAAATCGGAATTGCCTTGCGTGGTTTGTCCTGCGAGACGTAAAGTCCGGCGAGATTGACAGTGATGCCGCCGTCGTTTTTCTTGTCGGTGTTTTCGAGTGTTTCCAGAGCTTTTTCGTAGTAAGTCATTGCTGTTTCAAAATCGCTCTGCAAGTAATGAATTGCTCCGAGATTGCCGTAGGTCATGCCCAAGTTGACCGTATCTTTTTGGGCAGTGAACCACTCGACGGCAACCTGATTGTGCGCAAGTGCCGCTTCGTAATTTTTAGTGCGCACCAAAACCCCCGCTTTTTTCAGATAAAACCGCTCGTTTAAAGCCGTCAAATTGTTTTCGTCAATCAACAACTTCGCCTCCGCAAAATTTTCCAAAGAAACAACGTGCTCGCCGATAAAGGATTGAGAAGTTGCAATTTTTATCAAAGCCTTAGCCTGCGCCTCGACGAGACCGGCTCTCTTTGCCAGGGTCAAAGCGCGTTGACTGCTCGCGTACTGAAATTCGTAGGTTTCCGCTTCGGTAGAGTCAATCAACCACGCGATGCTGTCTTGTACGCTCGACTGTGCAAGGCAAATAATTTGACCGGAAATGAAAAACAGCAGCAAAAAATAAAACTTCATCATGGAGGTTCGCTCGGTTTCAATGTATCAGAAATGCAATTATACGAAATAAAACAATAAAAAATTATTTAATCCCGACCGCGATTCTACTACAACCTTTAAAACCTGTTTCAACCTTTAAAACCCTTGAAATCCAAACCTTCCCCCCCTCCCCGTGTTTTACCTCCCGATGAAAAAACAAAGCAAAACCGAACTCCTCGCACGCGGCAAAAAGTGGTTTACCGACCAAGATTGGCAGCCCTTCCCTTTTCAGGAAGAGACCTGGCGGGCCTACCTCGACGGCAAATCGGGTCTGCTCAATGCCCCCACCGGCAGCGGAAAAACCTACGCGCTGTTTATGCCGATTTTGCTGGAAGCCCTCAACGACGAGCCGCTGCAAGGCAAGCAGAAAGCGGGTTTGCGGGCTTTGTGGATTACGCCCATTCGCGCCCTGACCAAAGATATTCAGTCGGCGGGACAGCGGGCGGCGGACGAGTTGGGCTTGGATTGGCGCATCGGCATTCGCACGGGCGACACGAAAACGAGCGAACGCACGAAGCAGAAAAAAAATGCGCCGCAGGTCTTGATTACCACGCCCGAAAGTCTGCATTTGCTGCTGGCGATGAAGGAATATCAAAAGTATTTTAAAAATTTGAAATGCGTCGTCATCGACGAATGGCACGAACTGCTCGGTTCGAAACGCGGCGTACAAACGGAATTGGCTTTAGCGCATCTTAAATTTATGCTGCCGCCGCTAAAAATTTGGGGCATCTCCGCTACCATCGGCAATATGCGCGAGGCGGAAAGTGTCCTTTTCGGTCTGCATACGCCGAACCGCACGGTCATCAAAGCCGAAATCGACAAACAAATCGAGGTCGAAACGCTGCTGCCCGACGAAATCGAACGCTTCCCGTGGGCGGGTCATTTGGGTATGAAAATGCTGGAAAAAGTCATCCCGATTATCGAACGCAGTAAGACGACTTTGATTTTTACGAATACGCGGGCGCAATGTGAAATCTGGTACCGCAACCTGCTGGAAGACGCCCCCGATTTGGTCGGCGCGGTCGCCATGCACCACGGCAGTATCAGCCGCGAAATGCGCAATTGGGTGGAGGATGCCCTGCACGCCGAGACGCTGAAAGCGGTGGTTTGCACGTCGAGTTTGGACTTGGGTGTCGATTTTCGCCCCGTCGAAAGCATCGTGCAAATCGGCAGCCCGAAAGGCGTGGCGCGTTTTGTGCAGCGGGCGGGGCGCAGCGGTCACCGTCCGGGCGTGCCGAGTCGCATTTACTTCGTGCCGACCAACACCTTGGAACTCATCGAGGCGGCGGCACTGCGCGCGGCGGTACGCACCAAAAAGGTCGAAAGTCGCAAACCTTACGTGCGCTCTTTCGATGTGCTGGTGCAGTTTTTGGTAACGCTCGCGGTCTCCGAAGGCTTTTACCCGGAAGAGTTGCTGCCCGAGGTGCGCAGTACTTATTCCTTCGCCGACATTACCGATGCGGAGTGGCAATGGTGTCTGAATTTTATCACGCACGGCGCGGCGTCATTAGAAGTTTATGATGAATTTAAAAAAGTGGAAATCGAGGAAGACGGAAAATTTAAGGTCAACTCGCGCCGTGTAGCCATGCGGCACCGCTTATCAATGGGAACTATCAACGGTGAAGCCTCGCTGCGTCTCAAATTTTTGACCGGTAAAAACATCGGTTCGGTCGAGGAGTGGTTCATTTCGCAGTTAAAAGTCGGCGATACTTTTTGGTTTGGCGGGCGCAGTCTGGAGCTGGTGCGCGTGAAAGATATGCAGGTACAGGTCAAGAAAAGTAAGAAAAAAACGGGTAAAATTCCGGCTTTCCTCGGCGGTCGCCTGCCCCTTTCATCGCAACTCGCCGAAATGCTGCGCATCAAAACGGCGGAACTCAATCACCCCGGTCGGCAAGATGTAGAGCTGGAAAAACTCGCGCCCCTCGCCGATATTCAGGCTTACCGTTCGCACATTCCCCACGAAAACGAACTGCTCGTCGAATATTTCAAGAGCCGCGAAGGGTATCACTTGCTGATTTATCCTTACGAAGGTCGCTTTGTGCACGAGGGCATGAGTGCGCTGTTGGCGTGGCGTATTGCGCAGCAGCAGCCGATTACGTTTACGATGGCGATGAATGATTACGGTTTTGAATTGCTCTCCGTCACGCCCATCGACGCGGAAAAAGTTATCACCAAAGCCCTTTTTCACACGGACAATCTGCACGAAGAAATACTCGCGGGCATCAACAGTACCGAACTCGCCAAACGCCGCTTTCGCGATATTGCCTCGGTAGCGGGTTTGGTCTTCAAGGGCTACCCGGGCAAACAAAAAAAAGACCGACATTTGCAAGCTTCCTCACAACTGTTTTTCAAAGTTTTTCAAGACTACGAACCCGAAAACCTGCTGCTGCAACAAGCCTACGAAGAGGTCATGAATTTTCAGTTGGAAGAAGCCCGCATTCGTGCCTGCATGGAGCGCATTCAGTCCCAAAAAATCGTGCTGACGCAGCCGAGTAAGGCGACTCCGTTTTCCTTCCCGATTATCGTGGACAGGCTGCGCGAACGGTTGACTTCGGAGAAATTGGAGGATAGGATTAAAAGGATGAAGTTGCAGTTGGTGCGGGATTAGGTGGTGGTTGGTATTTGGTAGATGAAGGGCTGCATGTTCTTAATATTGTGATTTAATTTTCAGCCCTCTCTTTTTCTCAAACACGAAGTTAAGACAGCAAGGAGTCTCCAAATCCTCCGGTTATCACGATTGAATCTTGGACGAACCGTATATCATTTTATACATACGATAACGCCGAGAACAACGTAATGCGGTAAAAAAAAATCATACTCTAAGTTATATCTCAAACCCCTATTTTTTACCGTAAAATTTCCCCACCGCCTTACGCAACTTTCCCTCTTGCTCTTCCGTCAATTGCCATTTAGCAAAAAAGGATTTCTGTACCCCTTTGAGCATATCAGTTTCCTTTTTGGCGGTGATTATTTTACGCAGAGTTTTTAAGTCGGCGGCGGAAAGCTCTGTGAAATCCAACACTTCTTCATCTGTGATGCCGTCAGACTTCTTGTAGAGATGCAAGAAAAAGATAATGTCTTTCAATAATCCTTCCGTTTCTCTGCCTTCTGCCCTGCCTTCCGCTCTGCCTTCCGCTCTGCCTTCCGCCTTGCCTTCTACCCTGCCTTCTACCCTGCCTTCTGCCCTGCCTTCTGCCCTGCCTTCCGCTTTAGTTTTCTTGCGCACCATGTTCAGATAGCTGAATTCGGGCATTTCCTGTTCAAAAAATTCTACTTCTGTCATGTTATTAAAATATTTATCAACGTTCTTTTTTGATATAAGATGATAACTGCCGATGTAGTTATCCAATACCGTAAAATAAGAACGCTTTCGTCTTTTGTCAAGTTCTTTCAAATGTAAAAATAAGAATATTTCAGCTACTTTGTCAAGTACCTCGCCCGGATTTTCGGTGTTTTGAAACAGCAGAAAAGTACTGCGCAGCAAATGTCCTGCCCACAGTTTCTCGATTTTACGTTCTTCTTCGCTGCGTAAATCTATCGTTTCAATATTAAACGCAGGCAAGTAACCGCGCAAACGCTCGTCCGAGATTTGCAGTAAATCCGCTAAACTTCGGTGTTGTAATTTTTGCCTGCCGTGATACACCAAAACGGGAACAACCACAGTCTTTTCATCGCCTTCGGCAAAAATCTTCTCGTAAACTTCGGTTAAATAGCGCAAAAGCTGTAAAACGACCGTTTTGTCAAAATAACTTTTGTGTTCAAACAGAAATGTTATCCGCAAACTTTGCCCCTCCTTCATTTTACAAGACCAAACAACATCAGAAAAATATTCCGCCAATTCTTCGGTGACATACGAGGTCTTTTCCTCTTTAAAAGTGCGGAAATCAATCTCTTCGCTAAAAATATCGGACATAAAATGGCGCACCAAAGCAATCGCCTCGCTGCGTATCGATAAAGTGTATTTGAACAGCTTGTCATGGGGGTTCTTATTTTCGGACATAGTTTTGTGTGTAGTTTTTCGTTTTAAATAACGCGGTAAGATACACTTTATGTAGCTTATTTTGATACTCACACAAAATCTCCCGCATCAAGCAAGCATCAAAAACCCGCTCAATGGGATACACACCTCCTATCCAAACTCATCCGGCATTTTCCCGACCGCTAGACACCGTACTTATCCGCCTTACTTGCCGACGCATTTCATCTGACCCCACCATAAAAATACAAAATCTTTCAAAAATTTGCGTACCTTGCGCAGGCAACTTCCTCTTTTGTTGTCTCTTCCGTCCTCTGCGACACTCCCAAGGCGCAAAAACACATTACTGCTTTTCATAATTCTATATTCCTCAACCGGCAATGTTGTCGGCTTTGCCGCCGTATGCTTTTTTGACATCGCCCGCGAAACAATACAAATGAAAATATCCCTTTGCCCGCTGCAAAACTTGCTGCCTTTTTTGTCGGTCTTGTTTTTCTTCAATTTCCTTTCCGCGCAGGAAACACAATCGCCGCTCGACAGCCTCGACCGAGCATTTCGCACCGCCGTTGCCGACGAAGACCGCTTTGCAGCGGCGGGCGCACTGCTTTCCGAATTTACTTACGTTGATATCGAAAAATCGTATGCTTGGCTGGATACCATGCGGCACATTGCGGCGCAACTCGCTACGGATAAATATAACGGGCGCGTTTTGCTGGCAGAAGCGTATTTGGCAAGCACCTCCGGAGAGTACAAAGAGGCGGAACAGACGGCTTTGCAGGGTTTGAAACTCGCCGAACAAGCAGCGGATGCGGAGTCCGTCAGCGAGGGCTGCTCGGTGTTGGCGAATATTCTGATGAGTCGCGGAAATTACGATGCGGCTTTAGAATATTTGCTGCGCGGACTGAAAATTGCCGAAGCGGAAGAGCTGCCGGAGAAGAAAGCCGTATTGGAAAACGGCATCAGCAGACTGCATTATGACCTCGGTCGATACGACAAGGCGATTGCCTACGCCGAGCGGACTTTAGCTTACTTTACGGCGGAAAAAAATTGGTCGGAGGTGGTCAGCACGCACTACATGATTGCCTCGACTTATCGCAAAACGGGCGATACCGAAAAATCAGAAGAGAACTTTTTGACAGCATTGGAAACAGCGAAAAAGCACGGCATACGCGACGCCGTACCCTTTATTTACAACGGTCTGACGGCCTTGTACTCGGATTTGGGTGAACACCAAAAGGCAGTAGATTACAGTCTGAAAAGTCTGCCGATTTTTCAGGCGCAGAATAATCGACACGGGGAGTTTTCGGCGATGTATGCCGTCGGCAATGAATACATCAGTCTCGGAAAACCCGAAAAAGCTCTGCCCTATCTGAACCGCGCCTTGCCGATTGCCGAGGCGACCAATGATGCAAAAGGCATTTCTCGCGTCAGGCAAACGCTGTCGTCGGCTTACCGTGAAACGGGCAATTATCGCCCCGCTTACGAAAATTTGCGCGAGGCTTTTTTACTGGAAGACACGATTTACTCCGCAGAAAGCGCGGCCCGTCTTGCCGAAGCCGAAACCAAATACGAAACCGAAAAAGTGCAAAAAGACCTCGAACTGTCGGAGCAAAAAGCGGCGGTGCAGGCGGCGGAAATTCAGTTGCAACGGAACCGATTTTGGTGGTTAGCGGTCGTAGCTTTGTTGTCTTTATTGCTGATTATCGGCTTGATTTTAACCTTGCGGGCACGCAAACGCAAAAACGATTTGATTGCCAAACAAAGTAAGGAAAAGGAGATTTTGCTGCGCGAACTGCATCACCGCGTCAAAAATAATCTGTCGGTTATTTCCGGTATTTTGTCGCTGCAATCTTACAAAACCGAAGACGCCGCCGCCAAAAAAGCCATTACCGACAGTCGGACGCGGGTGGAGTCAATGAGTTTGATTCACCAAAAATTGTATCAGAAAGAGAACCTGACTTCGATTGAAATTCAGTCTTACATCGAAGAACTGTCCGACATGATTTTCGATGCTTACGGCTACGACCGCGACAGTGCCGCGCTTATTCTGGACGTAGAAAAAATGCAGGTTGATGTGGAGACCGCCATTCCGTTGGGTTTGATTATCAACGAGATTATTTCCAATACTTTTAAGCACGGTTTTCCGGAAGGCGTCAAAAAGCCCGAGGTGAAAATCGTCTTGGCAGAAAAGGACAAAAAACTGCATTTGAACCTGTCGGACAACGGCGTAGGTCTGCCCGGCGATTTCATTATCCCGACCGACAATCCGCGCAACGCAAAGTCATTCGGCACGCAACTGTTGAGTTCTTTGGCGAAGCAACTCGATGCCAAACTGACGGTCGGTCGCGGCCCGGGCAGCAGCTTCGATTTTCTCATTGAAAACTACAAACTCGGCGCATGAAACCTGTAAAAATACTCCTCGTAGAAGACGAACCCTTCATCGCGCAAGACCTCGCGCTGCGCTTGGAAAACATGGGTTTTATCATCACCGATATCGCCGATAACGGTGCGGATGCCTTGCGCTCCCTGACTAAAAATCCGCCCGACCTCGTGCTCTTGGACATCAACATCAAGGGCAAGACGGACGGCATCGAGACCGCCGCCCGGATTACGGCGCAGACCGATATCCCGTTTATTTACCTCACCGCCCTCGCCGACGACGCGACGGTAGAGCGGGCAAAAAAAACGCGCCCGGCCGCTTATTTGCTCAAGCCGTTTAACGACCGCCGCATAAAAATCGCGATTGATTTGGCGGTTTTTAAAACGACTGCGGAAGAAAAAACGCCTGCATTCAGTCCGCGCAAAGCAAACAAGGACAGCATTTTTTTAAAACACCGCAGGCAATATTTTAAAATCATTTTGCACGATTTGCTGTGGTTGGAAGCCGACGGCAACTACTCTACTCTTTTCACCCAAACCGACAAAATCGTGCAAACCACGCCCCTCGGTCACCTGGTCGAAAAGTTGAATTACCCCTCTTTGGTGCGCACACACCGCAGCTACGTTGTCAATATCGACCACGTAAAGCGATTTGAGGAGCATCGCTTGTTTATTAACGATACGGAAATACCGATAAGTCGGGCGCACCGGGCGGAGTTGCTGGGGCGGTTGCTCGATTCCTGATGTTTCCGTTCAAACAAAAAAACCTACCGTTCGGACCGGCTGACCCGTCAGTCGGACATCTCCGCTTTTTATGACATTTTTTGCAAATATCTTGGTGGTAAAATCGCTTAGAAACGCGAATTTTTCAAAAATTTAATCACCAAGTGAAAATACGGAAAATTGAAACGGACTGATTTTTTCGGCAGTTTTAATTTTCCTTTTTCACAAAAAAAATTGTCATGAAAAAACTGTTTACAATCACACTCTCCTTGTTTTTCGCAGCGGCTCTTTCCGCACAAATCACCGTCGAAGCCTCTGATTATACCTACGAATACAACAGCACGGTCAGCTTTATACGAGCGGAAACGCCCACCGATGCGTCTCTGCCCGAACTCGGCGAAGATATGCTGTGGGATTATACCTCCGTCAGTTTTCCGTCTTCGGAAATTTACGTAGCCGACACGGAGACGGACTACTCCGGTGATGAGTTTCCCGAAGCAAACGGACAAGTAGGAAGCACGGCTGTCCTCAATCTTTTTGACGGAGTATTTCGGGAAAGCATTCTTTATTCTCGATACGATGAAAACGGTTTTTCCGTAGTCGGCAGTACATATTTACCGCTCTCTATTCCTCTGGAAAGCCTGACCGGCGTGCCTACGGACTCGATTGTTTACGGAGCGACTTCAAACTATTATCCGGAGGAACCATCTACGGTAGTCAAGTTCCCGTTAAATTTCGGAGATGTCCAGCAAGACCACGTGCGCTATGAAACCGATAATTTACTGTTGACCGCAACACCGTTCGGTTTGAATAACGCCCCCGTACAGATTGTGGGAAAATACGAGGAATACGGTGCTGTGCAAGGATGGGGAAAACTCAGAGTGATAGACCCGGTTAGTGCTGAACCCGTAGAGTTTCCGGTATTACTGAACAGAATAGAAGGTGTGCTGACAGACAGCTTTTTCTTGGCGGGCAGCCCCGCACCGGAAGAATTACTGACTCCCTTCGGACAGTCTCAAGGCAATCAAGTTTTTTTGAATGAATTCAAATTTTACGCTAAAGGCTTTAGCTCCTTTGCCATGATTATCTCGGAACGCTACGTCGGCAACTACGATGTACGCCTCAATGCCGACATCATCGGCTACGTGTCTTCTCTCTACGCACCTGCTGCGGATTTGCTTGATATGACAACCGCACCCAACCCGTCGAGCGGTGATTTTACTTTGACTTTCGATAAAACAAACGCAGCGGACTGGTCTTTCAGCTTGATAAATATGCAGGGCGCAGCGGTACACCGTCAGACGCTCGACGGCGAAACAAATGCACAAAACTATCGCATTGCCGTTCCGACTTTCGTTAAGGGTGCACACGTCTATATCGTGCGCGATGACAGCGGAAAAGTCGTCGGCTCGGGTAAAATCAACCTGCAATAACTCTCCCCTTTTTCTGTAAATCACCAAAAAATCCGAGCGGCGACACCTGCCGATTGCAGGCTCTTCGGTCGGATTTTTAATAAAACTTTTCGTTATGTACAAATTTTTAGCCGCGTTTTTCTTCTTCTGCTGTGCCGCGCATTTATCGTCACAAATCACCATCGAAAAGTCCGAATTTCTCTATGAGTTCGGATTGGACAACATACTCGTCGCCGCCGATAACGAAGCGGATATAGTCTTTCCCGCCGCCGGCGAGGATATGTTGTGGGATTTTACCAACCTCAACTTCCCGCTCTCCGACAGTTACACTGTTAACGACGGAATACCTTACGACGGCGACCTTTTCCCTTCGGCAAACGGTGTGGATGTAGTTCTCTTAGAGAATGCCCTTTTCCCCGGAGCTTTTCAACAGTTTGAATTTTACAGTATATTGGACGAAAGTACCTTTCGAACCATCGGAAGAGTCAGTCAGCCTCTTTCTCTTCCGTTAGAGTCGATAACGGGCAGCAGTACGGACAGTTTGGTTTACCCGGGAACAGTAAATGTTTATGAGTCGCCCGGCGTGACAATCAATTTTCCGTTGAATTACAACGACGTGCTTGAGGACGGCGCGACGACGCTGAATTCGAACTTTTTAGCTACCGCCGCCGTATTCGGACTCGATAACACCCCGGGAGTCGCTTCCGTCTTTCGCACAGACTATAAAGAAGTCAACGGTTGGGGTAAAATCAGAGTCATCGACCCGCAAAGTGAACTACCGGTGGAAGTTCCCGTGCTGTTGGTGTCGGGGACCACTAACTTCGTCGATAGTATTTTTCTGGCAGGCAGTCCTGCTCCGCAACCGTTACTGGACAATTTAAACCTGGTGCAGGGTGAAACATCTTCCGATGAAATATACCGATTTATAGGAGAGGGTTTTAATAATGTTCTCATGGAATTGGGCATATCCGATAACGGAGATAACTACGCTGCCCTCAATACCGACATCATCGGCTACGTCTCGTCGCTCCACACACCTGCCGACCAACTTATAAGTATTGCAACCGCACCCAATCCCGCTGCGGGTGATTTTGCCTTGACTTTCGATAAAGCAAATGCGCAGGATTGGTCTTTCGATTTGATAAATATGCAAGGCAGAAACGTACACCGTCAGCCCCTCGTCGGCGGTGCGGGCTTGCAGCAATTTCGCATCGAGCCGGACGGTCGGACCGTCGGGGCGCACGTCTATACGGTGCGCGATGAAACGGGCAGAGTCGTCGGCTCGGGCAAGGTGACGTTGGTTGAGTAAAGATTTTTGATAAGTCTTTATTAAGCGGGTCGGCAGCTGATTTTTCAGTCTTCGACCCGTTCTTTTTTTGTCAAATGATTGGTTAAAAAGGGGATAGATTTACAGATTTTTGCTGTCTGTACAAAAGCGTTTCGTACTTTTGTCGGAAATATAAATCTTCACCAAACAAACCTCATCATGCACAAAATTTTCCTCTCTGCTCTGCTGCTTTGCACTTTCGCACTCACGCTTTCGGCGCAAAAAATATACCTCGGCCCCGAACTCGGTGTCAATCTTTCTCCCGTTTCCGAGACGGGCGGCTCCCAAAATTATCAACTCGGCGTAAACGCGGGACTGCGGGCGGACTTCGTCTTGAACGATAAAATCAGCATCGGCACGGGTATATTTTATGCGCAAAAGCAAATCGGTTTCGACTCGACGTCGGTGGGTTCGCTGACGGATGAGTTCGGTGACTTGTTCGACCTCTTGGGCGCTTTCGGCGGTGTTGATTTGGAAGGATTGAATTTAGACATTAACCAACAAATACGCGGCACGGTAACGGGCAGTTTTATCGAAATTCCGCTGCTTTTCAATTTTCGCGAAGAGCGCATTAACTTCTCGCTCGGCGGCTACGCGGCGGTTTTGGTCGGTGCGGAAAGTCGGGCGACGGTCGAAGAAGATATTCCCGCTTTGAGTTTGATAAATTTAGACGATTTGGGACCTCTCGGCGGTTTCGGGTCACTCTTGCCGCAGGCGCAAAGTACGAGAAATACGGTGAGCAATGACAAAGATGCTTTCCAATCTTTCGACTACGGTCTGCGCGGCAGCATTGCTTACGTGACGGAAAATAATTTGAGTTTTACGCTCGCCTACCGCCACGGTTTGCAGGATTACCGCACGGAACGCCCGGCGGAGTCGGACTTTACGCCGTGGAAAAATTTGATGTTTACGGTGGGGTATTTGTGGGGTTTGGAGAAGAAGGCGGTGGTGGGGAATTAGGAGAATCTTTTACGCTGATTCTTTATGAATAAATACCTGTCCCGTACTTCAGTCGGGATGATTTTCGCTGATTTACAAATTTGTCACCAAAAAACAAAAACCCGAATTTTCCACAAAGAAAATTCGGGTTTTTCATTTCAAAAAAAGGAAGTCAAAGCAAATAAAAGAGCACTCTCAACTCGCTACTCTTCGCTCTCCGCTAAAAAAAGCGAAAACCCCCTCTCTCCTCTCTCCTCTCCCCTAAAATCAATAAGCAAACTTCTGCACCCAACTGTTAGGCATGATTCCCACTTTACCGATTTTGTAAGTCGCCACGTATTTCCAATCGGGTTGCAGCATCGTCTTGCGGTGACCGCGACCGGGAATGCCGTCGTCGATGAGCAAAATGATGACCGCGTCGCGCACGGAGGCAGGGCCGCCGACGAGGTTTTCGTTGCCGTCGGTCAGCTTGGGGCAAGCACGCAGGACTCTGTCCCAGGGCCACGAGCCGTCGGTGCCGATGTGGTCAACGCTGCCGGTCGGGCGTTGGTCTTCGCCGTGTTGACGGGCGGCGCGATAAAGGCATTCGAGGGGTTGCAGGACGGAACGCGGCGGGGTGTTGCGCAGTTCGGCGATGAGTTCGTCGGCGACTGCGAGGGAGCCGAAACCTTCGCCGCGTTGGATTTTGGCTTTGTACTCCTCGATGTAAGGAATATAGCCGGCAGGATTGCTGCGCACGAGGTTGATTTCATCGACCATCGAAAGTTCTTCGGACTTCATGTAAGCAGCGGCGGCGGGCGGGAAATCGCCGGTTGCGCCGCGCGGGGTTTCGACGGCGGGTTGGTTTGTGGTTGCGGTCGGCACGGTCGGTTTTGCTTTGGTGGCAGCCGTGGTGGTGTTACCGAAATTTACGGAAGTCGTGCCCGTATTTCCGGCGTTAAAACCGACATTTCCGCCGGCGTTCGGCTGCGTGGTTCCGTTTTGAAAATAGCATTCGCTGACCACCAAGACCGCACCCGGTGTGACTTGGTAAGTCGCGCCGACGCTGTTCATTTCGCGCATTCTGCCGGGGGTATAGCCGTAGTAGGCGGCAATGCTTTCCAGACTTTCGCCGGCGGCGGCAATGTGCGTGCCGCGACTGTTCAGCAGACGCATGGCGTAGGTGCTGACGTCGGCGGTATTTCCGGCGGGTGCGGGCGTAGTTGTCGGCACGGCGGTCGTTTCGATGCGAGCCGTCTCCGCGCCGCGCTCGTAAGTCGTGACGGTCGGGATGCGCAGACCCGCGCAGGCAGGCAGCACGGTACTCGTCGTGATGTTGTTTTCGACGGTAATGTCGCGCACGGAAATGCCGTACATTTTAGCGATGCTGTACAGCGTTTCGCCTTTTTGAATGATGTGCGTGCCCGGAAAACTGCTTTGCGGGCATTGTGCGGTGAGGGTGCCGACGCCAAGTAGCAGCGCAGCGACTGCGATAAGTGTTTGTTTCATTGTTTTTGTTTTTTGTGTGAAGAAGGTTAGTTTGGTTTGAATTGTTTGAGTTGTGGGCGGTAATCTCTGAAATTTGTGTGTTTGTTTCGTAAAAATAAAGGTTTTTTCTCATATCGCCCGCGCCCCGCATTTCCCGTTCCAAAAATCAACAATATTTACCCTATCTTTGTTAGTATTTTCCTGCAACATACATGACCGGTAAACCTTTTAAATGACAGTCGGCGGCTCTGCAAATTTTTATGTGATGAATGCTTAGGCAGCTAAGAACGTGCTGCGTAGTCATGAAGATTTTCCTATCAACCATCAACTACCAACTATCAACATTCCACATAATTAAGACAGAACCCGCATATCATTTTTCAACCACAAGATTCAGAAACCACCTTACATGGCATTCAAACTCGACTCTCCTTTTACTCCGACCGGTGACCAACCGCAGGCTATCAACGAAATTACCGAAGGTATCAAAGCCAACGAACCCGCGCAGGTGCTGCTCGGGGTGACCGGCTCGGGTAAGACTTTTACCATGGCAAATGTCATTGCGAAGCTCAACCGCCCGACGCTGATACTGACGCACAATAAGACTTTGACGGCGCAACTGTACGGGGAGTTTCAGGACTTTTTTCCCGATAATGCGGTGGAGTTTTTTGTGTCATATTACGATTATTATCAGCCGGAGGCTTACATTTCGGTCAGCGATACTTACATCGAAAAGGACTTGCAGATTAACGAAGAAGTAGATAAACTGCGGCTGCGGGCGACTTCTTCGCTGCTGTCGGGGCGGCGCGATGTGATAATTGTCGCGTCGGTTTCCTGCATTTACGGTATGGGAAATCCCGAAGATTTTAAGGGCGGTATCATTCGGTTGAAGCAGGGCGAGGTCATTTCGCGCAATGATTTTTTGTACCGTTTGGTCGAAATTTTGTACTCGCGCACCGAGACCGATTTCCGCAGAGCGACCTTCCGGGTGCGCGGCGATACGGTGGATATCAACTTGCCTTACGTCGATTACGGAATGCGAGTCACTTTCTTCGGCGACGAAATCGAAAGCATCGAACGCATTGAAACGGAGTCGGGCGCACGGATTGAAAACTTAGAAATCGCCGCCATTTTTCCCGCCAACCTGTACGTCGCGCCGCGCGAACGGATGCACGAAATTTTGCGCGCCATTGAAGATGAATTGTACGACCACGTCAAATATTTCGAGCAGGAAGGCAGACTTTTGGAAGCACAGCGGGTGAAAGAACGCACGGCTTTCGACATCGAAATGATGAAGGAATTGGGCTATTGCAACGGCGTGGAAAACTACTCGCGCTACTTCGACGGTCGCAAACCGGGCACGCGTCCCTTCTGTCTTTTGGATTATTTTCCCGATGATTATTTGATGTTTATCGACGAGAGTCACGTCACGGTGCCGCAGGTGCGCGGCATGTGGGGCGGTGACCGTGCGCGTAAGCTGAACCTGGTCAACTACGGCTTCCGTCTGCCTTCGGCAATGGATAACCGACCCTTGAGTTTTAATGAATTTGAAGGTCTTATCAATCAGGTCGTCTATGTCAGTGCGACGCCGGGTGACTACGAACTGGAGCAAACCGGCGGGGTCATCACGGAGCAAATTATCCGCCCGACGGGTCTGCTCGACCCGCCGATAGAGGTGCGCCCGAGCATCAACCAAATCGATGACTTGCTCGACGAAATCACCGAGCGCATCAAACGCGACGAGCGCGTACTCGTGACTACGCTGACCAAACGCATGGCGGAGGAACTCACGAAATACCTTACCAAACTCGACATCAAAGTCCGCTACATTCACTCCGAAGTCGATACTATGGAGCGCGTCGAAATCCTGCGTGATCTACGCCTCGGCGAGTTCGATGTCCTCGTCGGGGTCAACCTGCTGCGGGAGGGATTGGACTTGCCGGAGGTCAGCCTCGTCGCCATTTTGGATGCCGACAAAGAGGGCTTCCTGCGCAACGACCGCTCACTCACCCAAACCGCAGGTCGCGCCGCCCGTAACGTCAACGGCTTAGTCATTTTCTACGCCGACAAGGTAACGGACAGCATGCAAAAGACCATCGACGAAACAAATCGCCGCCGCGCCATTCAGATGGAATACAACGTCAAACACAACATCACGCCGCGCACCGTCCGCAAGTCAAAAGACGAAATCATGTCGAAAAACACCATTCTCGACATTCGGGGCGACCAACCGAAGTACTACATCGAACCCGAAGCCCCGAGCCTCGCCGCCGACCCGATTGTGGAATACATGACCCGCGACCAACTCGAAAAGACCATCAAAGAGACGGAGAAAAAGATGAAGAAAGCGGCAAAAGATTTGGATTTTATTTCTGCGGCGCAGTATCGGGATGAGTTGTTTGCGCTGAAGGGGAAGTTGAAGGAGGTGGTGTGAGGGTAAAGGCATTTAAATAATTCAATTCCGTAGGATATTTGTATTTTTGTAAGAGCTATGGAAAAATTAGACTTAGACCTACTAAAAACAGGTATCCCCGTAATTTCTAAAAAGATAGGTGCGTTCTTAGCAGAAGCCGCAGCAATCTGTTTGCATCTTAATGGATATAAGTCGGGGGTTACATTAATTTCCGAAGGGGAAGTAAATAATTCCGTAATTGTCGAATGGCAAGATATTGTGACTGATGAGTTACTTGCAAGTTGGAACGATGCAAAAGAAGCAACCGAATACGGCGCCACAGCATTGGCGATTTTAAGGATATTGAAATACACGGATTACACCTATTTCATACGAACTTATCAAGGTACGGGAATAGATTATTGGTTAGGAAAAGGTAAATACAACGGAGATATTATTCCTACAAAAAACAGAGAAGGGCGTTTAGAAATCTCAGGAATTTTGAAAGCGAGCAAGGGAAACACTATAAACGTCAGAGTTAATCAAAAAATAAAACAGGTGAGCAAAACAAGAGATACAGGACTCCCTGTTCACATTATCGTTGTTGAATTTCGTGAGCCAAAAGTTAAAATTGTAAAGCAATGAGTATCATCAACATCCTCCACAACAAAGCCATAGAATTCGCCGACGAAGCCGTCATCGCCCGTCATAAAGGCAATCCGGCGTCCGTAAAGGAACTCTATTTTCGAGCTTTTCAGTTGGAGAAAGAAGCAGCTTTATATGCGCCTTTGAACGCAGAAGATACAACACCTCGTCATATTTTGATTAGAAGTGCGGCGTCTTTAGCGATATTAAGTGAGCAATACGAAGAGGCCGAAAAATTGATAGCTTTAGGTTTAGCCGGCTCCCCTCCGGATTTTATCAAAAAGCAATTGAATGAATTGGCGGCATCGGTCAGAGCAAAGAAAATTGAGAAACGGAAGACAGGTTCAATTCAATTTATCGGTCTGTTTACTTATGCAAATGCCAATGAAAACGAAATTAAAATACAAGACAGTAATCCGCCTTTTTTGCACACGTTGATTGCACCGACAAAGCAGATAAAGTCACTTGTCAGAGAATATTTTTTAGAAAAAGTAGATGTAAAAGCGAGCATCTCCGATAACGGTTTGCTTTTGATGCAGGAAATGAGGCGAGCGATTTGAGTTTTATCTGTATTCAAACAGTTGAAATAATTTTTCCTTTCCGCTGACTCTTTCCTCATTACGGCAAGCACTTTCAATCATTTCAGCGAGAAAATTACTGTAATCCGTATCGTTTTCATCAATGGTTTTTCCGCTGCCGACGAAAATAATTTCGGCGATGACAGCGGAAAGTTTATTCGTCAATTTTTGCAAAAGAAGGTCGTGTTTAGAGGATGCTTCGGCAAGATATTTTTGTAAATACGGTAAATTTTTTGTGTATTCAGGCAATACGGGTTTGATAAAATTACCGAGTTCGAGCGCATCCTCCCGACTCATGTTTTTCAAATGCGGCAAAATAATATCCAATAAATCACAGGCAGTTTTAATTTCTTTTAAATGCTCCTGTGGTATAATTTCGCCTCTTTGCATACCGTATTCGTTCTCATTAATCGACCTGACGATATGTATCGGCACTTTGACAAAATCTGCGGAAGACATTGGTGTGAACATAATTTTACGGTTTAATTTGATAACAAAAGTACGCTTTTTCTCTGAACAAAAACAGTGTAAACTTTCAGAAGGTTGTTAATTTCACTTTGAAAAAATAACTTAAAAAATCCAAAACTTCCTCCCTCCTCCCCGGTTGTACCAACACAAAAAATCACTCACCATGCCGAAATCCGGAAATAAAAACCAAAACACCCCAACCGGAAATTTGCCGTTATCGTATGGCTCGCCGGTTTCCCCGCCGTGCTCGCCCTCAATTACATTATGAAACCGATTTGGAAAAATCGGGACATTCGGGAAAAGGTATTGCTCACCTTCGTTATCGAAATTCCCTACGCCGTGTTTTTTGCTATCCCTTTTTTGCAGCGCATTTTCAAAGGTTGGCTGCGTGACGGTGATTGGACGAATTCATGATTTTTACGCTGCCTCGCGGAATTATTTTTCAGCCTGCTCCGTTTTGCCGATGAAATTTGCTTTTTTTGACTAAAATTTCTCAACAGATGGCAAACGACAACTCCGGAGGCTGCGCCGGCGGCATCCTGCAACTTTTCGCCGGTATCGGTATGATTTTCCTGACCTGCGCGCGCATGGGCGACGACGTGATGCGCTGCGGTAGTGCCGCATCCAAATTCGACGACATCGGTCGCACGGGCAGCCGCGTTTACTATCCGAAACCCGGTGCGAAAATCTCGCCTACTTATGCCAAGCCTTTGACTTTCGACCCGCCCGCCGCCGCAATTCCGAGCAGCGGCGCGGAGGCAATAACGGAGACCGCAACGGCAACCGTCAGCGCAAAACGTCCGCCTTCGCCCCGACTCAATGACTATCAATACGACGGAATGCAGGCGGCAAAAACCGCCCTCGACCTTGCTAAGGTCGCTAAACATTTTGATGAAGAAGTAGAAAACGAGCCGACCTCGGAGGTAGTCTCCGCCGATTTGCATGCGCATCTTGTCGGTGTTTTTTGCGAGTCTTACACGTTACGCAATCCGAACTTTACACCAAAAGAGAAAAATCGCATCACAAGAATGCTGCGCGAAAAAACTACGGTGCATAACTTTTTGACGGCTAAAGCGGCTTTATTGCAAATCGACAAAAACATTGCGGATTTGGCGGATAATTTTCCGAAAGGGTACAACGGCAGAAATCTTTACCAAGATGCCGTGATGATTAATGTGCGGGAAGTTATGCGGTTGCATAAAAAGGAAATTAATTTTTCCAAATTACCTTTGGCACCGCGCGACTCGCCTTTCGGTTTGCTGTGGTTGGTGAAAAATTCGAAAAATAGATTGGACGCAGACCGATATTTGCGATGATTAAAAAGCCCGAAACGCAGTAATACGTTTCGGGCTTTTTTGTCGGAAGGTACGAGGTACTTGTTTAAACAAAATGCGGAGAAATATACTAACATCCTGCGCTGTTTTTGAGAAAAGTACCCCGCACCTGAGTAAATTCTCAAAACCTGATTCCGTACCGCACATACGGCAATATCGGCACCAAAGTCACCTGCTTATAACACAAACCTCGCGCCTCGCAGTCGTCCGATACGTTATAATAACTCGGGTTTAGGCGGTTGTACACATTGTAAACGCCGATTTTCAGCAGATGCTTAATCGGCTTATCGTTCCATTCCCAATCCGCGCCGAGGTCGATGCGGTGATAGTTGGGCAACTCCACATTACTCAAGCCCGAATAGACCAAAACATTGCCCTGAAACGGGAAAAGCAGCGACGGCACCGTGAAAAGATAGGACGCCTGCGGCACACTCGTCAGTGCGCCCGATTGATATACAAAGCCGAAGTGAATACCGGCGTGTTTGCCGATGCGCTGACTGAAATTGAGGTTAAAATTGTGCCGCCGGTCAAACTGATGCCGGTAAGAGTTACCTTGATTACGCGCCGGAAATCTGCGTGTCGTACTGCCCAAAGTGTAATGCACCGCCGCCGTAAATCTGCCCTGCGTCCGCATCGCCGAAAACTCCAAACCGCGCGCCTCACCCGAGCCGGTGACTACCGCATTTTGCCAACTCACCGCGTCGATATTTTGTATCAATCCCTCTTGAAAAGAAATCAAATTGTCCATATCTTTGATGTACCCCTCCACACTCAAAGTCCAATAATCGCCCGGATTATACTCCAGACCCAAGGTAGCCTGCCGCGACTGTATCGGTGCATAGCGCGAGGTGGCACTGACCCATAAATCCTCGGCGCGCCCCTGCCCCGTCGTCGTCAGTAGGTGCACCGCCTGCGTCGTCAGACCGACACCGCCCTGCAAATAAAAGTCTTTGGCGGCGCGGTAGCTGAAAATGAAGCGCGGCTGCGGTCGAAAATATACCTTGCCGGGCGACTGTATCACCGACAAGCGTACGCCGAGATTGACCTGCCAACGGTCGTTGATTTTCCAATCGTCTTCAAAGTATGCGTCATATTCTATACTGAAAAATGCCGACCGATCGACTCTGCCCTCGACCACCTGATTAAAAGTATCGACGGGAATATTGCCGTTAAACTGAATGATGCGCGGCTGAAATCGGTGCGCCGTAGCCGAAGCCCCGAAGCGCAAATAATGCTCGCTGTTCGGTCGGTAGTCAAAGTCGATTTTAGCGGCGAGGTCTTGGTTGTTGCTGTTAAATCGGCGCACGTTAAAGAGCGTATCGACGGGCAGACCATCGACCTTATTGACCTGCCGACCGGGTTGAATATTTTGAAAGAAAAACCGCGTATAAGTCACCGTCGTATTCGCAAATGTTTTGTCGGAAAAGGTATGATTCCACCTGCCCGAGGCAATGACATTTCCCCAGGAGCGCCGCCTTTCTACACTCACCAAAACGGTCGAGTCGGGCAGGTCTTCGGCGGGGGCAAAGAAGTTGACGCGGCGTTCTTCATTTAAAATATCGGTAAATACGTCGCGCCCGGCGTAAAAACTCAAATAGACTTTATTGCGGTCGTTAAAGCGGTGATTTACCTTGCCGTTGAGGTCGTAAAAGTAGTAACCGATGTCGCCCGAAGTCGAGTCGGTTTCGAGCAAACTGCGCGAAATCGGTCGCGTATAAAAATCCAAAAAAGACCGTCTGCCCGAAATCAAAAACGAGCTTTTTTCATTTTCCAAAGGCCCTTCCAGTATCGCGCTGCCCGAGAGCAAACCGACCTCTGCGCCGCCCGAGAGTTTACGGTTATTGCCTTCCTTGGTGCGCACATCGAGTACCGACGAAATGCGCCCGCCGTAGCGCGCCGGAAAAATGCCTTTGAGCACCTGCGTGCGGCTGATGGTATTCGGATTGAAAATGGAATACAGCCCGAGTGCGTGCAGCGAATTGTAAACGGGCACGCCGTCGAGCAGTACCAGATTTTGGTCCACATTGCCGCCGCGCACCGTGAAGCCGCCGTAGCCGTCCGCACCCGTCTGCACACCGGGCAGTTTGTGTACGGCGCGGACTACGTCGCTTTCGCCGCCGATACCGGGGCCTGCGGCAATGTCGCGCACAAAGACTTCTTCGGTGCCGATGCGTATCGGCGCGGCGCGATCGGATACCTCGGAGGCGTAGATGACGACCTCATTGAGGTAGATACTTTGCTCCAGTTCAAAGTCGATTTTTTGTCTTTGAAAAAGTCGCACGACGGCGCGTTTGGCACGGTAGCCGAGGTAGCTGACTTTGAGTTCGCGCACACCGGCGGGCAAGGTCAGACTGTAAAATCCGTAGGCGTTGGAGAAAGTACCTTTGCCGCTGAGCGAGTCTTGAATGGCGGCACCGATGAGGGGCTCGCCGCTGTCGGCATCGAGCAGGTAGCCGCTGAGGGTCAGGCGCACGGTAGGCGGCGGGGCGGGCATTTCTACGATGAGAATGCGCATTTCGCCGGCGGTGACAAAGGACAGATTAGTGTCTTTCAAAACAATTTTCAGAATTTGCCGCAGCGGCGTTTTTTTCAGATTGACGGTTATGAATTTGCCGGCGGGCAAAATGGAATTGCTGAAAGAAATGGTGATGCCCGCCTTTTCGGAGAGCGTGTAAAGTGCCTCGGGCAGCGGTTCGTTTTTTACCTTAAAATTTACCGTGCGGTCGAGCGGCGATTGGGCGTGTGCCGCAATTCCGCAACCGAACAACAGAAGAAAAAGGTAAAAATATCGCATAGAAAAAGCAGATTTGAATAAGACCGTAAAGATTAAACAAATATACCGCTTTGGCAAAAAAAGAGAATATCGGGTCTTTTGTACAACAAATAAAAGCGAAAAGTCAACATATTAAATTTTTTGGCATACGTTTTGCCTTGTAAAAGTTGTAATGATAAAATTTACAATGAGCGGACGGATGGCTACGGCTATTCGTCCCTTTTTTATTTCCTCTCTCTCGCTTTTTTTACAATAATTTCAATTTCCACCGAACATCCCGCCTCTGTCCTCGTTCTATCATCAGAACGTAAACTACTGACTATCAGCAACTAACACTTGCTCTTAATGATTACGTTTGTTATTTACTAACCAAAAAAAATAATCATTCTTTTGTAAATCCTGTGATAGAGAAATATTAAAAACCCAAATAGGATATAACAGCTCGGGGTTTGAATTTTTCTGTATCAACAACATAGGATTTAAGAAAGAACCAAAACAAATTTACAATGGCAGAGATTAGAGTAGAAGAAAAGAAAACATCGATTTGGCCTTGGTTGCTCGGCTTACTTTTTTTAGTAATTGCGGGTTTCCTCCTTTTTAACGCCTTCGATGACGATAATGAGGTAATCGGCGAGGCAGATACGCAAATTGAAGCGGAAGACCCTACGGCGATTGCGATGGAAAATGACCGTGTAGGTGAGCCTGTACCGACCGGCGTCAGAACCGATAACGGCATGATTGCAAAATCAACGGCAGCATTTGCGGCTTTCGTCGAAAGTCCGGACGCGGAGATGAATTTGGAACACGATTACACCCGTAAAGCACTGAAAATGTTGTCTGCTTCTTTGGAAGCGATGACCGACCGTTACGATATTGACGACGTACAGTTGCAGAATGCAAAAAAACTGATGATGAATAAAGTCGCGGTTTTGGATAATGATCCGATGTCAACCGAACACGCCGACCACATTCAGGAAGCCTTCATGTCAGCCACTAAAGTGATGGAGCAAATTCAACAGAAGCACTTGCCGAATATGGCGAAAGAAGTGCGTATGGTGTGCGATGAAGCAAAAGCATTCAAAGCAGACAAATTGACTTTGCATCAAAAAGATGCCGTGAAAACATTTTTCAGTGATGCTGCTGATGTTCTGACAAAAATGTCGGTTGCGTTGGAAAAAGAAGACCGTATCGGATAATTCTAAAAGGGCTAATCATCTAATTCCTTTTCCCCGAAAAACACTTTTATCTAACCAAAAAAAATAATTTTAAAATGACGAATTCAAATAAAAATCACGACATTCCCAATACCTATCGCCAACTGTACCGTTTGGAAAACTTGGATGATTGGAAAGTACACCACGACGATGTCGATATTCGTGAGTACAACGTAAAAACCGCTGACGGCAAGACTATCGGTGAAGTAGAAAACCTTCTGGTCGATATGAAAGACAAAAAGGTGCGTTACGTAGAAATCGAATTGAACGATGATATTCCGCAGGTAAATTCTAAAGCAGTCGGTACTTACACCGAGCGTGACGGTGACCGTATCATCATCGTACCCGTAGGTTTGGTGGAAATCGACCGTGATAACGACACCGTCAATGTTGCCGGTTTGTCGCACACGGACTTCCGTACTTACCCGCGCTACAAATCGAAAACGGCATTGACCCCACACTACGAAAAGTCGGTTTACGACCACTTAATCGGTGCGCCGGGTGCAAAGAAAATTCACGACTCGGAAGCGGCGGAATACGCGGGTACGGGTGTAAATTTCGACCGCAGTGTGTATGACTCACCGTTTTTCCGCGACAGTAAATACCGTCGCAGCGCATTACGCACGTCGATGACAAACATCATCTAAATGAACACGAACAGTCCCCAAGACTGATTTAACGCCTTTTCGATTGACTTCGGAAAGGCGTTTTTTTTGTCGATAAATACGTCTCTTTGCTTTGTCCGGAATGCGATTTGCCGCATTTTTTGATACGAATATACCTTTTCGTGCGTTTTTCTTTTACCTTTACCGCCAAGCCCCGATCACACAAAAATTATCAGAATTATGTATAAATCGCTTTTTTTCCTCCTGCTCACCGCCGCTTTTTTCACCTCTTGTAATAAAGCAAAAGTGACCCAACTCGAACAAAGTCTTGCCGCCTCGCAAGAAAAAGTCAAACTGCTCGAAGAGCAATTAGCATACTCACAAGCCACCGGCGCGGGACTGCTCGACCGCCTTGAAGACCTCTCCGTCGTCAACGTCGAAGGCGCGCAGAGTATTCGTAAATCCATTGAAAATATCAGCGACCAGTACGCTTCCATTCAAAATCTGAACAATAAAATTCAGTATAAAGACTCGCTGAATTTGGCATTGGTCATGAACCTCAAACGCTCCCTCTCCGACATCAACGACAAAGATGTACAAGTCGAAGTCAAAGGCGGCATTGTGTACGTTTCCATTTCCGACAAACTGCTGTTCAGCTCGGGCAGCAGTCGCGTTAACTCCAATGCACAAAACATCTTAGGCAAAATCGCCACCGTCTTAAACGACCACGAAGAACTCAACGTACTCGTAGAAGGACACACCGACAATGTGCCGATGAAACCGACCGCCGAAGCCAAAGACAACTGGGATTTGAGTGCCAAACGCGCCACGAGCATCGTCCGCATTCTGCAACGCGAACACTACGTCGCCCCCGAGCGACTGACCGCCGCAGGCCGCGCCTCCTACGTGCCCCGCGCACCGAATACCACCGCCGAGGGTCGCGCCCAAAATCGCCGCACAGAGATTTTGATTTTACCGCGCTTCGACCAGTTCTTCAAACTAATGGAGAGTCCGCAAGCGGCGAATTAGGAGAACGGTGGACGGTGGTTTGGCGGACGGTGGACGGCGTTCTCGCTCCGTAGCATCGACTTTAGTCGATAGGCTATTCCGAAAAATTACCGGGTTAATCAAAAAAGGCAGGCAGTACTTTCACAAGTACCGTCTGCCTTTTTTCGTATTACAAACCTATAAAAACTCCCCACAAAAATCGCGTTAATCACGACCGCCCTCTCCCCTCTCTCCTCTCCCCTCTCTCCTCAAACTCGCCCCTCAACAACCCAAAAACCTCCATATCACAAAACGCCCCGTTAATTAAAGCATCCCGCCGCAGCGTCCCTTCGTGCTTAAACCCAATACGCCGCGCCAAAGCCAAACTCGCCTTATTTTCACTCGAAATCTGCATATACAAACGTTGAATATCCGTCGTCTTAAAAACATAAAAAATCAATCGCTCGACGCACTGCGTCATAATGCCCTGCCCCTGCAAATCCTCGCGCAGCCAATAACCGATTTCCGCTTTTTTGTGTATCTTGTCAATGCGCACTAAAGAAACCGCGCCCGCCGCTTCCGCGCGATAGCGAATGTAAGTCGTCAGTTTTTGCCCGCCTCGGTTAAATTGAATATCTTGCCGCAAAATACGCCGCATGTCCTGTTCGGAAGTCACCTCGTCCGCCCACGGCAAATGCCGACGCAAGTAGTCGCGCTGCGCGGCAATGAGCTGAAAAAGCGGCTTTGCGAAATCGACGGAAGCGGGGTAAAGCCGCAGTTCCTGATTGACTTCGAGGTATTTTTGCATTTAGAGAGGTTGAGAGGTTGAGAGGTTGAGGAGTTGAGGAGTTGAGCGTTCCGTCCCCAAAATTACTTCTTTTTTCTTTAATAGTTCAGCGGTCAAGAACAAGAAATACGGCAAAAGCGTACTAAAACCGGTATAAGAATTTACCGTCACAATGAATTTTCCCTGTCCAAACCGTCAACCGTCAACCATCAACCGTCAACCATCAACCATCAACCGTCAACCGTCAACCACCCGACCGTGATAAAAATCAACAACCAAACCGTCGCCCCCGGCGAAAATAAAAAGATAGAACTTCAAGTCAGTCGGCTGCCCTCCGGAACCGTCATCGACATCAACGTTTTTGTGTACCACAGTGCGCAGCCGGGCGAGACCGTTTTCGTTTGCGGCGGCGTACACGGCGATGAAATCAACGGCGTAGAAATCGTGCGCCGCGCCGTAGCCGACGGACTTTTTGAAAATCTCAAACGCGGTTCGGTCATCGCCGTGCCGCTGCTGAATGTCTATGGATTTATCAACTTTTCGCGCGAAGTGCCCGACGGCAAAGATGTCAATCGCAGTTTTCCCGGCTCGGCGGGCGGGTCTTTGGCATCGCGGGTCGCGCATACGGTGAAGACGGAAATTTTTCCGTATATCGACTGCGGATTGGATTTTCATACGGGCGGGCGGAGTCATTATAACTATCCGCAAATTCGCTACTCACGCGGCGACGAAAAGGCAAAAACCCTCGCGGGTATGTTTGCCGCGCCCTGTTTGATTGAGAAAAATGCGATTGCAAGCACTATGCGCGAAGAGGCGATGCAGGCGGGCATTCCGATTTTGGTCTATGAAGGCGGCGAAAATTTGCGCTTCGACCAATACAGCATCGACGCAGGCACGGCGGGCATCAAGCGGGTTTTGACGGCAAAAGGCATGGCGGATTTTGTAACGGAAACGCCGAAAAACATCCTGCATTTTAACCGCACCAAATGGCTGCGCTCACCGCGTGCGGGCATTTTCAGATGGTTTGTCAAATCGGGAAATGAAGTCACACAAGGGCAAAAAATCGGGGTCATCAACGACCCTTACGGACAGGAAGAAGTCTTTATCATCGCCCCCCGCGACGGCTTTTTAATCGGTCACGAAAACTCGCCCGTCGTTAATCAGGGCGACGCGCTTTTTCACATTGCGTGGCGTTGACTTTTCGTAAAACAAAGGAAAAACAGGCAAAAACGGACGGGCATAAAACCTTAGGTTTGCGGTTGCGTAAAAAGAAAACCGATTTTTACTTTTAGTTTAGGCGTTTAATTGGTTAGGCGTTTAGTACTGCGTTTTGTTAGTTTCTGACAGTTATCTTCATCATCAGTCGTGTAGATTTTACGAAGTAAAATCCAAATCATAACAAATCATAGAAATCATAAAAATCAGGTTCAAAAAAAAATATCAGCAACTAATAAATCTTTGCATTAGACTGTCTAAACGCCTAAACGATTAAACAACTAAAAATGCTCACCGTACCGCCGAAATATACCACGCTCACTCAAATCCGCACCGACCTTACCGCCGGCAAAACGACGCTCGTCGCCCTGACGGAATACTACCTGCAACGCATCTCCGAAACCGAAGAACTGAATATTTATTTGGAAGTTTATGCGGAAGAAGCCTTGGCGAAAGCGGCGGATTTAGACAAAAAATTCAAAGAAAATCCTGCATCCGTCGGCAAAATGTACGGCGCGGTTATCAGTATCAAAGACGTGCTGTGCTACGCAAATCATAAAGTGACGGGCGGTTCTAAAATTCTCGAAGGCTTCGAGTCTCTTTTTTCCGCGACGGCAATTGAACGCTGTCTTGCCGAAGATGCGCTTCTCATCGGGCGGGTAAATTGCGATGAGTTCGGGATGGGTTCGGCGACGGAAAACCCGCATTACGGCGTCACGCGCAACGCAGCGGACACCAATCGCGTACCCGGCGGCAGCTCGGGCGGCTCGGCGGCGGCGGTGCAGGCAGACACTTGTTTGGTTTCGCTCGGCTCGGACACCGGCGGCTCGGTCAGACAGCCCGCTGCCTTCTGCGGCGTGTATGGTCTGAAACCGACTTACGGGCGCATTTCGCGCTACGGCCTGTTGGCTTACGCTTCGTCTTTTGACCAAATCGGCATCCTTGCGCACAGCCCGCAAGACGCCGCGCTGTTTTTGGAAATCATGGCGGGACAAGACGAATACGATGCAACGAGCAGCAGCAAAGCCGTGCCCGCTTACTCCCAAACGCCGCCTTTTTCCGGCAAAGCTAAAATCGCCTACTTCGACACCGCCGTTAATCACGCGAGCATCGACCCCGCCGTTCGCAACGCAACCCTGCAAACCATCGAAAAATACCGCGCCGCCGGTCATGTCGTCGTGTCGGTCGATTTTGCGTATTTGGATTACATCATCCCCGCCTACTACGTTCTCACGACCGCCGAGGCTTCCTCCAATTTATCCCGCTACGACGGGGTGCGCTACGGTCGCCGCAGCCCCGAGGCGCAAACCGTCGATGAAATGTACCGCCTCTCGCGCACGGAGGGCTTCGGCAAAGAAGTTAAACGCCGCATCATGCTCGGCACTTTTGTTTTGAGTGCGGGCTATTACGATGCGTATTACACCAAAGCGCAGAAGGTCAGACGGCTGATACAGCAACGTACTTTTGAAATTTTAGAAGAATACGATTTCATTTTAATGCCTGTTGCGCCCTCTCCCGCTTGGAAAATCGGCGAGAAAAATACCGACCCCGTTGCTGCTTATTTAGCGGATATTTTCACGGTACAGGCAAATATGACGGGCATTCCGGCGATGGCATTTCCTGTGGGAGAAACGGAAGAAGGGCTGCCGATTGGGTTGCAGTTGATGGGCAGGAAGTTTGGGGAAGCGGAATTGCTGAGTTTTGTGAGTAACGGCGACTTTTAAGTCGTCTGAAAACAACCGCAAAACGTCTCATGTAAGTTTACTTCCCGACGACCTGAAGGTCGCAGTTACTTTTGGTTTAGTAACAGCGACTTTTAA
>JAHDCG010000262.1 GCA_020629965.1 Saprospiraceae bacterium | reverse complement strand
CGCTTACCAACTGTAACTTGGAAATCCGCAATACGCGATTTAACAGAAATTATGTCGGTATTTACACCATGCCGTTGAACAGTAATCAACAGGTAAATATCATCGGGTCTCCGTTAAGAAATTGCTCTTTCACTTCACAAGGCGACTTTTTGGATACCTATGAAGGTCAAAGCCCGCAGAATATTTCAAAAACTTTTGCGGGTCTGCAACTTACCGGAACGACGGGTTTGTACGTAGGGCTTGAAAGCGACGCTACCAACGTAAACAGCTTTATCGGTTTGCGAAACGGTATTATCGCTCGTCAAAGTTTGATGGATATTCACCATGCGACTTTTTTGAATATTACGGAGGGTTCGCACGGTTTGGCCGCTGACCAAACGATTTGCAGTATTCTGCTACTCGATAATATTGCGAGGACAGATGTCTCGAATTGTACTTTTGATAACAGTCGTATCGCATTAAGAGCATGCAACTCGGCGTTCGATGCTAAGGAGAACAGTCTGAACAATATCTATTTCGGAGTTTCCGCAGATTTGGCAAATAACAAAAGACTCGAGTTTCGTGATAATACGATTATTGATTGCGGTATCAGTGCAGTTACCGTTGACGATTGCAGTAAAATAGAACTTTCTGTTATCAACAACGAAATAGGCATGTATGCGGTAAACAGCATACCCGGAGAGGGTACAGCAGTACTGATAGAACATTGTACCTTCGACGGCGAAGCAAATTTAACCGATAACGATGTCACCGTCACAGCATCCTTGGGGTCGGCTGCCGCTTACAGAGGAATAATCTGTGATAATGTGCCGGGAATTAATGTGTCTTCGAATACTGTTGATGCAGAAACTCCGATAGGTAGTGACGTAGGTTTGAGATTGTTAAACTCGGACGGGGCACGGGTAAACGGTAATACCGTCAAGTGTACCGGATGTAATACAGCGGATTTGGTATGGACAGCGGGCATACGCATTACGGAAAGTATAAACACAACCGTATCTTGTAATACGGTAAATGATGCTTCACAGAGCGGTATATTCTTCTTAGATTTCTGTGAAGGAACTGACTTCAAAGGTAATACTATCCATAACGGAGGTTATTCTTCTCAATATTCAGGCTTGAATTTGGTCAATTCAATTATCGGACGTCAACCTGTATTCGGCTCATCGCCGAATGTAATATTAAACGGAAACGAATGGGAAAACACGGAAGCCATACCCGGCAACGGAAGAGGAGCACGTTATGCGGGTAGTACGGAATTTTTAGATTTCTCTGCCTTTGTGGTACATGAAGAAGATAATCCGGGACATCCGGTCACAATACAAGTACCTGACGACGCAATTCCGGAGGATTGGTTTAGTGTTGAAGATTTGAATTACTTCGAGTGTCCGATGTTTGAATTTTCGCCGCCCAATCCCGATTTGGATATTCATCTTGCAGTTATTAAAAATAAATTGGCAGAGGCTTGTTACGGTGACGGGAAACAGTGGACGGCACTGCGCAAGGTTTACCGTGAAATAACAGAGAATAATCTGTGGACGAACAATACGGAGGTCAATCAATTTTTGGCAAACAGTATCGGTTCTAATTTGGAGAAGTTTGCGGACATAGCCGTACAAACCGAAGAATTGTTTACGCTGAATACATCGATGAACGACTACTTAACGACGCGACTTGCAGAAATCAAAAATAAGGAACAGCAAATGTTCGCCGTTAATGCGCAAATGGAGTCCGCATCTCCGCAACAAATGAACGGCTTACAGACAGAGCGCAATGAATTGGCTGACAGTTTGGCAATAAAAGTTGCAGAGTTGGATACATGGTACAAGACCTTGCAGCAGAATCGTATTGCTGCTGCCGACGCCGTGATGATAGAAAATGCAGGAATAGAAGTGACTAAGATTTACGAAATCAACCGTAAAATTGTTAATCATATTTTTCTGAATACTCTTGCAAAAGGCAGAAAAGAATATACCGATGATGAATACTTCAATTTGGTAAATATCGCTGCTCAATGTGTAGAAGAAGGTGGCGAAGCCGTCTATCAGGCAAGAACGATGTTAAGTCAACAGCGGTACAGGATAGAAGAATGTGAATGTAAAGAAACAAGAGAGCGTTCTGAAAAAGTTAGAAAAGATGTAGGGGCAATAGTAAAGGTTTATCCTAATCCTGCCGGTGATTATTTTTTCGTAGAATTTCCGGAAGTACAAGAACAACCTGTAAAGTTTAGCCTGTACAACACAACCGGAGAGAGTACGCTTACACAATATATTTCTGAAGAAAGGACATCTATATCTACACATGACTTGCCTTCGGGAGTATACTACTATCGTGTGCTTTTCGAGGGGCGTGCCGGTGAAAGCGGCAAAATTTTTATCGTCAAATAACATAATTTTCAACCTCTGTCATTTCAATGTGACAGAGGTTTTTTACATTCCGTAACCATGAAACAAATAATTACTTTTTTTCTATTACTTTTCAGTAACTACATTTCAGCACAGGATAACATTGACAACATATGGATATTTGGCTACAATACAGCAAGTACAAACCCTCTTTTTCAGGGAAGTCGTGTGAGTTTCGGAGACACCGGTACAATTGCCGAACCTCAAGTTGTTGGGATGCAAATGGATTTTGCTAACACAAGTATGTGCGACGAAGAAGGAAACTTACTTTTCTATACCAACGGTCGCTACATCGGTAATGCGGAACACGAAATAATGGAAAACGGCGATGATTTGAACGGTGAATATACCGTAGGTTCAGACGAATATCTCATTTTAACACAAGGAGTTGTTTCCGTACCTGTTCCCGATGACCCGTTAAATTATT
>JAHDCG010000261.1 GCA_020629965.1 Saprospiraceae bacterium | reverse complement strand
AAACCGTCCACCGTAAAACCGTCCACCGTAAAACCGTCCACCGTAAAAAAAAAAGTCCCTGACTTCCAAACGGAAATCAAGGACTTTTTTTATGAAATTTAAGTCCGCAAGGTCAGGAAGCACAACTCCCCAACCTCACAACCCCCCAACCTCTAATGCTGTACCGCAAACTTCATCGCCTTGCGCATTCTGCTTTCGGAAACAAGTTCCGCCACGTACACGCCTTCCGCGTAATCGAAAGTTTCTATGATGGCAGAGCCTTTCTCATTTGTCAAGTTAAAACGATTTAACTGCTTGCCCGACAGGTCATAAATCGTTAACACGCCCGTTTCATTCACCGGCAATTCGTAGTTGACCGAGAGGAAGGAGTTGGCGGGGTTTGGCGAGAGATTTAAAGTAAAGACTTCAAGACCTTGCTGCGTCAAACCGTTCGGAGCCGCTTGGCTGACTTCGTTGCTCGTGTCGAGTACGGAGTAAGCACTGCCGCCCGTTACCGTCACATCGAAGGAGCAAATACCGTCGTTACCGGCGTTGTCGTTGGCGATAAATGTCACCGTCGTCGTTCCCTGCGGGAAGCTGTCGGGTACATCGTCGGTCACGGAAGTCACGCCGCAGTTATCCGTAAATACCGGCTGCGGTACGTTCGTCAAATCTTCATTCGAAGCTACCGTGATATTCGGCGGACAGAATTGTGCAAACGGACTTTCGCCGTCGAATACCGTCACGTTAATGACTTTTTGCACCGTCAAGCCGTTGACATCCGTCACCGTAATGACGTGCTCACTGAAGCCGACCGGGAAGGTGAAAGTACCCGTACCCGAGACGGACTCAATACCGCAGTTGTCCGAAATTTCCGGCGAAATAAACAACTGTGCCTGACAGTTATTCGTGGTAAAGCCGGTTAAATTATCACCGTAGTTAATCGTCGGCTCCTGTTCATCGTAAATGAAAACTTCCGTCTCACAAGAAGCCGTGTTTCCGCCGCTGTCGGTTGCCGTGAAAGTGACAATCGTCGTACCAATCGGGTAAAAGTCCGGAGCATTGCTCGTGATTGTCACGTTGCCCGTACCCTCATCCAAAACAAACGGTTCTAAAACAATCAAGTCTTCCGCACCGCAAACGCCGGGTGTGTTACAAGTACTCGTGGGTTGGCGACATTGCAAAACAGGACCGGGGAAAGAGCAATCCGCAATTTCCGCAATCACCGTCGTCTGCGTACTCGTACAGCCGTCCGCGTTCGTCGCTCTGAACTCGTAAGAAACTTCCGGTTGCTCGCCTTGCATGACAAATAAATCAGATGTAATGTCGGCAAATGCACCGCCGTCAATGCTCACTTCAAAAGTCAAGCCCGCATCACCCGCAAAGGAAATACTGCCGTCGGTGTCGCAGGTCGGCTGTACCGTAGTCAAAGTAAACACAGGGTCTTCACAAGAAGCGGGAGCCGTAGTCACCGCCGCCGAAACGGGCGAAATCACCGTAGCGTCACTTTCACAAATGCAACGCGTTTCAATGGTAATTGCCGCGTCGGCATCGTACATCGGCAGAGTCGTCGTGAAAGCACCGCCGTTCACACTGAATTCAAGCGTCGAACCTACGGGACAAGCATTTATCGGAGCGGTAATCGACCCGGCAACATCTGTGCAATCAGAGTCACAACTGCTGTCCGTAATTGTTACGTTAGCGGGTGCAACGGACAAATCCGGGCAGCAATTTTCTACCGCGGCAACATTCACGATTTCATCTGCAAAACAGCCGTCCGCATTTGTACCGCGCACGGTAAATGTGCTCGCCGTTTGCTCGCCTTGCGCTAAAGTGAAAGGCGAAGCAATTGCGACAAATCCCGCACCGTCGCCAAAGTCAGCGGTAAACGTTAAATCTGCATCCGCGAAAGTAACGCTGCCGTCCGTATCGCAATCGGGCTGTACGACTGTCACCGTGAAATCAGGAATTTCGCAAGGCGCGGGAGCCGTAGTCACCGCCGCCGAGACCGGCGAAATAACTGCATCGTCGTCATCACAGACACAACGCGTTTCAACGGTAATTGCAACGTCGGCATCATACATCGGCAGAGTCGTCGTGAAAGCACCGCCGTTCACACTATACTCAAGCGTCGAACCTGCGGGGCAGGCATTTGTCGGAGCGGTAATCGAGCCGGCAACATCCGTGCAACCGGGGTCGCAATCGCTGTCCGTAATCGTTACGTTTTCCGGAGCAACCGAAAGGTCGGGGCAAACTACCAAAGTGTTGGGTTCTCCCTGCGTATTCGTGCCCGAAGTCAAGACAAACACACCGTCAATGAGTTGGATAGAACTGCCCTCGGGAGTATTGCCGGGTTCGGAAACGCCTACATCGGTCGAAGTTGCACCGTCAGCCGGTCCGTCCGTCGCGGTAAAAGTTCCTTCGTAGCTCAAAAATTGCAGTACCGTATTGCCGCAAGTCAAAGCGAAACCATCGGGACCGCCGTTCTGAATAGACGTCGGGAACCAAGTGTAATAAGTGAAAGTGCCGTCGTCGGTACCTTGTACAAAATTATCCAAACTTTCGGAGTCATATTCTTCTCCGTTCGCGCCGTTGTACAATGTCACCGTAAGGTCGGCAAGCGTCACGCCCGCAGCATTGGCTACGGCTACTTCGATAAATTCGTTTTCGTCCGCACCGTCATCATCGTAGTGAAATTCATTGATGAAAACATCGGCAACCGTCGGACAAACGGGGCATCCCGTGACCGCCGCCACATTCACGTCTTCATCTGTCGTACAATCATTAGCATCAGTCGCGCGAATGGTGTAAGTCGCCGCCGCTTGTTCGCCCGCCGTCAAAGTAATCGGTGAGGTCG
>JAHDCG010000126.1:4016-17795 GCA_020629965.1 Saprospiraceae bacterium | reverse complement strand
CAACCGTCAACCGTCAACCGTCAACCGTCAACCGTCAACCGTCAACCGTCAACCTGCCTTCTTCGGCAACCGCGACATCACAAAAGTATTCACCAGCAAAAGTAAAGCCGTAAATAAAGCAATGCGAGCAATCAAGTCGCGCCAGTAAGTATAAAAAGTCACCTCTTTATTCAAACGCACCCGGCCCGACAGCGCGACCCGCTCATCGTATGCCGTGCGAGCCGTAATGTCGCCGCGTTGATTGATAAACGCCGAAACGCCCGTATTCGCGGAGCGTGCCACATCCCGCCGCGTCTCGATAGCGCGCAGCGAGGCAAACATTAGGTGCTGTTTGTGGCCGGCGGTATTATCCCACCAGCCGTCGTTGGTCATGACGGCGATAAAATTCGCGCCTTTGCCCGCCGCCTGCCGCAGATAACCCGTTGCATATTCTCCGAAAACACTTTCGTAGCAGATGACCGGGGCGACATTTGCCGTCGGCGAAGTGAAGGTCGTGCGCCGCTCCTGCGTCCCGAGACCCTCCATGCTGCCGTCCAGTTTATCGACCAAAGGCTCTAAGAAAAAGAAGAATTTTTTGTAAGGCAGCAGTTCCGCACCCGGCACGAACAGCGACTTGCGGTAGGTCTGCGTCGGTTGATTGTACTGCAACTGCACGGCGGCATTCAGAGCTTCGTAGCGGCGCACGACCTTGCCCTCGCGGTTTTTTTGCTGTCGCGTGGCTTTAGTATCGGCTTCGTCTTTTTCCAAAATATTGTATGCGCTGACCCCGGTGAGAATTTTCAGATTGGGGTATTTGCGCAGCAGCGGTTGCATTTTGCGCACCGTCTGATTGATGTCGGGTTTGTCCTCTTCTAAGTTGCTGAACAGCGTCTCGGGCAGCACAAAATATTCGGTAGTATCGCTGACGTTATTTTCAATGAGGTCGATAATTTCCCCATCGCGCCGCGCTTTGTCCGCCGAAAATTTCTTGTAATGCGGCTCGTAATTCGGCTGCCCGACCGTTACTTCTATCGCTTCGCCCTTTTCCTTGTAAGTAAAATAAATGCCCAAAGAAACCAAAACGGGCAGTAAAACAACCGCCGCGATTTTCGGCAGCAGACTTTTCGCCGCGTTTGATTTTTTATAAAATTTTTCGACTACAAAATTGAAAATCAGGTAGTTAGCGTACAAAATCCATAGGCTGCCGCCGAAAGTCCCCGTGTACTCGTACCACTGCACCGACCACGGCAGCGAGGCAAAACTGTTGCCCAAATTCAACCACACCCAACTGATTTCCCAGTTCAAATGCAAAAATTCAAAACACAACCAATACACGATAAAACCCAAATACGCCGTGCGCGGCACATTCTTCTTGCTTTGATGAAAAAGTAATATCGGGATGCACATAAAAAACGCATTCAGCCAAATCGCCACGATACCCGCCACGAAAGCCGTATTGCCGACCCACCAGGTCGTCAAAATATTCCAGACTACAAAGGTATTGTAAGCGTAGCGCAGCAGCAGTTTTTTATTCGTATCGCCGTGTTCGTCAAAAATTTCTTTCTCCAAAAGCAGCAACGGTACAAAGCCGACAAACATCAAAAAAGGAAAGGGCAGCGGCGGAAATCCGACGGACAACAACACGCCCGACAGCGTAGAAAGTGCCAAAAATCGCGCATTTTTCGGGTGCCGCGAATAGCGATTGCCCAAACCTAACACAATCACCGCCCACACCGAAACGTAGAAAAACAGCGGCAAATGCCCCCACAGCGTGTCGATACTGTTCAGGTGCCACATGTAGCCGCCGGACGCCAAAGCGACGAGGGCGAAGAAGGGGAGGAGGGTGCGTTGTAGTTTTTTCATGCTTGACTCGTTGTCGGTTGTCGGTTGTCCGTTGCCCGTGGGGCTTGTTTATTTTTCTGCAAAAGTAACTTAAATCTAAATTTGTTTTTTGACCTATTGTTCAGATTGATTGAGCACTTATCGGACGCTGATTTTTTGACGTATGTCAAAATAATTATCGTCTGATACGTGCGGTATTAAAATGGCATTTAATATGAAGACAAGTTACCGACTCATCCGACAAGCATTATTTCGCCCTGCGGCGAAAAATCCGTGTCAGATGAGTCCGAAGACGCCGGGCAACCGTCAACCGTCAACCGGCAACCAATCCTCTTTCTCCAAATGCCGCAAAATCACCTTCACGCCGTATTTTTCCCGCAGATGCTGCGCCGTTGCCTCGGCGGAATAGACGCTGCGGTGCTGTCCGCCCGTGCAGCCGTAGCTGATCATCAGGCTTGCGAAGTCTCTTGCGAGGTAGTTTTCCACCGCTTCGTCCGTGATGCGCAGTGCGTTTTGTACAAAGGTATCGATGGTGCTTTTGCTGCGCAAAAAGTCGATGACCGGTCGGTCTAAGCCCGACAGTTTTTTGTACGGCGCGTAGCGACCCGGATTGTGAATGAAGCGACAATCGAAGACAAAACCGCCGCCGTTGCCCGAGGGGTCTTGCGGAATGCCGCTTTTTTTGTAACTGAAACTCTGCACCGTGACGGTCAGATTTTTGGCGGCGTTTTCTTCTTTATTTTGCGGCATAAAATTTTGGTTTAGATTGCTGAAAATTGCTTTTAAAACAGGCAAATCGAGTTCAATTTTACCCGACATAAAAAGGTGTTGAATATTGCGCAGCGCAAAGGGAATACTTTTGATGAAATGTGATTTTCCTTCTGTCAAACCGCGCAGACCGTAAGCGCCCAAGACCTGAATTTGGCGCAGCAAAACAAAAGCGTAGTAGTGTTTTTTAAAAGCCGTCGCGTCGATTGCGGTCAATTTTTCGGCTTCGCTCAAATAAAAATCGAGCAGATTTTCGCGCAGAGTTTCGGACAGATTTGCCTTCGCCTGATACAGCAGACTTGCGACGTCATACTGCAATGCGCCCTTTCTGCCGCCTTGATAATCAATGAAATACGGTTCATTGTTTTGAATTAAAATATTGCGACTTTGAAAATCACGGAAGAGAAAAAAGTCGCTGTCGGCGGTCGTCAAAAAGTTAATCAGTCGCTGAAAATCATCTTCCAAATCCTGTTCGTTAAACGCCGCGCCCGCCGGTTTCAGAAAGTAATATTTACAGTAATTGCAATCCCAAAGCATCGACTGCCTGTCGAATGCCGCCCGCGGATAAGCCACGGAATAATCCAAATTTTTGCCGCCCGTAATTTGCATTTTCGCCAAGGCCGCGAGCGATTTTTTGTACAAGTCAATGAGTCGCTCGTGAAACTTTTCGCCCGCCGCCGGCAGCAAATCGTAGAGAGCTTGCCGACCGACATTTTCCTGCAAATAATAACGCTTATCTTCGGCAACGGCGTACAATTCGGGTACATTCAGCCCCCGGTTTTTAAAATGCCGGGTAAACGTAAAAAACGCTTCGTTCTCCTGCAAATCCGGCGCGAAAGAACCGACGGCAGTATGATTTTCACTCGTCAAATAAACGTACCGCCGCGCCGAACCCGAAGGCGGCACCGGCGCGGAAATCGTCACCTTTTCACCGAAATGACTTTCGTATAAATTATGTAATTTTTCAAGCTCGAAATTCATAGGGCAAAGGACGGGAAAAGCGACGAAATAAATACGCGCAGTTGCGAAATTTCGTATTCCGCCCGATTTTTCCTACTTTGGCGGGGCAGTCTTAATTGTTTCTTCCGAAACATTTTTTGAAAATTCACAACTATTGTCCGCTGCCGCGCTGCACGGAACGGACGCTAACCAACCAAAAATTCTACCCTGTTATGGCAGTAATGAAAGTTATTGAAATCATGTCCGAGTCCACCAAATCGTGGGAAGACGCCACCGCAATCGGTATCCGCAAAGCCAACAAATCGCTGAAAGGCATTGCCTCTGCTTACGTCAACGAGCAAAGCGTGACCGTGGAAGACGGCGAAGTAAAAAAGTACCGCGTTAATCTGAAAGTTTCCTTCAAAGTGGGAAATGATGATTAAGGAGGGCGGTTGACGGCAGCTTTCGCTTAGAAAAAAAGGACGAATCTTGATTGATTCGTCCTTTTTTTTTTGGAGGATATTTTTGCGGAACTCACTCATAAACCCAATTCCGCCTTTCGTTTGGTCAGCAGCGCCCGGACATCTATCTTTTCTCCCGGTTGAATATCCTCGTTCACGGTCAGCAACAGGTATTTTTTGCCTTTGGCGCGAAAGAAAATTTCCTGTCCGATTTTTAAATCGACGCCGCTTTCCGAGTTTGGCGAGAGGTTAGGATTCATGACATCAGGTATCAGCAGCGGAATGCTTTCGGCGGAGGGATTGATGAGTTTAAAAGAAATCATCGTGACCCCGGCGGGTATGGCTTCGCGTTCGGTTTCGGTAAAATCAACGTTGACCTTTATATCGTTTTTTTGAGTGTTTGTCAGCACCAATTCCGAGCTGTTTTCCACCTCGACGGCAGCTTTTGCTTTTGTACCCAAGCCAAAACCGCGCAGAGTCTTACCCGATTTTTTATCGACAACGCCGACTTCGACCTGACGCACGGATTTGTTCTTTACTTCGGCCGAAGAAAGCGCATAAGCGGGCGGCGTAAGGGTAACGGTCTCGCCGGCGGGGATAGTTACGGTAGTCGAGCACGCAGTAAAAAGAGCGAGAATACAGAGAAGAAAGGTTAGTTTCATTTTAGAAATTTTTGATGAGAAGATGCGGTAAGGACAAGGTGGGGAGGGGGAGGGTTGCATTAGTTTTGTCTGTCCGGTTTTTCACCTACCTTTGCCCCCGAAAAATAAAAAAACTATGAATAATTTCCTCCTCTTCCTCTCTTTCCTGACATTCACTCTGTCAGTCAACGCCCAAAAAATAGACCTCGACAATTTTGAAAATATCAAACCCCGCAGCATCGGTCCCGCCGGTATGAGCGGGCGCGTGACGACCATCGACGTGGATTTGAGCGACCCGAATCGCATCTTTATCGGTACGGCATCGGGCGGTGTGTGGCAGAGCGAAAACGGCGGTATTTCGTGGCAGCCGATTTTTGACGACCAAGCCCCGGCGAGCATCGGCGCGGTGGCGATTAACCAAAATAATCCGGCGGAAATTTGGGTCGGTACGGGCGAGGGTAATCCGCGCAACTCACACAACTACGGCGAAGGTATTTACAAAAGCATCGACGGCGGAAAGACGTGGGAATTGACGGGTTTGGAGAAAACGCGGCAAATTCACCGCATCATTATCCACCCCAACGACCCGAATACGATCTATGTCGGCGCAATGGGCGCGGCTTGGCACGACTCGCCCGAGCGCGGATTTTATAAGACGACCGACGGCGGCAAAATCTGGCGTAAAACTCTGTACGTCAACGAGTCAACCGGCATCGCGGACATGGTCATCGACCCGCGTAATCCCAATAAAATCGTGGCTGCCATGTGGGAATTCGGGCGCAAACCCTGGACATTTAACTCCGGCGGCGCGGGCAGCGGCATTTACGTCAGCTACGACGGCGGCGAAAACTGGACGGAGCGCACCGATGAAGACGGACTGCCCAAAGGCGACCTCGGGCGCATCGGTTTGGCGATTGCGCCGAGCGAACCGCACATTATCTATGCACTCACGGAGGCGAAAAAAAACGTGCTGCTGAAAAGCGAAGACGGCGGCGATACCTGGAAGCAAGTCGCCGATAAAGACATCGGTAATCGCCCTTTCTACTACGCCGATATTTACGTGGACCCGCTGAATGAAAACCGCATCTTTAACCTCTGGTCGGTCGTCAGCAAAAGCGAGGACGGCGGTAAGACTTTTGAGACTATTTTGCCTTTTCAACCGTATTCGGGCGTGCATCCCGATCACCACGCCTTTTGGGCGCACCCCGAAAATCCGGATTACATGATTGAGGGCAATGACGGCGGTTTGAATATCTCTCGCGACCGCGGCAAGACTTGGCGTTTTGTGGAAAATTTGCCGTTGGCGCAGTTTTATCACATCAATTACGACACGGAAATTCCGTACAATGTGTACGGCGGAATGCAGGACAACGGCTCGTGGCGCGGTCCGGCTTATATTTGGAAACGCGGCGGCATCACCAACGCCGATTGGCAGGAGTTGTACTTCGGCGACGGCTTCGATGTCGTACCCAAGCCCGACGATGCGCGCTACGTTTATGCCATGTCGCAGGGCGGAAATATGAGTCTCGTCGATACCGAAACGGGGCAATCGAAATACATCAAACCCGTGCATCCGGAGGGCGAAAAGTTGCGTTTTCACTGGAATGCGGCGGTGGCGCAAGACCCTCATAACGACTGCGGTTTGTATTTTGGCAGTCAATTCGTGCATTACTCGACGGACTGCGGGCAGAGCTGGAAAATCATTTCGCCCGACCTCACCACCAACGACACCTTAAAGCAAAAACAATACGAAAGCGGCGGTCTGACCATCGACGATACGCAAGCGGAAAATCACACGACCATCTTGGCGATTACGCCGAGCACGGTCGATAAGGAGGTGATTTGGGTCGGCACGGACGACGGAAATCTGCAAATTACCCGCGACGGCGGTCAAAATTGGGCGAATGTTAACGGTAAATTATCGGGCATGAAAGCCAACAGTTGGATACCGCAAATCGTGGCTTCCGAAAAAAATGCGGGCGAGGCTTTTGTCATTGTCAATGACTACCGACGCGGCGACTACCGCCCGATGGCGTACCACACGACGGACTACGGCGCGACCTTTCGCCGTATTGTCGATGAAAACAAAGTCGAAGGTCACGCCCTGTCGATTGCGCAAGACCCCGACGCGGAAAATCTGCTGTGGCTGGGTACGGAATACGGTTTGTATTTTTCGTTAAATAAAGGCAACTCCTGGCAAAAGTGGACAAATGAAATGCCGCCCGCGCCCATCCGCGATTTGAAAATTCACCCGCGCGAGAAGGACTTGATTATCGGCACTTACGGGCGCGCAGCTTACATTTTGGACGACACGCGACCCTTTGCGGAGTTGGCGAAAACAAACGCACGGGTTTTGGAAAACGATTTTGCGCTCTTCGATGCGCCCGAGGCTTACCAAAATTATAACCGCTCGGTCACGGGCGCGCGCTTCGTGGCGGACGGCACTTTCGTCGGCGACAATCGAAGCGACGGCGCAATGTTGACCTACTGGGTGAAGCCCGAAAAAGAAGAAAAAACAGAGGAAGGAAAAGAAACGCGAGCGACCGATGCCGGCAAAGCAAAAATGAAAAAGAAAAGCAAAACCAAACCCAAACTGACCGGCACGGACAACGAAAACGCTAAGCCCGAAACGGAGGAAGACCCGGAGGAAAAGAAAAAAGAAAAGAAGGAAAAAATCAAAATCGACATCTCAGACAGTAAAGGCGACACGGTGCGCAGCTACAAAATTAAACCCGAGCCGGGAATGCAGCGCACCTACTGGAATCTGCGCCGCGACGGTGTGCGCACGCCCTCGCGCCGTGAAGTCAAACCCGACGCTGATACGCCCTCGGGTCGTCAGGTCTTGCCCGGCGTTTATAAAGTCGTGATGACCTACAAAGACACGAAAGACAGCACCGAAGTCACCGTAAACGCCGACCCGCGCAGCACCGTCACCGCTGCACAACGCGCCGAAAAAGACGCAGCTTATGCAGCTTACGAAGCGGAAATTGAAAAAGCCACGGAAGCCTTTAACCGCGTGCGCAAAGCGCAAAAGACCATTAAAGTTGTCAATCAAACTTTAGAAAATCTGCCCGATTCCCTGCAAACGCAAATTAAGGATTTAGGAAAAACCATGCTCGACAGCCTGAAAAGTTTAGAGCATCAATTCCTTTCGCCCGAAAATCAAAAGGGTTTGCGCCGCAACTCCGACGCGATTTCTCTGTGGCGACCGTACTCCTACCTTGCGGCAAGCGACGGTGCGCCGAATCCGACGGCAAAATTGATTTTACAACAAACGAAGGAAAAAATCGAGAAAGCGGTTACGCGGATAAATGCGTTTTTTGACGAGGAATGGAAAAGCTATCGGGAAAGGGTAGAGGGAACGGAGAGGAGTTTGTTTGATTAAGCCGTTTAATCGAGTGTTTCATGCCGGTAATATTATCGGCATGATACACTCGACTCGACTTGCTGCTGTGATATGTCGCTAATGCTGCGTTTTGTTAGTTTCTGACAGTTAACTTCGTTATCAGTCGCGTAGATTTTACGAAGTAAAATCCAAATCATAACAAATCATAGAAATCATAAAAATCAGGTTCAAAAAAAATATCAGCAACTAATAAATCTTTGCACTAACGAATTATTTTGCCTAAACAAAACTGCATTCTAAGAAACTTCCTACCGATAGTGCCACCGGCACGGAACACATCAGCCCGGCTTGCCCCTGCGGGTACGTGAGTGCCGGGCTAAATAAACAGCGCGGTACACTACCGCCGCGCCAAAACCCCGAACAATTCCTTCCCTGCCCGCGGCTTAATCGAATTATAGCATTCCGCAAATGTCAAAACCTCAAAATAAGGCGCAAAATAACCCGCATACTCCGCCCGACTCCCGCCGAAAGGACGGCTGCCCTCCGGGTCGAGCGGTGTCTGAAACCACAGCCCGACCAGCTTTCCGCCCGGCACAATCAATTCCGACATCTTCTTAGCGTAAGCCTTGCGATTTTCCGCAGTCGGCGGAAAAGAGCAGAAAAAAGTCTGCTCTAAAACCAAGTCGTATTCCGCTGCATGCTCGAAAAAATTCTCATTCACCAAATGCGCCGCCGGAAAATCCGGTACGCGCTGCTGCAAAGCCGCCAAAGGTTCCGGCGCAATATCCAAGACCGTGACCTGCGTAAATCCTTGGCGGTGCAAATACTCCGCTTCGTGTGCATTTCCCGCTCCGGGAATTAAAATGCGCAAATCTTTGTTAGGCAGTTGGTCGGCGTAGGCTTTCAGCGGCGGCGAAACGCTGCCCATGTCCCAACCCGTGTTGCCGGCTTCCCAACGGGATGACCAGTAGTTTTTTTCTTTGGTTGTGTTGTGTACGGTATTCATGCAATCGTAAACGATAAGTGCCTTCTTTTGGTTGAAAAAATGACAAAATCGGTACAACTTTTTTTGAGCTGCCGGCATAAATTTACACGGGCAAAATAAAATTTTGTTTAATTTAAAAAATAACCGAAAATACCGAAAATACCGAAAATTTACGCAACTTTGCGCTCCCTTAGAGGGTTATTAAGGTAAATAATCTGACGGATAATAATTTTAATTCATTGATAATCAATGAGTTGAATATTTGTTTTCGTTTTTGACAAAATAAAATTATGTTTCCGACGCTCGAAAAGCTGAAATACGCCGAAAATAACCGATTTTTTCTCATCTCCGGACCTTGTGCCGTCGAAAGCGAGGACGGTGCTATGCGCATTGCGGAGCATCTGACGGAGCTGACCGAGCGACTGAAAATTCCTTTTATTTTTAAGGGTTCGTATCGCAAAGCCAATCGGTCGCGCTTAGACAGTTTTACCGGTATCGGCGACGAAAAAGCGTTGAAAATTTTGCGTAAAGCAGGAAAGACTTTCGGTATTCCCGTGACCACGGACATACATGCGGACGCAGAGGCGGCTATGGCGGCGGAGTATGTGGATGTGCTGCAAATCCCCGCTTTCATGTGCCGGCAGACGAGCCTTTTGGTGGCAGCGGCGCAAACGGGAAAAGTTGTGAACATCAAAAAAGGTCAGTTTCTCAGTCCCGAAGCCATGCGTTTTGCGGTCGATAAAGTGACCCGGTCCGGCAACCCAAACGTCATGCTGACCGAGCGCGGAACGACTTTCGGCTACACCGATTTGGTCATTGACTATCGGGGCATTCCGACCATGCAGGACATGCAGGTGCCCGTCGTTTTGGACTGTACGCATTCTTTGCAGCAGCCCAACCAAAGCAGCGGCGTGACCGGCGGCAGACCGAAAATGATTGAAACCGTCGTTAAAGCCGGCATCGCGGCGGGCGCGGACGGGCTTTTCATCGAAACGCACCCCGACCCGCAAAATGCCAAATCGGACGGGGCGAATATGCTGCACTTGGATAAAATGGAAGAGCTGCTGAAAAAAGCAATTCGCATTCGTGAGGCGATTATATAAGTTGTCGCAAGCCGGTTTAATTTAATTTGGCTCACGCAATTCAAATAAACATTTCGATAAAAATTAAGTTTTCGTGCAGGTTTTACGACGGAAATTTGTGAATGTCGAAAAATTAACCTATATTACGTTCAAATTGAAGACGAGGAAATTTCTACCTTTCCGAATCTTAACTAAATAAAAAGGAGGCCCGTTATGACTAACATGAAAAATTTACTCTCCGCCGTTTTAATTCTACTCGTGACCACCGTTACTTTCGGTCAAAACGCAGAAACAATTCTGGTAAAAGCCTTTAACCTAAAAGGCAATAATACCGTTGCGCTCGACCTGAACGGCACCGTCGAAACCGAAACCTGGAGCGAGAACTACCTGCGCATCCAGATGACTGTCAGCTTAGACAACGGCTCACAAGCCATGCTCAAATCACTCATCAAAGCCGGTCGCTACAACCTGCAAGGCGCAGCTACCGACGCCGGTTTTGCCGTCGATATGCCCAATATCGAACGCACCGTGACCGTGGGCGGAAAGGAGTTGATCGAAAAATACAGTTTTACCGTTTTCGCTCCTTCCAAAGTGAGCGTAAGCAATTTAAGCGAAGCCTCGGCGGCAGCGGAAGTGCCGGTTACCGAATTTGAGTAAAAAAGATATTCACCCCTTTAACATCATTTGGAGCAAAGCCCGTGCGAAGTCATTTCGCGCGGGCATTGCTTTGGTTGGTGGTTGATAGTTGTTAGTTGATGGATGCGTTAGTGGTTTTTTTATCGGACATGCGTTTTTATCATTGCTCAATTCGAGTTTGATTTCTTTTCTTGGCAATACCTTTCAACCAACGCAAAGTACCGACCGACATTTTGATGGGTTTTGCAGCAGTGTTTTATATCTCGACCCAAAATTTCCCGTAATATTGCCCGTACAAAATGACACAGCGAATTAACGGTGAGAGCCGTGAGGAGTCTAACGTCTGAAATCTAACGTCTAAAATCTAAAAAAAAAAATTACCGTGCAAAAAAAGCTACTTTTCTTCCTCCCCCTCCTCGCCGTCATCACCCTCTTCCTTTACCAAAAATCCCGGCAAAAGCACCTGCCGCCGCCGACCGAAACCATCGTCAAAGAAGGGGAAGAAGACAGCGACGGACAAATGCAGCGTAAAGCGTGGATAGAATCCATGCACCGCTCCGCGCCCGGCGACAATTGGCGAGCAGCCGAATTGGCAACGCAGCAAGCCCGCGCCGCCGAACGGACGAAGCGGAGAGGAGCAGCGGCAGCCCGCACCGGCTGCTCGGCGGATACGATTGTGACCGATGTATTTTCGGGCGTTTGGACGGAAAAAGGCAGCACCAACCAAGCGGGCAGCGTATTCGATACCGAGTACGACCCCGCGACCGATAAAATTTGGCTGATTTCTGCCGGCGGTACGCTGTGGCGCGGCGCACGCGACGGCTCGCAGTGGGAAGTCATCAATCAGGATTATCAATTTTCGGACGGAATGTTACAATTTTTACCGCGCGCAAACGGACGCCGTTTGCTTGCCGCTATCGGTCACACGCCGCACTATTCCGACGATGAGGGCGAAACGTGGACGGCAGCGACGGGCATCGAAATCGTCGGCGGTTGGGGCAGAATCAAGCAGCCCGTTTTTGTAAATGATACGACGCTTTACCTGCTTTCTAAATCCGATTATTGGGAAGACTGGCGCATTTACAAATCGACCGACGCGGGTGAAAGTTACACAGCGACGACCGCTTACCTCGGCAATGACGACGGTGAATCGCGCGTGGCAATGTGTCAGCCTTACGGTCTCAATGACATTTATACTTTAGACTATTTCGGAAATACGCTGCGCATGAAACGCCTTAATGTTGCCACGGAGGAAGTAACGACCGTCGGTACTTCCACCGATTTTTCTACGGGAAATCGCGTGCAGTTAGTCGGCTCCGCTACCGCAACGGACACGATTTTTTACACCTACAACAGCGAAAACGGAGACGTAGCCCGCAGCACCGACTTCGGCAATACCTGGACGACGCAAGGCACTATTCCCGCCGTGCCGTGGGATGTTGGTATCTTTTTGTCACCTTATGACGGCGATATTTTGTACGCCGGCTCGGTGGAGGCGCAGTACAGTTTGGATGCCGGCGTGACTTGGACTACGGTCAACGGTTGGGGCGATTATTACGCAAATCCTGCCGGCAATCTGCACGCGGACATGATGGCGTTCGATGCCTTTACGACCGCCGCCGGCGAGCAATTCAGTCTGTCGAGCAACCACGGCGGGCTGTACGTCACTTACGACGATTTTAATACAGTGGAAAATATCGGACTGCAAGGACTGAACGTCGGGCAATTTTACAGCGCGAAAAGCGGCGACTCCGACCCCGGTATCATTATCGGCGGTACGCAAGATCAGGGTTTGCAGCGCGGCATCGACGACTTTTCGGGTGCGCCTTTCGACTTCGACCAAGTCATTTCCGGCGACTACGGACACGTCGAATTTACCAACGGCGGCAACAGTTTTTGGACGGTCTATCCCGGCGGTTGGGTGACGCATTATCAAAATACCTTCTCCGGCGGTATCACGCAGTCCTTCGACTTAGCGCAAAACGGCGATGTGTGGCTCACGCCTTTGCAGACTTCGCGTATCGCGGGCGAAAACAGCATTTACGTCGCCGGCGGTAATATGTCGGCGGACGGCGGTTCTTACCTCGTGAAAGCGGAAGTTACCGCCTCGGGAAGCCTGCTGACCGACGAAATACCTTACAATTTTAAAGATTTCGCTAACGGCGCGAGCCTTTCTGCGGTAGAAGTTTCGCCGCTCGACCCGCAGCGCATTTACACTTCGACCACCAACGGACGCTTTTTCTACTCGACCGACGGCGGCGCAAATTGGGAGCAAAACGTCAACTTCCTGCTCAACGGTCATTACCTCTACGGGCAGTCGATTTATGCCTCTAAAACGGATGAAAATACCGTTTACCTCGCCGGCAGCGGTTACAGCAATCCCGGTGTCTATCGCTCGACCGACAACGGTCAGTTTTTCAGCGATTTCAGTGAAGGACTGCCGCCGACTTTGGTTTTTGAAATCACCGCCAACGCAGACGAGTCCTTGCTTTTTGCCGCTACGGAAGCCGGGCCTTACGTCTATATCGCCGCCGAAGAAAGGTGGTTCGATATGTCGGGAATATGCGCTCCCGTGCAGACCTATTGGTCGGTGCAGTACATTGAGGGCTTTAACTTAGTGCGCTTCGGTACTTACGGGCGCGGTATTTGGGATTTTGTGATTGAACAAGAATTGCCGTCTTCCGCTGATAACTTCGCGCAAGCCGACAATTTTAAAGTTTATCCCAACCCCGCGCACTCTTTTGTCACGGCGGAACTGCCCGAAGTGCCCGTCACTTTATACCTCACCAACACCATCGGTAAGCGCGTAAAATCTTTTAAAATCAGCGAGAAAAAAGCGCGTCTGTCTCTGGAAGGTGTGCCGGCGGGGACTTACTTTTTGCACGGTAAAAAAGAGGATAAAAAATACGTGCGGCAGCTGGTGGTTACACGGTAAACAGCAAAATTTCAAGATATGAATAAAGGGCTGCTCATCGGGCAGCCTTTTGTGTTTTTCGGTTTTCTTTCGATTGTTTTACCTTTACCGACTTTGACCCTCGAAAAATATGAACACAATAAGAATTGTGCTGTTTTTTTAAGGATGTAGGTTTTAGCCGTCAAA
>JAHDCG010000126.1:0-3916 GCA_020629965.1 Saprospiraceae bacterium | reverse complement strand
AAAATCACGACCACATGTCACACCCGACCGGTCACTCATATTCCGCACAAAATGCAAAAACTTTTAAGCAAAGCCGCCCTTCTCAGCCTGATATTTTTCGTTGCTTCCTGCGCTGACTATAAATTGCACATCGCCCCCGAAGCCAAAGACTGGAAAAAGGAAACGCCCGATACCGAGATGCCCGTCACGCATACCATGTACCTCGTCGGCGACGCCGGAAATGCACCCCTCGGCGGTACCAAACCCGCTTTGACCTTGCTGAAATCCTTTCTCGATACCGCGAATTTAAACAGCTCCGTTATATTTTTAGGAGACAATATTTACCCCGTCGGAATGCCGCCGCGTTCCGTGGAAAGCTACCGCGAAATTGCGGAACACCGCTTAAATGCACAAATTGAAACGGTGAAAAACTTCGCAGGGCGTCCGATATTTTTGCCGGGCAATCACGATTGGGGCCGCTACGGTAAGAAGGGAGTTATTCGTCAGGAAAAATATGTAGAAAGCGAATTGGAAAAAATTTACGGCGACAAATTCGACTCGGACGATTTCTTTTTGCCGAACGACGGATGCAGCGGACCGGAGGTCATCGAGATTAACGACCAACTCGTCGTCATCGTCATCGACAGCAATTGGTTTGTGATGGATTGGGACAAACACCCCAACGTCAACGATGAATGCGAAATCAAAAACCGCGAAGTTTTCAAGTTTTTATTCAACGACGAAGTGCGTAAGCACCGCTCGAAAAATGCGGTCATTGCCCTGCACCACCCGATTTACACCAACGGTACGCACGGCGGAAAATTTACTCTCAAACAACACCTTTTTCCCCTCACCGAAAAGTCCGATAATCTGTGGATTCCCTTCCCGGGTATCGGCTCGATTGCCCAATTCGTGCGCGCTAATACGGGCATGCGTCAAGACAACAGCCACGGTATTTATCAGGACATGATTGAAGCCGTCGTCACGCCCGCTAAGCGCAACGGGGAGTACATTTTCGCCTCGGGGCACGAGCATTCCATTCAATATTTTGAAAATGACGACCAAAAGTTTATCGTCAGCGGCGCGGGCAGCAAGCAAACGCCGACCGCCCTCGGCAACGGGGCTTTGATGACTTACGGACATTACGGCTTCGCCAAATTGGACTTTTATGAAGACGGCTCGGCGTGGCTCGAATACTACATTCCGAACGAAGACGGCAGCGCGGGCGAGATGATTTTCCGACGCAAAATCAAAGGTGAATTGGAAATTTCGGAAGACAATATTCCCGACGAATACCCGACTTATAAAGACGGAAAAGAGGTCGTCAGTGCGACCCCCATTACCACCGAAACCGAAAAAGTCGGCCCCGTACACAAAGCGGTACTGGGCGAACACTGGCGCGATATTTACCGTGCCGAGTACGATTTCCCCGTTTTAGATTTGGATACTTTTGCCGGCGGCGGGGTCAAAGTCCTCAAGCGCGGCGGCGGAAATCAGACCAATTCGCTGCGCCTCGAAGACACGCAGGGCAGAGAATGGACGATGCGCGCGCTGACCAAAGATGCGTCGCGTTTTATTCCGTATCCGTTTAATCAACTGAACGCAGCGAAGTTTATCGTCCGCGATAATTTCCTTTCCGCGCACCCGTTTGCGGCGGTCATTATTCCGCCTTTAGCCGAGGCGGCGAATATTTATCACACCAATCCGAAGCTGTACTACATCCCCAAGCAACCCGTTTTGGGCGTACACAACGACCTTTTCGGCAATCAGGTTTATCTGGTGGAAGAGCGACCGATGGACGAGTGGAAAAATCAGGAAACCTTCGGAAATCCCGATGACGTGGAAGGCACTTATGACGTCGCCGAAAAAATAAAAAAAGGCTACGATCACCGCGTGGATCAGGTGTGGACGGTGCGCACCCGTTTGTTCGACTTCCTCATCGGCGACTGGGACCGACACGACGACCAGTGGCGATGGACGCAGCTCGAAGAGGGAAAAATGGATTATTACCGCCCGATACCGCGTGACCGCGACCAGGCTTTGAGTAAATACGACGGTGCCGCCACGGCAATTGCCCGACTTTACGCGCCCTTTTTGCGTCAGTTGGTGACTTACAAAGAAGACCTCGGCAACGTCAAATGGGCGACCTGGTCACCACGACATTTCGATGCGGCGTTTTTAAATGAATTGACGCTCGACCAATGGCTGGAGCAGGCAAAATACATTCAGGAAAACGTCACGGACGAAGTCATCGAAGAGGCTTTCAAAATTATGCCCGAGCCGGCTTACAGTTATTCCGCGCCCGAGTTGATAAAAACGATGAAAGGTCGCCGTGACAATTTGCAGGATATTGCCCGCAAAGTGTACCACCATTTGTCGCGCCGCGTGACGGTCATCGGTTCGGACAAGGCGGATTATTTCGAGGTCATTCGACAAGACAAAGACCATACTTTGGTACGCATTTATGACCGTGACAAAGACGGCGGCAAAGACGAATACATGTACGAACGCTTGTTTGACCACGAGGACACGGAAGAGATTTTTCTGTACGGACTCAACGGCGACGACGTTTTTTATGTAAAAGGCGATGTGAAAAAAGGCATCAAAGTTAATCTCATCGGCGGTCTGGATGAAGATGAATTTAACGACAGCTCGAAAGTCGGCGGATGGGGAAAAAAGACGGTGATTTATGATAACTTACAAGAAAATGAACTGAACGGCGGAAAAGAAACTTTGGATAAACGCAGCGTACAAGCCGAAGAAAACACCTACGTGCGACGCGGTCCGCAGTACGAAAAAAATATCCTGATGCCCTCGCCGATTTTGGGTTACAACCCCGACGACGGCTTTTTGGCGGGCTTGGGTTTGCAATACACGACCTTTGCTTTCGGTAAACCGGTTTTTGCCTCGCGCCACACTTTCAAGGGCGATTATGCTTTTGCGACATCGGGTTTTAATCTGCGCTACGGCGGCGAATTTTTCGATGCTTTCAAGCGTTTCGACGTGGTGATGAATGCGCGCGGCACCAATTCGCGTTACGCCATCAACTACTTCGGCTTCGGTAACGAAACAAAATACGACCCCGATGCGGTCGATTTGGATTTTAACCGCGTGCGCCAAAGCAATTACTATTTCGACATCGGTTTGCGCAAGCGTTTTCTCGGAAAATTGGGAAGTATTTCTCTGCGTCCGCTCATCGACATCACGAAAATCGAACGCACGCCCGGTCGCTTTATCACCTCCGACGACAGCGATGTGGCAGCCGACGCTTTCGAGAGACAGTACTATTTCGGCGGTATTTTGGAATTTAATTTCCGCAACGTCAACAACAATGCCTCGCCGACCAAAGGGATGCACTTTCACTTCGATTACGAGGCGCAGACGAGCCTAAACACCGGTCGCGCTTTCAACACCTACAATGCTTTTTGGACGATGTACATTCCGATATCTAATAAAGCTAATCCCGTGATTGCCACGCGTCTCGGTCTTCAAACCGTGGCGGGCGATTACCGTTTTTTCCAAGCACCGACCATCGGCGGTGCGGGTCGCGGCGGGGTCGGTGACCTGAGTACGCTGCGCGGCTACCGCGCCGAGCGTTTTCGCGGCGAGTCGGTTTTCTACCACAACATCGACCTGCGCGCTAAATTATTCAAATCGCGCAACTCGATTTTACCTTTCAGTCTCGGTATTCACGGCGGCTTCGACTACGGGCGCGTCTATACCCGCGACGAGGACAGCAGCACCTGGCACACGGGCTACGGCGGCGGCATATTCCTCGCCCCGATTGACTTTTTCGTGATTACTTTCGGGTCTTATCACTCGAAGGAGGACAGTCGTTTCGTGGTAAGGTTGGGGCAGTCGTTTTAGGGTAGGATTGAGTTTTTATCAAAACGAGAGAACCGAGAACCGGAAAGACTAACCCGTAGTTTCAAGCCCG
>JAHDCG010000260.1:1222-2860 GCA_020629965.1 Saprospiraceae bacterium | reverse complement strand
AAAAAAACACATGACCGAAAAAGAATTCAAGCAAATCACCAAACCCCTCCCCCTGCGCGAGCGTGAACGCCTCAGCCGCAAGGACATCAGCCCCGCGTGGCTCGACGAGCAAATTGCCAAAGCCAAACAGGAAATGCAAAACGACCTGTGGATTGGTATTCCGTGGGTGCTGTTTTATGCCTTTTCGCTGTTTATGTTCGGTCTGACCTCGGGTACGATTTTGATTTTCTGCATCGGCGCGGCGTACTTCGTTTATGTGACCGTCAAGCGTGGAAATTACGGTCTGCTCAAAAGAAAAGTAAAGGTATTCGAAAAATTAAAAGAACGACTGTAGCCAACCTCCTAACCCCTCAACGTTTTTTAGTGCATCCTATCCGCCCGCAATTCCATTTTTTCCATAATTTTCGCTTCAAAATCCAAAAACTCCTTCCAGCGTTTTTCCGTTTTTTCTTTTCCGAAATAAGTCCGCGCCAAATCCAAAAACAACACGTAATGCCCCGCCTCGCTGACCATAAAACGGTGGTAAAAGCCCTTCAGTTCTTCCTCCGCAATGTGCAGCGACAACAACCGGAACCGCTCGCAACTCCGCGCTTCTATCAGTCCGAAACACAGCAATTCTTCCAATAATTTCTCTTCGCGGTGGATGCCCGTGCGCATAAAAGACCGCAATTCATTGACGTATTCATCCTTGCGCTGTCGTCCGAGTTGATAACCGCGTTTTTTCATTTCCGCTAAAACCAAGCGAAAATGCCCCCACTCTTCCGTCACTATCGGCGAGAGTTCATCGACTAATTTTTCGTATTCCGGAAAGCGCGAAATCAAAGAAATGCAAGACATCGCCGCCTTCTGCTCACAGTAAGCGTGGTCGGTCAGTATCTCTTCCAAGTCCTTTTCGGCGATGCGCACCCAGCGCGGGTCGGTCGGTAGTTTTAAGCCCAACATTTGTACGCTTTCGAGTTCTGCGGCTTTCTTTTCGGTTATCATATTTTTCCGGTTTTTAAAATTTGACTGCAAAAGTAAGTAAAATTTTTCTGCGAAGATACGGAGTATTCACGTTTGAAAAGAGACGTTTCTCAAATCTATGCCACAGAGCAAATACGCCGTAGCCGACCTGCAACTTTTAAGAACTACCCATATATCGGTATGTTTATTTCATAAAAAAACTTCATCTTTGTGACATCTTGATTCCGCGTTTTCCGGATTTCACGCTTCCCCTCCTCCCCGGTGTTCGTTCAACCTTACACAGTTTTTTTCCCTCCCGCATTTTACAATTTTTACCAAGACAAACACAACACACCTATGAAAATTTTTTACCTGTGCACGACCTGCATTCTGCTGACTTTATTCGCTTGCCGAAACAAGGAAGACGCGGAGGCATTTTTAACCGCCAAAACCACAGTCTCCGCACCCGTTTCTTACCAAACAAGCCCGCCGCTCTCTCCGACGACAACCTTGACACAAGATAAAAAACTGTTGAAAATGAAATACGGCAGCCTTAAAAAAGATAATAAACTGCCTCACGACATTAAGAATACCGCCGCAAATCTGCGTTAAAAAAAGCCGCATCGACCCGAAAATTCGATGCGGCTTTTCCGTACCCGACGACTCAAACAATTCAAACACTCAAACAATTCAAAC
>JAHDCG010000260.1:0-1122 GCA_020629965.1 Saprospiraceae bacterium | reverse complement strand
ACTCAAACAATTCAAACACTCAAACAATTCAAACCAATTCCTCAAAAAACTCCCAAGCCCGCTTCTCAAACCAAACCTCCCCTTCCTCACCGTTCGCGTAAAAGCCGCAGTGTCCGCCGTATTTCGGCATTTCAAAATAAAAATACGGGTGCTTTTTTGCCAACTCGACGGGATAGCATTTTTCGGACAAAAAAGTATCGTCCCGCGCATTGACCAGCAATGTCGGTACTTTAATGTCGGGAATAAAGTTAATGCTGCTGCTCTTGTTCCAGTAATCCTCCGCGCCGGCAAAACCGTGTACGGGCGCGGTTATCAGCTCGTCAAATTCATCGAAAGTCTTCGGATTAAACTGCTCGTGTACGGGAAATTCTTCGGGCAGTCGCTCCATTTTTTCTTGTGCTTTGGCAATCATCGTCGTCAAAAATCGACTCAAATACGGCGCATTTTTCCGCTTCCTGATTTCCGTATTCGCACTCGGAATGTGTATCGGCACGCTGAACGTCACTGCCCCGCGCACGATTTCCGGCAAGTCCGCACCTTCTTCACCCAGATATTTCAAGGTTACATTTCCGCCCAGACTAAATCCGACCAAAAAAACATTTCTGTAATCGCCCTCTTCTTCCAAATATTCAATTATAAACCGCAAATCATCCGTCTGCCCCATGTGATAAGACTGCGGTCGCAAATTATTTTCTTCACTGCATCCGCGATGATTAACGGCGAGCGCATCGCATTTTTTACTGTTAAAATAAGCTGCAATGCCGCGCGCATATTGACTCTGCGAACTGCCCTCCAAACCGTGCAGCACAATTACCAAACTATCGCTGCCGACCCGCGAAAAGTCCAAATCCAAAAAGTCGGCGTCGGGCGTGTCTAAACGCACCCGCTCGTATTGCGGCTGTATGTGCTTGCGAAAATAAACGGGATAAATCGTGTTCACGTAGGAATTGCGGAACAGCAACGGCGGTTTGTAGTCGGAATTTTCTATGTATGGCACTGTATGGTTGGTGGTTGATGGTTGGTAGTTGATGGTTGGGAGGCGGGAACTTATAACTTTTCTGATTTACTAAGTAGGTGACGGTATTTATTTCGGTAAATTTAAGGACAAGATTTTTTCGTATA
>JAHDCG010000259.1 GCA_020629965.1 Saprospiraceae bacterium | reverse complement strand
CAACCGACAACCGACAACCGACAACCGACAACCGACAACCGACAACCGACAACCAAATCATTCATAATCCGCCTCCAAACCCCGCAAACCCATATCGACGATCTGCTCGTTTTCTGCACTGCCGTCCGCATAAAAATCTAATTTACCGTTGCCGTTCGGATCTTTCCATTCAAAACTGTCATTGACGGAGAAAGAAAGCGTGACCAAAATGTCTTCCGTTTCTGCGCCGGTAATGACCAAGGGCTGCGCAAAAGCACCCGTGACGATGCAACTGCCCGCCGGAATGTCGCTGTCACCCGCCAAAGGATTGACGACCGTCGTCGCGCCGGCGGGAGCGGAGCCGCTGTACAGTTCATTGTACTCTGACCACGGCTCGGCGAGGGCTGTCTCAAATGCCCAAAATCCCTGCCTTTTATCGTCATTTACGGTCAAAGTTTTTTCGCGCATCTGCATGCTTTCGACGTAATTATTGAAGCCCAAGAAGGAAGCGACCGTTGCCGTTTGGTCTTCCAAATCGCCGACAAAAGGCACGTCGTTGATATTGAATTTAATGTCATACTTTTGGAAAGAAACCGAAACGCGGGCAAATTCATAGCTGCCCGGCTCCATATCGCTCAGCGGCAGTTCCAAAAATACTTCATTTTCATCTGCAATTATTGCCTTGTCAAAATCCACGGCATTGTCTCCGCCGGCGGTCGTTTCGGCACCTTTATATGCCAAAAAACCTTGCCCGTAGGGCGTGAAGCGATTGGGTGTCAAGTCGATAACGTGTACGCTGAGTTGTCGAAAATCGGGTGTTTGCGCGGCATTTTCTGCGGGAATAACGGCGGGCGTACCGAGATTGCCGAGCCGCTCCTGATTTTCGTCAAATTTGAATTGAAAGCGAATTTTGGCGCTCGTTTCGTTCGGAGTTTCGTCGGAAACCGAAGAAGTGCAAGCCACAAACGAACCGAGCAGACAAAGCAGAAAGAAATTTTTCATATCGACAATTTTTGGTGTGAAAAGAAAAGTAAACCCGATTCGTGTCGTCGATATTGTGCGAAATCCGAATAAAAAAAGCGGGAACGTCTGTGAAAACGTTCCCGCAAATCAGTTTTTTTAACCCGGGTTTAATCTCAACGCAGCAACGTAATATCACCCGTAAACACCTTCGTCTCGCCGTCGATAAATGTCACTTCCGCGTACCAGACAAAGACGGCGTTATTCATCAGTTGCCCGTTCAGCACGCCGTCCCAGCCGTAGTTCGGGTCGTTGGGCAGGAAATTGAAAGCCCGAAAAACCGACTCGCCCCATCTGTCCGTAATGTGAAAATCACCGATGTTTTCGACGATGCCCGCATCGGCAAAAATGTAAACAATCTCGTTGAAGCCGCTGCCGTCCGGAGAGAAAGCGTTGGGTACAAAAATTTGTTTGCGGCGGTCAACAACGACCGTCAAGTTGTCGGAGTCCGAGCAGCCGTTATCACCGATTATTTCTACGCTGTAAGTCGTCGTTGACAGCGGCATGACGAGTTGGGTCGTGCAGCCCGGGCAATCCGTCGAGTCAATGCCCGTCCAAATAATACTGTCTAATGTACCTTCGGAAAGGTCGGTCAGTGCGGTCAGATTAAGGCTGTCGCCGAGGTCGATGAGCGTGTCGCCGGTCAATACGACCGAGGGAGGCAGCGGTGCGTTAATCGCAATGCTTTCGGTGACGGTACAGCCGCCGGCGTCGCTCGCCGTAACCGTAAACAGATCCGCTGCCAAGCCGGTAAAAAAGTTCTCCGTTTGCGCTGCACCGTTGTTGATTTGGTAGCTGTACGGCGGGATGCCGCCCGTGAGTTGCACGAAAATCGTACCGCTGTTTGCCGTAAAACAATCGGCATCGGTGACGGCAAAAGTCAGGTCGAGTACAGCGGGCGCGGTGAGTTCGACGCTGCCCGTATCTTCACAGTTTTCCGCGTCGGTGACGGTGACGGTGTAGCTGCCCGCCGCGAGATTTTCGGCGGTCGGAGTGTCCGCACCGTTTGACCAAAACCAAGTGTAAGGCTGTGTACCGCCGCTTGCCGTTGCGCTCGCCGCGCCGTCCGTTTCGTCGGCACAACCAATCGAAAATCCGTTGAAATCCGTGATAACAAAAGTCTCGATTTCCGGTGCCGAAGTCTGCTCGACCGCTATCGTTTCCGTGACGGAAAAACCGTTGGCATCGGTAACGGAAACGGTGTAAATGCCCGGCGGTATATTATCGAAAACCGCCGGTTCACCGGTCTGCAAAATTTCTCCCGTACCCGAAACAGCCCCCGCGTACTCGACTGCAAAAGGACTTTGACCGACAGAAACCGTAACGCTGAAAAAGCCCGTTGCGTCATTACAACCGATAATACTGCCGACAATTTGCGCTTCCGTGCCGCAGGCGTCGGGCGGCAGCAATACGGTGATTTCCGTGATGATGCTGTCGCAGCCGAATTGATTGACAAACGCAAAAGTTTGGGTGCCGACCTCCGCCGGGTCGCAGGTCGTGAGGTTGATTTCGACATTTTCGCTCGGTGCTGAAATCGCGTTGAAAATAACCAAACTGTCACAACCGAATTGGTTTTCAAAAACCGTTTCAAACATACCCGCCGCATCCGGATTGCAGACGAAAATATCGTCCAAAATAGTCGTATCGCTCGGCAATAAAGTGACGATTTCAACAATCGTTGAGTCACAGCCGTCGGATGTTTGTACGGTTGAAAAGAAAGTACCGACTTCATCCGGTTCGCAGCTTTCGTGCAGTATTTCCGTGGTGTCTAAAGGTACAAAATCAACGGTCAAAATGACGGTGCTGTCACACAAATTTTCGTTTTGCAAAACGGTGATAAAAGTCCCCGTTTCCGCCGGATTGCAACTTATGTCATTGAGGA
>JAHDCG010000125.1:10079-18131 GCA_020629965.1 Saprospiraceae bacterium | reverse complement strand
AAGATTGGACGGAAACCATGCGCCCCGAAGCAGATATTCGTCCGGAGTTAGATATCGGCTACACTTGGAACGGAACGGATATTTTTCTCAACGAAATCCGCCCCGATTGGCAGCAGCCCGAAATTATTCGGCATTTTCCTTTTGCAAAAATCAAGTACGTCAAATCCCGCAAACTTTTCAAACTCTATTGGATGCGGGCGAGCGGAAAGTGGGAAGCCTACCCGCTTATTGCGCAGTCCCCGAGTTTGCCGACACTGCTCGAAGCCGTCAAAGACGATGCACTCGGCTGCTTTTTTGGTTAAAATAAATCACAAATCCCGTCACAAAGCGGCTAATATTCAGCAAAAGTCCGATTTGACCCGTTTTGTGACAGACTTTCTCTTATCTGTGCTAATCGCCGCCTATCTGCTATCGGTGATTTAATTTAAACTTACTAATTTCCTTTCCGGTCTCACATTTCACAATTAACTGATTTTCAACTACTTAAACTTTTAATTTTTAGATAATTACCGAATTATCTCTCCCTCCCTGTCCGATTACCCTTTTCACGGTATGAAAATGTCCTCCCCTTCTCCTTAACTTTGTGTCATCATTTCGGACAAAAGTTCACCTCTCTCCTCCTCTCCGAAATCGAAAAAGATAACCTAACTCTACCGCTTTTTTTTACAAATTTTTCTACCGCTTACACACTTTTCAGCTCCCCGTTTTAAGACTTAACTCTGCCCTTTTTTTATCCTCCGCTTTTACCAAAACTTACATTTTTTCGGTCGGCTTGTCTGTCTCTCCCGTGTATTGCCGCTCCCTTTCGAGTCTTATAAATTTTTAACACCATGCTGAAAGTTATATCTGTCTTTTCACTCCTGTTTACTCTCCTTTTTTCCTTGCATGCACAAAACGGTGCGGAGCAAATTATGCCTTGCCACAGCACCTTGACCCCGGAGACCGTCACACAAACGGACAAATACGCTGCCGACGCGGCTGCTTATACTCCCTTAAAACAAAAGACAACCATCCCCGTCACCGCTCATTTAATTCGTCGCTCCGACGGTACCGACGGGGTCTCGGAAGCAGAGTTGACGGCGGCAATCGCGGTCGTTAATCAAGCCTATACGGATGCCGATTTCGAGTTTGAAATAGTCGAAACCAACCTCATCGACAGCGACGATTACTATACACTCAGCAACAATCAAATCAATGCCGTCAGCAATGCGCATCACGTACCGAATACCGTTAATCTTTATCTGCCCGGCAGCGCGGTTTACGGTACTTCGGCGACCTGCGGCTGGACGAAGTACCCCTGGAGTCCCGTACAAAGCGGCACAAATCACAACAACGATTATGTCGTGATAAACAAAGTCTGTTTGAATAACGGCAGCACTTTGGCACATGAATTCGGACACTATTTAGGACTGTATCATACGCACGAGTTTTATGACAGCAGCGACGGCGGCGAAAGCACCGACGGCTCCGATTGCCTGACCAAAGGCGACCGCATCTGCGATACGCCCGCCGACCCGATGCTGCATAATCAAGTGAATAACGACTGCGAATATACGGGCGACGAAATCGGATATACGCCCGATACCGAAAATATTATGTCTTACTCGCTCGCGTCTTGTCGTCAACATTTTTCGCAGGGTCAACTGAATCGAGCCTCGTATTTTGCTAAGCAATACCGTAATTATTTGAGCTACGACGGGCTGAGTGCCGACTTTACCGCCGACAAAACTTACGATAACTGCGGAAATCCGCTGACGGTCACTTTTACCTACACGGGTACGGGGGCGACCTCTTGGACTTGGGAATTCGGCGACGGCAGCGCACCGGTCAGCAACGGCAGCGGCGTCATTTCACACACCTATACTGCGCTCGGGCAATACACGGTCAGTCTGACGACGGGCGACGGCGAAGGCAATTATATCTCGAAAATGCGCAGCAATTACATCAGTCTGCTGCCGACCGATAATGCGGAATATACCGATGATTTCAGCAACGGCTTGGCGGACTGGAGCACGGAAAGCCCGCAGGACGAAAACGGCTGGACGGCAATCGACAATTTTTTGTACGATGACAATACGGTTCTGGTAATGAGAAATTATTCGGGAGAAAGCCCCGTCGGTCACCGGGATATTTTGCGCTCCTGCAGCTTCGACTTAGACGGATGGAGCGGTGCCAAAATAAATTTCGACGTTTCGTATCGCTACAAAAGCTGGACTTCTTCTTTTCATTTGTCGGACACTTTGGAGGTGGCTTACTCCGATGATTGCGGCGCGACCTACCACACGCTTTACAGCAAATACGGTGACGACTTGGTGACGGTACCGGGCGAATATTCACAAGAGTGGGCACCCGCTTCGGCGGCGGATTGGCGCACCGAAGAAATTATTTTACCTCCGGCAACGGCGGGTAAAACTCTGCATTTCAAAATCATCAATCGCAGTACGGGCGCGAATAATCTTTATCTGGACAATTTCGTGCTGAATGAAATTAATGCCCTACCCGCCGAACTGACCGAATTTACGGCGGCAGCCGACGAAAAAAATAACGTCACCGTCAACTGGACGACCGCCGTCGAGCGCAACGTCGATTATTTCGGTATCGAATACTCTGCGGACGGTATGACTTGGCAGGAAACGGAACGCATAACCGCCGCAGGCAACAGCAGTACCGAACAAAATTATACGACAAATATCAGTCTGCCGACAGGTGCATGGAAGCTGAGATTAGCGATACATGATTTTGACGGCAGCTTAGAATACTCGCAGGTGCGCAGCGTAAATATGACGGGCAAAACGACGGTACGCGCCTACCCAAACCCCGTGACCGATGTCTTAACGATTGAAAATGCGGAAGGAAAAACTTTGCGATTGATAAATGCGCAAGGTCTCACGGTCAGAAATACGACGACGCAGCCCGCTGAAAAACAAATTATAGACATGAGCGATTTACCACACGGCGTTTACTTTTTACAAACCGAAAGTGATAACTTACGGATTATCAAATTATAAAAAAAACAAAAGCAAAATACCCGCCAGCATCAGCACCTTAGCGATGCGACTGTTACGCTTGTAATCTTTTTTCTCACGACTCGTAAAAGTCAAAACGAGAGAGTAAATCAGCGGCAAAAACATACACAAACCAATGAAAATCAAAGCACTGAGGGAGTAGCGGTCGCTTTGCAAAAAATACATTGCCAAACTCAAAATACCCCCCAAAAAGACCGTGCCTACGACCGTAGTCGCGGTCTTTGCTTTTGTTAAACCCAAGACGACGGGCAAAGTACGGCAACCGTTTTCCTTGTCGCCCCGGTAGTCTTCGAGGTCTTTAATAATCTCGCGGTACAGCGTAGAAACGAATGCAAAAAACATATAAATTCCGAAAATAACCGTCAAATCCCAAAACACCTCCGGCGACTTTTCCTGCAAATTAAAATACGCCTCCCGCTCCGCAAACCACACGATACCCGCCACAAAAGCACAAAAAAACGCCACCGTCAGATTTCCGATTAACGGCATTTTTTTGAAATAGCGCGAATATAAATATAACAAAAGCCAAGCGGCGGGATAGATGGCGAGTAAAGGCAAATTGTCGATGTACAGCGCGAGATACAGACTAATCACCAAGCCGACCGCAAACAGTGAAACGTAATAAATCCAAGCCCGCCGCACCGTTATCAGCCGCCCGACTATCTGTTTTTCGGGCTTATTGATACGGTCGATTTCCACATCCTCGATGTCGTTGATAACGTAACCGCCCGCCGCTATCAGCACCGTAGAAAGCACCAAAAGCAAAAAACGCGGCATGTCCAAAACGGGCGCAACGCCTGCCTTTTCCAGATTGGGAATCAGAATAAGAAACTCTAAAAGAAACTGCGTGAGAGCGACGATGAAAAGGTTGAGGGGGCGCAGCAGCATGGTCGGTTGACGGTTGACGGTTGACGGTTGACGGGCAGCAACCGCTTAACTCAAGTGAAGAACGCAAATGTAAATTTCAGAAATAATTGACGAACGGCAAACGACTCACTTCGCCCGAAGTCGCTGCCGCCGGACAACGAGCAACCGACAACCGGCAACTATTTCCTCCGTTTCCGCGACCCGTAAGTCGGGCATTTCAAATCACCGAAATAATAGAGCAAAGTCAGACCGGCATAGACGTAGGTATCGTTATTGCTTGCGTCGCCGCGCTGCCGACCGGGTGCCGAGATTTCGGCTGCGCTGACGTTGAGTACGTCGATGCTGCGGTCGGAGAGTTCGGCGGCGAGTTCGCCGTGAAACTGCTCGATGTCCTCGGGGTCGGCATAGACACCGCTGACATCGTCGAGGTAATCGGTGGCGAGATTGCGCGCCGAAACGAAGAGGTCTAAACTCCATTCGTAGCTGAGCGAAATTTTAAAACCGCCGCCGTAAGCCAAACCGACTTTAGTGAGTTTGTATTCTTCGCCGATAAACTGACCCTCGGTGCCGAGGGGTTGCAGGGCGACGAGTTCGCCTTCATATTCGGTCATCGGGTCGAAGTTGTGAATCGTAAGGCCGCCGGCGAGGTACGGCGTAAAAAATGCGTCTTTGCTGCCGTGTTCGTAGCGCAGGAAGTTGAATTCAAATTCGGCGGTGCCGTCCATCACACGGCTTTCGAAGCTCAAATTTCTTGCCTGCTCAAAAATATTGCGCGAGTCGGCGTCGTCTGCCTGCACTTTTCCGACGTTGCCGGTAAATTTAAAGCATAACCGCTCGTTAAAATTGTAACGAGCGAAAATGCCGCCCGCCAAGCCCGGTTTGCTCAAATCCAAAGTCGTATTGAGGTCGCCGAAGTACCAAGACCCGCCGCCCCATACGCCTGCTTCCCAGCCCTCTTGTGCCTGCGCCGCGAAAGTTGTCATCAGAATAAGGGAAAATATGTGCAAAAATTTCTTCACGCTGTGTATGTGTTTATGGACTGCCGAGCGAAAAATTTACACAAGTAACCGGCACTTTAAAAGTGCTCCGTACTTTCCGTTAAATTTTCGTATCGGCTGTTTGTAGGAGATTTTCGGAAATCGACCGCAAAGGTACAATTAAACGGAGAAACGCGGTTTTTTGGTATATTGCGAGAGTTTTAAGTAGGTGACGGTATTTATTTCGGTAAATTTAAGGACAAGATTTTTTCGTATATTTTCTTTAAAAAATCAGTGCATAGCCGTAGCTACGGACTTATTTTTTGGAGGAAATAGGCGGAAAAAGATGTTTTTAAATTACCGAAATAAATGTTGTCACCTACTTAACTTTGGCTTCGAGGTAAGTAACTCCGTTGCGCTGTTTAATCCTCCGCCTCCCAATTTGCCTTCATCGTGTTCAGCATTTCCTCCGTTTTGCTCTCCTCCCATTTTTCACTGATGTAGTCGTAAATGTACGGGTAAGGACTCGGTGCCCCCGTTGCATTTTGCGAGACGACTCCGAGATATTCCCCTTCGTAATCTTCCAATTCAAATATAAAAATATGTAATACCAAATCCGTGCCGTCGATGGTATAAGGCTCGGTTTTCAGCGGGCGGTAGCTTGCAAGTTCGCCGTATTCGCTGCGGAGTTTGTTGTAAGCGACGGCTTCGACGACCTGATCCGCTGTTGCGTATTCTTGCGGTAAAGCGTCGGTACCGTTGTAATAATCTTCGGCGTATCGGTACAAATAAACGGCTTGGCGCGGCGAACTTTGGGCAGTGCGTACCATTTCAACGTCGAGCGGAAGGTCATTAAACGCAGCAAAACGAATGCCGCCCAACACCAGATATGGGTCTGCAATTTCATTAAATCTCTTAAAATACGTCTCAATGTCGGGTGTCGGCTTTGAGTGGGTTAAGATAATATTCAGCGCGTCGAACAGATAATAATCGGCAAAATCTGCGGCTTCCGTTAATTCAAATACCCTATTTTCGCTTGCGATACGCCGGGCTTCATTGAAGAAAAAATCACGGTGCGGCAGTATTGTTTCCTGATTTTCCGTGCCGGTATTATTCATTACCGTCATGGCGACTCGATAGCTGAATTGAGGATTAGCGTACAGTTTTATCAGGTCGTCGATGCGTGCGTTGAAAATATCGAGTGAGTCGAAGGCAGACAGTTCGTAATCATACGACGACTCTTTTTCTTCTTTTTGCCAATTTTCGGCTAAAGCAAAAAAAGCATCCAAACTCTCTTCGGTTTGCATCGCCTGCAAGGTGTTTAGTATCTGACTTTGTGCATTCGGATTATCGGTTTGCGCAAAATAATCGGTCAGAAAAACGACCGTGCGCGCGTCTCTGTTGTACTGAAACTCGCGGAGCAAAAGGGTTTCCGTAGTGTCGCGCGCAAATTTTTTATTTTTCAGATAATCGTATAAAATCGGCAGCGCATTTTCGGAAAAATAATAGTCATTCAGAGCGGCGATGGCTTGTTCGTGCAGCTCGTCGTCGCGAGAAATAAGGTCGGCGAGCAACACGGCATCTTTGTCGGTTTGCAGATAATCGAGGGGCGGATTTTCGACGAAAACGAAGGAGTCGAAAAAGTTTTCGGCGTGTAAAATATCTTTTTTACTCGGCAGAAAAACCAGCAATTCGTAAAGCGACCTTCCGCCGAAAAATGTACAGGCAAGGTTATAGCTGCTGTTTCCGGTATTAGCGATTTCCCAATAATCGCGCCCGCGACCCTCTTTCTTTTCGTTACGCAAAAAATTATAACCGCCGTTGCGCAGGTTGCCGTTAACTTCTTCGCTCAAGCCCGCATCGTTTACGGTAGTCTGCAAATACGGAGAGTAGCTAAGCCTGTTAATTTGATAAGTAATACCCGATAAAGAGTCGAAAGCCGTAAAGGTATTCGACTCTGTAAAATCCGACTCCGGGTCGTTATTCGGCTCTGTCAGCGAAGTGTAATTCGGCGGGACGGCTACTCGATAGATTTCTCCTGCGGGTTGGTGCATCACTTTTTTTTCGTGCTGAAACGGAAGCAATTTGAAGGAATCGAAAAATGCACGGGCACTAATCTCGTCTTCCTTTTCGAGGGCAGCTATCATCGTATAATTGCGATTTCCGCGTTGCAGCAACCTGATGTCGATTCTCGAATCATCCTTTGTATCGCTTGTGTTCATTGTCAAAAGACCGTCTGTTCTGTCCGTTCTTATTGTCCCCGACATACCGAAACTTTTTTGCAATTTATTAAGAATACTTCTCAAAAACAAAGTGTCGTTGTTCACGGATAATCCTGCTGCCTGATTGAAAGATTGCACCATAAAAGTGCGCCCGTCCGCTTCGTAAACGGTTTGAGAAACCGTAAGCGTAATCGGTTTTCCTTCCTTTGATTTTGAAGGGGTATTCGACAGTTTGACATCCGGTTTTTCAGGAAATTTGGCGGAAAAAGCCGCACGCTCGTCAACGTGTTTGACTTTAAATTTTATCTGCTGCGAAAAAAGCAAAAACGGAAGGAGCGCGAAGAAGAAGAGCAAAAATGCGCGGAAAGAAAAAGCCATAACGGTATTTTTGAAGTTGAAAAATAAAAGTCGGCGAAGGTAATTATTTTTGAGAAAACGGGTCGTGCTGATTTTATGAGATGGTTTATATTTGGCTTAAAGCGAGGTGTTTGGCACTGTTTGAGCCAATTATAGATTTATATTTGGCTTAAAGTCGCTCTTTGAAGCAGTTTAAGCCAAGTATAAGTTTATAATCCGCTTAAAGTCCTAAGTTCGGAATGTCTGAATTATCTGCATTTTGAAGGAAGAAAATTTATTGCTCCAAATCAAAACAGAACAACAATCACCGCATGACAGTATTTCTCCCCCCGCAAAAAGAGAAAACAACCTAATTCTTTTATCTTGCCCCCGAAAGACCTCGCCTCCGGTTTTCCGATTTCCCCTATCTTTGTTGACTCATTTCGACTGTGTAATCAATTTACACTTACTTTCTCGTTGCACTTGACGAAAACTAACACAAATTATGATACTCGAAATATTATTTTGGATTTGTTTGGCACTCGTAGTTTACGCCTACGTGGGCTACGGCATTTTGCTGTTTTTTATGATACAAATCAAGCGCATTTTCCGAGGGAAAAAGAA
>JAHDCG010000125.1:0-9979 GCA_020629965.1 Saprospiraceae bacterium | reverse complement strand
AAAATCGCCGCCGTAGAGCGCGTGATGGAGTTTGTCGATACACCCGTCGTTGTCTATTCCGATGCCAATACTTTTGTAAATAAAAATGCCATTCGCAACATCGTCCGCTACTACCAAGACCCGAAAGTCGGTGCCGTGGCCGGCGAAAAACGCATCTCGCTCGACGAGGCAGGCGATGCCGCCGGAGCCGGTGAGGGCATCTACTGGAAGTACGAAAGCACCCTCAAAAAATGGGACGCGGAACTGTACAGCGCGGTCGGCGCGGCGGGTGAGCTTTTCTCGGTGCGCACGAATCTGTATCGCCCCGTCCCAAAAGACACCATCGTCGAGGACTTTTACATGACCATGAAAATCGCCGAGCAGGGCTACCGCATCGAGTACGCGGACGATGCCTACGCCGCCGAGGGGCAGAGCGCGACGGTAGGAGAGGAACTGAAACGCAAAATCAGAATTGCCGCCGGCGGTCTGCAAGCCTTCGCGCGTCTGCTGCCCATGCTCAACATTTTCAAGCACGGTTGGCTCACTTTTCAGTACATCTCACACCGCATTTTGCGGTGGACTTTAGCACCTTTGGCCTTGCCGATTTTATTGGTCGTCAACATCATTCTCGCTCTGCAAGGCGCACCGATTTATCAAATTCTGCTCGCCGCACAGGTCTTTTTCTACTTCTTGGCCTTCATCGGTTACATCATGGAACGCCGCAAACTGAAGTTCAAAGCCTTTTTCGTGCCTTACTACTTTTGTATGATGAACTACGCGGTGTATCGCGGTTTCGGGCGCATTATGAGCGGGCGGCAGTCGGTGTTGTGGGAGCGGGCTAAGAGAGCTTAGGCGGTGGACGGTTTTACGGTGGACGGTGGACGGGCGGTTTTGGTTTAGCGGGAGCGGTTTATAGGTGGCGGGTTGAGATTTTGTCATTGATTTTTTACGCATCGAATACGCATGAACAAAAAGCGGTCGGAGACCGCACCGACAAAGCGGATAGGATTTGCAAATCCTACCGAGCCGACAGCAGAAGGCGTTATTTTAATCGAGTATTGCGCTTATTTGAATACGTTTAAGACTCAGCGCGAGCGGTTCCTGCGGCAAACCCAGCGGAGATCAGTAATAAATGGTCTGGACTTAGTACTAATGGAGAGGTAGAGATTAATATGTACTTTGGTAATGGCTCATATTCATCACCGTCATCAACACCTTCGCTGTCTGAAACATACGGATCAGCTTTTCCTACAAATTAATTTTTATATGACTCATTTTTTAGTTTTAATCCTTAGGAAACGTATCAAAAGAAAACTAACATTTTCTTTTGCAACAGACTTTGTTCCTAATTCGGGATATTTGAGTGACTGCGACTTGTCAACTACCAAAATAATAATATCTAATTTAGAAAAAACAATCAACCAGGAGATAAAAGAATATGAATGGGGAGGTGGACAAGGTCGTATTTACATTACTTCCCGAGCAGAAGTATCAGACATAGAGGATATAATATATGAAAAAGACTTAGGTCAAGTTGTAACGAAAAATTTGCTAGAATTAATGTTAAAATGGAAAAATTTTTTGCTTAAATGGACTAAAAGTAAATTGGAAGCAGAAATTACAAGAGCTTTTGTAGAGATAAAAAATGATAAAATAGGAAGTTTATTTGAAAAAGGCACGACAAGATACGAAATTAAATCTTCTATCGAGGATACAAGGTTGCATTTTGTCATAGAAGATGATGATTTCCGGTTGAGCCCATCAGAATACTTCAAAGAAGTGGTATTTGATAATAGATTCATTGCAGATTCTGATGATAATATAGATTTGTTCGGTGAAATATAGAAATGCTGCTCGTGCGTAGTATTCCGCCTCTAAGCGAGCGCACCACAGGGAACTCGCATAAAGCCTTTTGACTTTACACGAATGTGTTAAGTGGTCTCTAACCACTATAAATAAATAAGAGTAGGCGGTAACTTTTTTGAATTAGCGTCATGATTATCCTAATAACCTTCCGCTTTTAAACAGCAAAAAGCGGTGAAAATGTTCAAAGTAAATTACTGCTCTTGGCAATATAAACTACGACAAAGAAAATGGTTTGACCGCCATAATTTCAAAAACACCACGCAAGAAAAATGAGGCAAAAAATAAAAACGGCTTTTTTCATTTTCTTCCTGCAGCTCTGCGGTGTAACCGCCTACGCCCAAAATACTCCTATGCCCCAAATCCTCCAAAAACTTTCCGTCCCCCAAACCTCCAACCGTATGGAACTACTCCGAGACCTGAAAAAATATAAAACGAGCGACTACGGTACGGAAGAGAGAAAGCAGTTTTTACGGGTCTTAGCGGCAGACAGTCTGTCGGGTTACGAGACAGTACTGCGGGTTGCGGGGCAGGTCGGTGTCGGTACGGAAATACTCTCGGCACTCAGCGGCAATGCGGATAATCCGGGTCTGCAAGCCACCGTTTTGCTCGTTTCACTTTCTCTTCCGCTAACGCCCGCCCGAGTCGCCCCAAATTAAAAGCGCATCGGGTCTCTCCAAAATTTCGGCTAAAATATCGTTTTCCAAATCAAAAGAAAATAAAACGAAGAAAGAACAAGTCGCTTTACCAAACCGTAGCATCGACTTTAGTCGATAAGCTATTTTGATTTTTAACAATCAATAGCAGGTTGATTAAAATCGACGCTACGAAACCGGCAAATCACTCTGAATTACTGCATTGTTTAAACCGGAAGAGCAGTTTGTAATTCCTACAGAATATACCTCTGAAAAATCAAAAAAGCAACAAAGCACCCCACTTCCCCAAAGCAAAAACAGTTCGTAAATCGTACATCGTAATTCGTAAATCGCTCACTTCTTCTTCTTCCGCCGCGCCTTCTTCTTTTCCGCCATTCGCGCCTGTCGTTTTTCCTTCGCCCGATTGACTTTCAGGTTTTTATCTTTCTTTTTGTGAAATGCGCCGCCCGTTTTTTGCAGTTTGCGGGCACCGCCGAGGTAGTCGATGTCGCCGCCTTTGCGTTCGATTTCATCGGGAATGAGGTCGAAGGAAATTTCGACTTCCGCCGGCAGGTCGCGTTCTTCGATTTTTTGCTCGATGAGGGTTTCTACGCCGTGCAGGTAGTCGATTTCTTTTTCGGTGACAAAGGAAAGCGCGATACCTTCCGCCTCCGCCCGGGCGGTACGACCGACGCGGTGCACGAAGTTTTCGGGGACTTCCGACAGCTCGAAATTGATGACGTGCGTCACACCCTCCACGTCCAAGCCGCGGGCAATGATGTCCGTCGCTATCAAAGCACGGAAAGTGCCGTCGGCAAATTTTCGAACGTTGCGAATCCGCAGATTTTGTGATTTGTTGGAGTGAATAACGCCGATTTTTGCCTGCAAGTCTTCGGGCAGCGCGGCGTGTACCATATCTGCGTGTTTTTTGTTACGCGTAAAAATGAGGACTTTTTCCATCGCCGTGTCCGTGTGCAGCAGATGCACGAGGAGGTTGATTTTGGTTTTAAAATTCGGAACGTGGTAAAGATACAAGTCGATTTTTTCGGCGGGCATACTCACTTTGGCGGCGGCAATGTGCAGCGGCGCGTTAAAAAAATCTTCGATGAGAGATTTTACTTCGTCGGTCATCGTTGCCGAGAAAAGCAGGTTTTGCCGCTTGGCGGGCAGCAAATCCAACAGCGTCACCAGCTGCGGACGAAAACCCAAATTCAGCATTTCGTCCACCTCGTCGATGATTAAGGTCTTGGCGGATTTCAGTTTCAGTGCGCCGTGCAGTGCCAAGTCCACCAAGCGGCCGGGCGTTGCCACTACGATGTCCTGCCCCTGCATCACCTCGATTTTTTGGGTGTTGATGTTGGTGCCGCCGTACACGCCCGTCACGCGGGTACTCATGTATTCGGTCAGCTTTTCGATTTCGCCGACGACCTGCAAGACCAACTCGCGGGTCGGTACGACAATCAAAATGCGCGGGTCGTTGCTCTTCGAGAATTTCCACATCCGCAGCACGGGTAGCAAATAAGCGAAGGTTTTTCCCGTACCGGTCTGTGCCGTACCGATAACGTCGCGCCCCGACATCACGGGCGAAAAGGCCTGCTCCTGTATCGGAGTCGGGTACTCCAGCCCGAGGTCGGAGAGGGCGTTGAGCAGGGAGGTATTGAGGTTGAGGTCGGTGAAGGTGACGGCTTTGGACATGGATTTGAGACGTTAGATGTTAGATTTTAGATTTTAGACATTAGATGTTAGACTCGGTACGGAGATTTTCTCGGCGTTTTCGTTTGTTTCCGGCGTTTCATTTTCTTATAAAGCACAAAAATAGCTATTGTTTGCGGGATTGGCTTTGGTCGCGGAGTTACCTTTTATTTCAACAAAAATACAACGCAAAAAGCGACTGACTCACAAAGTGAATCAACCGCTTTTTACAACTATACTGTCGGGCAAAGACAGTAAACCATAAACAGATAAACCATAAACAAATAAACGCCTATTTACTTCTTCGCCTCCTCAATCTCCTTCTCCACCGCTGCGGCTTCTTCCATTTTCAGGGCGTAGTTTTTAATATCGCCGCCGCGTTGCAGTTGCATGGCCTCTTCGAGCAGTTTAGCGTGTTTTTTTTCGAGGGCTTTGGTCGGGTCTTTTTTGAATAATCCAAACATGATTTTTGTTTTTGTGAAACGAACGGGGCGAAATGCCCGAGGAGGAATTGACTTTCGGTAAGTACCGACCTCCGGTGTTACAAGGTGAAAATGCTTGAATTGTTGTGCGTTTCGGGGTAAATTATAGGTCGTCGATAGGTTTTGAACGATAGATTTATGTTTTAGAATACGTCTTCCCTTTAGCGACAACAAATTGTAATTTCAAAAAAAAATCCCCGGCAAACAAACAAACGCTTGCCTACCGAGAACCTCTGATATGTTCCGTTAAATGATTCGGAATGAAAAATTATTTGTCGGGGAAGAGAAAAAAAGAAGCCGCCCGAGTTGCGGACGACTCCTTTCTCAAATGAAAACAGGCGAAAAATTTTAGTTTTTCACGATGCGTCGGGTTATATTACTTACGCCGTTATTCAGCGTCAAAAAGTAAACACCGCTCGGCACCTCGGTCAAATCGACATCAATCGTATTCACACCGCGTACCGCATTCCGACCGGTCATCGAAACGATTTTGCCTGTTATATCCGTCAGCACGGTTTGTATCGCAGCCGCCTCCGCCGACTCGAAAGTTACCGTTGTTTGCGTGCGTGCCGGGTTAGGACTGACACTGATAACTCCGAAGTTGCCGCCTGCACGCTTGACATCGATAATACTGCTGATTTGCGTTGAGCCGTCTAAATCCGTCGTGCGCAAGCGGTAGTAAGACTGCGCCGCCGGAGCAGTATCTTCTAAGCCGTAACCGATAGCCGTATCGCTGTAACCCGCTGCCGCTACCGTACCGATGACCGTCCAGCCGGTGCGACCGTCGAGGCTGCGTTCCACTGCAAACTCTGCGGTGTTATATTCCGCTGCGGTTTCCCACTTGAGTGCGTTGTATTTGTCCATTGCCGCACCGGTAAAGGTCGTCAACTCCGCCGGTAAAGCAGAACCGCCCGCCTGAATGGTTCCGTTGGTAATCGCACGCTCCTGCGCACCGCCGGTAAAGCCCGCCGCCGGGTCGTAAACGCGCACGTAATAAGTCGTAGTCGAGGCAATTCCGTCGTCCGAGTTGTAGTCCGTTTGGTTACAAATGCCTACTTGAGACAAAGAACCGCAACTGCCCGAAAACAAAGCAAACTCCGCGCCGCCCGTTACCGTCACGGTCAAATCCGTGCCTGCATCGTCGGTCGTCAGGACGTACCAGATGTCGTCATCGGCGTTGCCGTTGCAGTCGCTGCCGATGCCCGTTGTTGCATCGGCATTGCTTGTATCAAAAGAGTAAGAATTCAAGTCGGAAATGTCGATGGCATCGACGCAATCGTTATTGACCGGGCAGACAATCTGCGGGTCGGTGACGGTGATGGTGAAAGTGCCTTCATTTCCGTTATTATAGCCATCGACCATGACGTAGTAGGTTTGGCCCGGTGTCAAACATTTTGCGTTTTGCGGGTGTGGTGCATCACCGGCTCCGGCATCCTCATTTGCCGCAATCAACTCGGCATTTGCAAAGGGACTCGCGGCACAGGGGTCGATACCGCCGTAGAGCGCGGCTCCCATATCTGTACTGTTGGTGAAGTTTAAGTCGATAGAACCGGAAGCAGGTGCGACGAACGAATACCATACCGTATTATTTAAGCCGTAATCACCACCGCACCAGCCTGTCTGTGCGTTGCCATTAGTGGTAAATGGAGGAAGAGGTTCGTTCGATTGTACGGTCGCGCCGACATTGGTTCCGTTGACCATACTCCCGTCGATGTTGCCGGTGATGTCGATGGCGTTGCATACGATATCGTTGCAGGGTGCGGCAGCGGGGTCGGAGTCTACCCGCAGACAAAAATCTCCTTGATTATCGTTGTATCAGGACACCTGTACATAATAAGTACCGCCCTCCGGCAGTATATCGTTGATAAAAGAGTTGTTATTGTTGAAACCGCCGTCTTCGTCACAAGCGAGTTCCGTGCCGTTGCAACCGTCGTACACGGCTATTTGTGAGTCGTCAAGTCCGCTGTCAGTCGGGTCGGTGCGCACATCGACTACATGACAGCCGGCGGGCAGAGTAAATTTGAACCACACCGTGCGGGTAACGGCAACGCCGTTGAAATAGCAGGAAGCGGTCGCTTCTCCGGGTTCTGTGGTCGAGCCGGTGTTTGTGTAGGGTGTAGCACCACCGCAGTTAATCGGCATTTCGTTGACGGTTATCGTCAGGGCGTCTGCGCAGTTATCGTAGGCGGGCTGTGCGTACACGGCGAGACAAAGCAGTAAAAAGCAAAGGGATAAAGTCGATTTTAGTAAAGAAAAATTCATATCAGATTTTGTTAAGACAAAACAAAGCAAACATTTGAAAAATCGGTGCGTTTGTTTATTGTTAGGGAATGAATGATTTTACTCTGAACAAAAAATGATTGCGCACGCAATCTCTCCCCGACGGCGTAAAACCGCAGGAGAAAAGCAGAGAAAAAGTAATTTTTCCTGTATGATTACATATCAGAGCGGAGACAACCCGGCGTTGTCATTTAAAATCAGGGTCAAAGGCATGACAATCTTTGTCAAATCAGTTTCCTTTGACTTTTCTTAATAGAGGTGAAGTTTTGGCAATAAAAAACGAGAGGTAAAGGCAATGCTTACAAAGCAGCTTGCTTTAAATTCAGGAAGAAGAATGTTTTTAAATTCAGGTAATGCTAAAAAAGAAGGAAAATACAAATTCACCCGAAGGTGCCGTATTTATCTAACAAAGAAAGGGGTTTAATTCCGAAATTCCAAATGTTTTACAAAATTTAATTTTTAGGACAGGTCGGAGAGAGGGAAGATTGAGAATGAAAAAACGGACTTTACCCTGCTCAGGTAAAAGTCCGTTTTCGACTTTATTACTAATGTGAATTAAGGGTTAAACATAATAGATAATCAATGAGTTACCGTTATTTTCAGAATTCGGAAACAGCTGATTTTTGGTTGTAAAACGCAATATATTCTGATATTCAGCAATTGCTCGAATTTACAGAGTTAAAAAAATAAAATTCATAATTAATTGATAATTAGTCAAATTTTTACTTTTCAATCCTTGATTCGCATCGATACTATAATTTTGGAAAGGGAACGTCGCTTTTGACGTCCCCTTTCTTTTTTCCCGTGCACTCACGTACCACAGCGGCAAGCACGGCTGATGTGATTCGTGCCGATGGCACTTATGGGTGGGGCGGGTTAGTATGCGGAGGGTTCGGCTTCGGAGATGACTAAGGGGATTTCGGTTCTGATTTGTCGCTCTTGTGTTTTGTCGAGGTGTTTGAAGGATTTTCCGTAGCGGGTCCGGGCGGCGGTTTCGCGGAGGTCGTCGTAGGCGGCTTTGAGTTCGTTATAGACCGTGAGGTAGGTTTCGTATTTCGTGCCTCGGTCGTCTTGCAGAGAGACGACGGCGCGCTGCATGGATTGCGGGCGGTCGGCACGCCCGGTCGGGTTGCTGATGTACTCTTTGGCTGTTTCTTTGAGCGCGGCGACGTTTATTATTTTGCCTTCGGCTAAGACTTGGTTTTCAGCATTGACTTTGATGGTGAATACATCGCGGTCGTTGAGTTTTTCGGGCGGAACGGGTTCGTTGACGTAGGGCGGCAACTTGACGAGAATGCCTTGTTCTTCGACAATTTTGGTGGTGACGAGAAAGAAGATGAGCAGTAAAAAGGCGATATCCGCCATTGAACCGGCGTTGACTTCGTTTTTGCCGCGACGGCTGCGTTTGGTGTTCGACATTTCGTATTTTTTTAATTTTAGAAAATGCCGGTAGTTTTTTTTTTCGAGATGACTTGTGAGAGGGAGATGCGGGACGGGGGGAATTTTGGTGGGTTCGTTTCCGCTTCGCGTCAAATTTTCCTTAAATTCCCCTCCCCTCCCCCGCCTTTTGAACTATTCCCCCCGATAATTTGTAATTTTGCGGCAAGAAACAGCATTTCGCATTGCTTTAGAAAAGCATTGTAAAAGCACAAGTTAAAAAAGCACGGGCAACGGACAACCGCCAACCGTCAACCAAAAAATATGAGTAAGCACGGACGCGTTTTAGTGGCAATGAGCGGCGGTATCGACAGTACCGTGACCGCGATGATGATGCACGACGAGGGCTACGAGGTGGTCGGCATCACGATGAAAACCTGGGATTATGCAAACAGCGGCGGCTCTAAAAAAGAGACGGGCTGCTGTAGTCTGGACAGTATCAACGATGCGCGACAGGTGGCGGTGGATATGGGTTTTCCGCATTTTATCGTCGATATTCGGGAGGAGTTCGGGGATTATGTCATCGACAACTTTGTGGATGAATACATGGCGGGGCGCACCCCGAATCCCTGCGTGCTGTGCAATACGCACATCAAGTGGTCGTCGCTGCTCAAACGGGCGGATGCGATGGACTGTGAGTTTATCGCGACGGGACATTACGCGCAAATTAAACAAAATAACGACCGTTACTACATCTCTCGCTCGGCGGACGATAATAAAGACCAAAGCTATGTGCTGTGGGGGCTGAGTCAGGAGTGTATGGCGCGCAGTCGCTTTCCGCTCGGCACTTACACGAAGCCGGAGGTACGGCAATTTGCGGCGGATTACGGCTACGAGGAATTGTCTAAAAAGGCGGAAAGTTTCGAAATTTGCTTTGTGCCGGACAATGACTATCGCGGCTTTTTGAAGCGGCGAGTGGACGGCTTGGAAGAGCGCGTGGCGGGCGGTAATTTTACCGATACGGCGGGCAAGGTTTTGGGTCAACACAACGGCTATCCGTTTTATACTATCGGGCAGCGTAAAGGCTTGGGCATTGCTTTCGGCGAGCCGATGTACGTCACGGAAATTAAACCGGACAGCAACACGGTGGTGCTGGGCAGACAGGCGGATTTGATACGCAACGGCATGCAGGTCGGCGGCGTGAACTGGATGAAATACGACGGCTTCGGCGGCGCGGAAAGCATGGAAAGTCAGACGAAAATCAGGTACAAAAGCCCGGGGGTGATGAGCACTTTGAGTCCGATGGGCGATAAGGTGTATGTGGATTTTCACGCGGAGGTAAAGGGCGTGGCACCGGGTCAGTCGGCGGTTTTTTATGAGGGCGACGATGTGATTGGCGGAGGGATTATTCACGGGAGCTTCGGGTAGGATTTGACTATGATTTTTTGAACCTGATTATTATGAATTTTATGATAGGTTATGATTCTATTTCACTTCGTGAAATTGTGTGACTTTGACTTTTACGCTGATTTTATATGATTTCTTATGATTTTCGCTGTTTTTTGATTACGAACGGAGTAAAAAAGTTAAGATTTACCACAGATTTAAGCTCGGAGAAAGTCCCCCCGATTCGGGGGTTAGGGGGCTGAAGACGCTGATTTTAACAGAGTT
>JAHDCG010000258.1 GCA_020629965.1 Saprospiraceae bacterium | reverse complement strand
TTCGGGATTGGTGTGCAGGTGTCGGTAGAATGATTTTAGATTTTCAAAATCGGGGACTTCGGTTTGTGCGAGAAGATTTGCGGTCAGCAAAGAAAGCAAAAACAAAAAGGGAAATAATTTCATATCGGAATATTTTTTTAGACAAAGGTAAGCACAAGCGAGGCTGTAAAAAAATCGAAAATTTGAGATTTACGGCGTTTCATTAAAATAAAAAACCCGCCTCTGCCCCGGCTCGTACAAAATATCCAAACTGCCCGTTTCTACCTTTCCGTTTTTGTTCAAATAACGAATATCGGGAATGCGCCCCGCCGACAAATACACCGCATCGGATGACCACGCACGCGACACAAAAACGACTCCTTTCTTGTCCGAATAAATCTCTCCGAAGTCCGATATAATTTTGTCATTTCTGAGCTTCACACCGTTTCGTCCGCCCTCTCCCGCCGTAATCAACATGCGGAGCGTACCGAAGCCCTTACCGTTTTTCTTAACCTTTGTCGTCAAATCTTCTTGGTAAGCGTACAACTTTTCCGCAAGGTCTTGCAGCTCGTCCGCCGACAGATTTTCGGTGCTTTTATTCTTCTTTTGAAAATTCAGAACATAAATTTTATCATCGGCAATAAAAGTCCAAAAGGCTTGATTAAATTTCAAAATCGAATGTTGTGCAACGGCAGCCGGCAAAGAATCGTACTCGTGTATCAATTCGGCGGTCGGTATCAGTTCCGTATAAAAAGTTTGACCGCTCTCCAACGGCATAACATCTACCCTGAATTTTTGACTGACTCGATATTTATTGTCGCCGTCGGTCACTGTAACTATGCGCACATTTCCGTTCGCACCTTCAAATGTAACTTCGGCGAAGTAGGTTTTTCGGGCGTATTCAATCATACCGAACCAATCGCCCGATATTTGTTGACGAATGAGTTCTGCGTTTGCGGCGTCCTTTCCGGCTTTGCTTGTTTGTTCCTTTTGATAATCGGCAGGAGAGGTTTGAGCAATTAAATTTAAGGAAAAGAAGATGAAAGCTACAAGAAAAAGAGGCTTGAGTTGCATTTTGGTTGAATTTGGCAAAAAAAATAGAGAACCGACGTAAAATAGAAAAGGTCTTGCAAGAATTAACTCACAAGACCTTTATTTCGATTCAGTAGCCCCTAGGGGAATCGAACCCCTCTTTCCAGGATGAAAACCTGGCGTCCTAACCGATAGACGAAGGGGCCATCGGTTACGCTTTCAAAGCGGACGCAAAAGTATTTACTGTCCGGCAAAAAAACAAACTTTTTCAGAAAAAAAATTAAATTATTTGCCTGCTTACTTTTGTGATTTAAAATGTAAATCATCGCCTTTCTTCTAAAGCGCCGCAAATATAGAAGCATTTTTTTAACCGCCAAACTATTTTTTAAAAAAAATTATAAATGCTCGATGCCCGATGATTTTGTGCCGCCGGAAGGTACGAGGTACTTGCTTTTCATAAAGACAGAAAGCATACCGAAACCCACAGAGTTATTCGTAAGAAAAGTACCCCGTCTATAAGCAAATACAATTTTTATTTTATCTTTGTGTCGAATCTACACTAAGCGTAATTTCGCTTGGTTTAAATTATGCGAACATAAAACACTTTTGCGGTGTTGTGTTGGCAGCACTGCGGAAAGAACCTAAAAAAAATTCGATGAATTTTTTTGTTTAAAAGTTTAGATGGTTTAGGCGTTTAGCCGCTAACCGATTAAACGGTTAAATTCTTAAACGACAAATGTCTCTGCTGCAAGGCTTCGACTCCGTATAATAAAACGATTTTCACAATTTTTCCCGCAGACCGATTTTTTGGTACGGGATTTTAAAAATTACCCTGTTCACATGGCAAAAAAAGTTGCAATTAACGGCTTCGGTCGTATCGGAAGACTCACATTTCGCAGATTATTGGAAAAAGACGGCATCGAAGTCGTCGCCATCAATGATTTGACGGACAATCACACGCTCGCGCACCTGCTCAAATACGACTCGGCGCAAGGTAAATTTAACGGTACCGTAGAGGCGACCGACGACGCGCTTATCGTCAACGGTAAAAAAATCGCGGCTACTTCCGAGCGCAATCCCGAAGCATTGCCGTGGAAAGAAACGGGCGTCGATATCGTCTTGGAATGCACGGGTATTTTCCGCACCAAAGAAAAAGCGGGTATGCACCTCACCGCAGGCGCGAAAGATGTTGTTATCTCCGCTCCCGCAAAAGGCGCAGGGGTACAAACCATCGTTTTGGGTGTCAATGACGACACCTTAGACAAGGACAATAATATCTTTTCCAATGCTTCTTGTACCACCAACTGCTTTTCTCCGGTCGCTAAGATTTTGGAAGAAAACTACGGTATCGAGTTCGGTTCGATGACGACTACGCACGGCTACACTGCCGATCAAAATATTCAGGATGCACCGCACTCCGACCTGCGTCGTGCGCGTGCCGCTGCTATCAACATTGTGCCGACCTCTACGGGTGCGGCGATTGCGACGGGTAAAGTAGTGCCTGCCGTAGCCGGTAAATTTTCGGCTATCGCCATGCGCGTGCCCGTGGTGACCGGCTCTTTGGTGGAAGTAAATGCTTTGCTGAAAAAAGAAGTATCCGCCGAAGATTTGAACGCGAAATTCAAAGAATACAGCGAGGGCAGCATGAAAGGCTACCTGCAATACTGCGAAGACCCGATTGTCTCTTCGGACATCGTCGGCAATCCGCACTCTTCTATCTTCGACAGTCTGATGACCGAGTCAAACGGCAAGTTTGTCAAAGTCGTCTCTTGGTACGACAATGAAGCGGGCTACTCGGCGCGTTTGGCGGATTTGACGGAGTTTATTTTGAATAAATAGTGACGGTTGACGGTTGACGGTTGACGGTTGACGGTTGACGGTTGACGGTTGACG
>JAHDCG010000124.1 GCA_020629965.1 Saprospiraceae bacterium | reverse complement strand
TCAATGAAGTCGTCTTTTCTTTTCCTGATTATATCGACACGGAAAATTATCAAATCATCCTTACGGATTTGCACGGAAAAGAACTGATGAACCGCCGGATTACAAATCATAACCTGCTTGTTGATTTATCAAATCTGCCGACCGGTATGCTGTACTGGCGATTGCAAAGTGTGCCGGAAGGTAGTATTGCGGCGGCAGGACAGATAATTAAAAAGTAAGCAATAAGGAAAAAAAGAGTTCGGGGTTTACGCAGAGGAAAACTTCGGACTCTTTTTATTAGAGTTGATGTAGAGAAAGTTTGTTAATATGAGAATTAGATTTTTTCGTTTAAGGAATTATTTTTTTTAGTGCATAGCAGTAGCTACGGACTCAAAAAAATCGTTTCTTAAACGGAATAAAGATTTTTTCATATTGATAAAGTTTCTCTGCAACAACTCTATTTATCAGCGATTATGCCGGTCTATATCGAGTGAGGGTATATGAGACTCTAATCGAGCGGCAAAACTCATAAACCCCGCTAAGACCGAGAGTTACACAAATCAATACCGGCACTACTTCCCGTACCGCTCATCCCGCCGAAACGCCAATCGCCGCATCGTCAAAACCTCTACGCTCGCAAAGCCGAATTCCGCACTCACCACGCCCTCGATTTTATAAATTCCTTTGCCCGTAAACGGAAAATTTTGCAGAAAATTCGGGAAGTGAACCGTGTCGAAATAATCGCCCGCCTCGTCGAGCCAGGTGCCGAAAGCCATCGGTTTGCCCCGACTCGTGCGCAGTCCTTTTTGACAGACGTAGTAGCCGAACAAAGTTACCTTTTGTCCGATAAAATCCTTTAAATCAGCGGCTGCCGTGCGGTCGTAGGGCAGGTCTTCCGCGAGCAAATTGAAAGGCGAGTCCGTCGCAAAACCCAGTAACTCTATTTCGTCGAAGGTGCGGTCGTATTGCCCGTCGGTCAGGTCGGGCAGTTGAAAATTTTCGTAAGTATCGGGAAATAGCGAAGGCGCGGCATCGAAGTCGGCCTGCGGATTAAATACTGCATTTTTCTCCCACATCAACTCGTATTTCGTCATGCCCGTAAAGCGGAATGCGCCGACTCGAATCAGCAATTCCAACTGCTCTCCGGAAATCGGAACGCGCTGCACAAAGTCCGCCAAAGACCGAAAATCCCCGCCTTTTGCCCGCCTTTCCAATATCTCTAAAGCCGTCTTTTTTTGCAAAGATTGTACGTGAATAAAGCCCGTGTAAATGTCCGTGCCCGTCAGCGTGGTCAGGTGCAGACTGTGGTTGACGCAGGGCGCGTGCACGGTGCCGCCGCTCATCCGTGCCTCGTGAAAGTAGTATTCCGTTTTGTAAAATCCGCCGAAATTATTGATGACCGCAACCATAAATTCCAAGGGGAAATACGTCTTCAAATACAGCGACTGAAAACTCTCCACCGCGTAACTCGCCGAGTGCGCTTTGCAAAACGAATAACCCGCAAAACTCTCGATTTGTCGCCAGACTTCCTGCGACAGTTCCGCCGTGTGACCGCGCCGTTGACAGTTATCGAAAAACTTTTTGCGCAGCCGCTCGAAGGTGTCGCCCTTGGCTTTTTTGCCCGACATTACCCGTCGCAGTACGTCGCTTTCGTCCAAATCCAAATCCGCAAAATGATGCGCGATTTTCATCACGTCTTCTTGATACACCATGACCCCGAAGGTCTCGCCGAGGTGTTCTTCAAATACCGGATGCGGATAATTAAAACCGTTCGGTGCGTGAAATCGCTTGATGTATTCCTTCATCATGCCCGACTTCGCTACGCCCGGTCGAATAATGGAACTCGCCGCCACTAAATGCACATAATCCCGACAGGCCAACTTGGTCAGCAGGCCGCGCATCGCCGGACTTTCGATGTAAAAACAGCCGATACACTTGCCCTGCCGCAGCCGTTCGCGCACACCCGGATCGTTTTTTATTTTGTCAATGTCGTGAATATCGACGGCTTTTCCCTGATTTTTTTTCACCAAATCGACCGCATCTTTTAAATGCCCCAAGCCGCGCTGACTCAACATGTCGAACTTATGATAGCCCCAATCCTCGGCGTGGTGCATATCGAAATGCGTGACCGGAAATCCCTTCGGCATCATCTGCAAAGCCGTGGAGTAGGAGAGCGGTTCTTGGGAAATCAGAACGCCGCCCGCGTGAATGGAAAGGTAATTCGGCATGCCTTCCATGGCGCGACCGTGCGCGAAAATCTTGCCCGCTAAAGGGTGTAAATCCTCGGAATTTTGCGGCAGTTTAATCAGCTTTTCAATTTCTGTCTGCGGCAATCCATATACTTTGCCGACCTCGCGCAGAATAGATTTTCCCTGAAAAGTCGAGTAAGTCGCCAACAGTGCGGTGTACCCACTGCCGTATCTTTTAAAAATATAGTCGATGACATCGTCGCGCTCATCCCAAGAAAAATCCATGTCGAAATCGGGCGGCGACACGCGATAAGGATTGATAAATCGCTCGAAATATAAGTCCAATTCTATCGGGTCCACATCCGTGATTTGCAAGCAAAAAGCCACGATAGAGTTGGCACCGCTGCCCCGCCCGACGTGATGATAGCCGACCGAGTGCGCGTAGCGAATGACATCCCAAGTTATCAAAAAGTAAGAGCCAAAGTCTTGTTTTTCAATGACTTGCAGTTCTTTTTCGACGCGCTGCAAAGCCGTTTCGTGATGCGCTCCGTAGCGCATTTCGCAGCCTTTGCGGGCTAATTTTTCCAAGAGTTTGAGGTCGCCCGCCTTGCTGCCCGTGAAGGTACGGCGGTTGAGTTTCAACCCGGTTTCTAATTCGATGTGACAAGAGTCGAGAATGCGCCGCGTATTTTCCAAAAGGCGCGGATAAGCGGCGTAGGGCTGCGCGGCGGCAGCTTCGGTCGTCAAAATTTGGTTGGCGTGCGCGGTATTTTTCGGCGTGAGTTTGGTGATTAAAGTATTCAAATCAATCGCCCGCAAAATCTTGTGCAACTCGAAATCCGAGGGCTGCTCGAAAGTGACGGAATGCAAAATCACCAACTTTTCCGGTCGGTGCCTGACCTCCGAAGAAAAGAGGCGGTAGATAAATTGCGGTCGCACGCCGAGCATTTCATTCTCCCGAAAAAGCGACAACGGCTTCGTCAATTTCGGATAAATCATGTAAGCATGCGTCACCGACGGCGCACAGTCGGGCAGCGGTTTTCCCGCCAAAGAATGACTTGTCAAAATCTCGCACAGTTCCCGGAAACCCTCCCGATTTTTTGCCAAACCGACGTACAAACACTCCCCGTCGCGCCGATACTCGATGCCCAAAATCGGACGAATGCCCGCTTCCCGGCACAGCGTACAAAACTCCAAAGCCGCCGAGGTATTATTGATGTCGGTCAGTGCCAAAGTACGCACCCCCAACCGCCGCGCACGCGCGACCAGGGCACGCGGGGAGAGCGTACCGAAGCGCAGGCTGTATGTAGAGCGGCAGTTGAGAAACACGAGGTTAGTTGGTAGTTGATGGTTGATGGTTGATGGTTGCCGGACGGGTTCGGTTTTTTAGTCGGAGAAATCTATAATTCTTAAAATCTTAATTTTTTAGAGAGCTAAGGTTTGTTGAAAGCGGTAAATCAGCGTAGAAAATCATAGTCATAAGATTTTACGAAGTAAAATCCAAAGCCATAACAAATCATAGTCATCATCCGCGACTGAAGTCGGGACAGGTTAAAAATCAGGGTCAAAAAAAAGTCACACAAGCACCGGTCTCAAATCGCCCTCAAAATCGCCCCCTTCCCAAACCGCCTCCTAATCTTATCCATCGCGTTCAGCAAGTCCGTTTCTTCCGAGTTGCTGTCGAAAAGATTGATTTGGTGATTGCCGTGGACGAGGTTGCCGAATTTAATACCGATGCGGCGCACGGCTTGGCGGCGTTCAAACAGTTTGGTGAAAATGTCGCGGGTGCAGTCGATGAGGGCGCGGTCGTGTGCGGTATGCGGGATGCGTTTGCGGCGTGTGTAAGTGTTAAAATCCGCGTAGCGAATTTTGACGGAAACGACGGAGGTGAGTTTTTGGCGGCGACGCAATTCAAAAGCCGCATTCATCACCAACTCCGTCAGGCGGTCGCGGAGCAGGCGGAGGTCGATGGTTTCGGTCGGGAAAATGTGTTCGGCGGAAATTGCCTTTTGCTCGGTGTAGGGTTCGAGGGGCGTGTGGTCGATGCCGTTGGCTTTTTTCCAAAGTGTCAGTCCGCTTTTGCCGAACTCTCTTTGCAGCAGCAGGGGCGGTATTTCGCTCAATACCTTGATGGTGCGCACACCCATGAAACTGAGTTTTTGCGCCGTCACCTTACCCACCGCCGGCATTTTTCTGACGGGCAGCGGGGCAAGAAAAGCCTTTTCGGTGCCGGGGGCGATGAGCCGAAAACCCTCGGGTTTGCTCTCGTGCGTTCCGACTTTCGACACCGTTTTGTTAACCGACAAGCCGCAGGAAACGGGCAGTCCCGACTCTTTGAGAATGCGCCCGCGCAGCTCTTGCGACCACTTCAGGCAGCCGATGTGTTTGTCCATGCCCGTCAAATCCACGTAGAACTCACTGACGGCGGATTTTTCAAAAACAGGCGCATCTTCTTGTACTATTTCGGTGACGATTTGCGATTGCTTGAGATAGGTATCGAAATCGCCGCGCACGACGACGGCATCGGGGCACATCTTCAAAGCCATGCGCAGCGGCATTTCGGAGTGTACGCCGAACCGCCGCGCCTCGCTGCTGCAAGAGGCGACGACCCCTCGCCCGTGAATGCCGCCGATGATAACGGGTTTACCTGTGAGGTTGCGGTTGTGCAGGCGTTCGACGGCGACGAAAAAATCGTCGAGGTCGAGGTGTAAGATTGATTTTTGAAACATTACGGTTTAGTTTGTGTAGGATTTTCATAATACAGACACAAATTAAAACATATTGTTTGTAAATGACAAACTTTACGAGTGAATAAATATTTTTTGTTTGAATGTGAAGGGTGAAGTAAGGGTGGCGGGCAGGGTTGCGTTCGGCTTTTGTCTGTGTAGCGGGTTGTGAGGGCGGTCGGAGGTTTTTTGGAAATTTATTAGTTGCTCAACGGCGGGCGAGAAGGCAGATGAGTTCGACCCGGCAAGATATCTGCCGCTCACGACTCCACCGCCGGCTCCGTGCTAAAATATAAATCTTCCATATTGATTTCCGCTCCGACGGACTGCAATTTGACCGCGGCTTTCAATCCTTGATACCGTGTGATACGCCACATATTGGTCTGCGCTGCTTTGAAATGTACATCGACGATGTGTCTGTCTTGCTCTATCAGAAAATATTCACGAAAACCGGGAATTTGCCGATAAAAATAAAATTTATCACCTCGGTCATATTCTGCGGTAGATTTTGATAAGACTTCTATAATCAAAACGGGATTTGTAACGGCGTGCTCGTTGTTTTCAGGAGTTTCGACGTCGCCGCAAATCACCATTGCGTCCGGATAAACGTAGCTGTCCGTTTTCTCAATGTGCAGTTTTATTTCACTGTTAAAAGGTAAACAGTTCGAACCCTTCAATATGCCGCGCAACTCTGTATATACATTACCGCAAATTTTGCCGTGATTGAGCGTACCGCCCGCCATAGCGTATATTTTACCGTTGTGGTATTCATACTTTGTGTCCGACTCGATTTCTTGTTGCAGATATTCTGCAAAAGTTAAATCCGGAAGTTTTAATGCTTTCATCTTATATATTTTTTTTAGCTTATGATAAACTACGGTAAATATAAACAAAATAAACTTTAAATACGGACACCTGATATATTTTAATCCCCCGTTTTTCCTTAGCTTTACCCCAAAAAAACATGCCCGCTCACCAAGACAACTTCCGCCTCCGGGGCGACCGAGGCACCCGCATGGACGGACTCACCGACGGTATTTTCGCCCTTGCCGTTGCCGTTTTACTCATTTCGAGCAGCGTACCCGCTAATTTTGCGGAACTGATTGACTTTGTCAACGGACTGTTTCCCTTCGCGCTCTGCATCCTTTTCATTTACTGGATTTGGAATGCCCTGACCGTTTTTAATCTGCGCTACGGACTCGAAGACGGCGGCACTTTACGCCTGAAAATGTCATTGATGTTTTTTGTACTTTTCTACATTTATCCGCTCAAATTTTTGATGACTTGGCAGGTAAAATACTTCTCGGCACTATTCAGCGGCGAATTGCGCAGCCGCTATGCGGAACTGACCGCCATGATTCCCTTTACCAAAATACCCGAACTGATGGTGATTTACGGCACAGGCTTTACGGCGATTTTCTTTATCATTTTCCTCTTGTACCGCAAAGCCTACCGCCTGCGCACGGAACTGCAACTCGATGCCCGCGAGCTTTTGGAGACTTATCTTTCTTGTCGCCGCTATTTTGTTTTTGCGGCAATCGGGCTGCTGTCGGTCGCGATTTCTTTGTTGAGCATAGCTTTAAACTTTTCTCTCGGCGCAATTCTTTCGGGTGTTTGCTACAATTTGATATGGATTTTTGTCATTTACGATAAAAAATATGCGGCGCGGAAAAGAGCGAAATTGTCGGCGTCGGATTGAAGAATTATTTACTTTTGCCGCAATCTTTAAAGGGAAAAAAATTTACGGATATGCAAAGCAGAGAAAAATTGTTTGAAGAGTACTACGAAAAAACCGGTATTAGAATAACCGAAGAACCGAGAGGTGTTGAGGAATACAGTAAGATAGTGGACAACATGGAAGAACTGCACGACGGTGCTACGCAAAATCCGCATCTGTATATTCCGGTTTACGAAGAGTTAGTCAAAAACATCCGGAACTGCCCGCCTTTAAAAACTACCTGCAGTCTGCTTACGTTTTAACGGGACAAACCGAGAAATCGGACACAATGCTGCAACACATGATCGAGGCACATCCGGATTATTTGTTTGGTATTTCCAATTACATCCTAAACATCGAAGAGGAAGAAAAAATGCGTGCCGCCGGACATTATTTGGGCGAAAACAAAAAAATTACCGACCTGCGAGAGGACAAAGATTATGTTTTTCACGTTTCCGAATTTCAATCTTATCAGTTTGCTTTGGCGGTTTACTATTCCGTTTTGGGCATAACTGATAAAGCCACCGATGCCTTGCTGCCGCTGATAGAATTAGAGTATCCGGAGTCGCTCGTCAGAAATATGGCGGAGAAAATATTGGCGATACGCACGAAAAGAGGGGCGGAGCGTCACGCGGCAGCGGACAACAAACGGCGGCAAACCATGCCGATTCCTGCTTTTCCTACGGACGTGACGGACAAAATGCCGGAATTTAACCACCCCGAAGTCCGCCTTTTTTATGAGGTTTCTACCGAAAACCTGCAAGATGAAGACCGCAAAAAAATCGCCGCCCTACCGCGCGAGGCTTTGGTCGAAGACTTGGAAAAAATATTGCAGGATGCTATCGACCGTTACGATAAATTGAAAAATAAACGTTTTAATGAAGATACGCAGTCTGCTCCCTTACACAGTCTGTATTTTTTATCGGCATTTGAACACGAAGAAAGTCTGCCGCAGCTTCTCAATTTGCTGCGCATAAATGATGAATTTATTGAATATTGGTTCGATATTCAAGCTACTTCCGACCTCCGAAATGCCCTGTTTGCCCTCGGAAAAAACAAACTGTCGGCTTTATCCGATTTTCTGAAAGAAAAGCACCGCGGTGGTTTTGTCCGAACGATAGTGGCGGAAGCGGTCATTCAAATCGGCGTACACTATCCCGACCGCCGCCCCGAAATTATCGACCTGTTCAAAGACATTTTCGACTTTTACTTAGTACACGCAGAGGATTCAGCCTACGCCGATACCGATTTTATCTCCATGACTTTGGCGGAATTAGAGTATTTAAGTGCCGTAGAATTAGAGGGTTATGTACATCGGTTTGACGAAAAAGGATTGATTGACGACTTTATGGCGGGAACTGCCGCAGAAATCGCCGAGATGATATGCACCGAGCCGCACCCGTGGCAACGCAAGCCGGTGCCCGAAAATTTAGCGGAATATTACGACGGCAGTTACCGTGAACGCAGGGTTGAAAGACCTATGCCGGAGAATGAACCGGCTTACAATATGTTTACTCACCCCGTCGAAAAAATCATTATGAAACTCATGATGGGCATAATAGCCGACGAGTTTGAAGATCCGGAGAAACCGCGCCCGCGTCCTTCCGCCGGGCGGCATATCCCGGTCATTCCCGAAACCGTTAAACGCACCGCGCCTAAAGTCGGACGCAACGAACCCTGCCCTTGCGGCAGCGGAAAAAAGTACAAAAAGTGTTGCCTCAACAAATAGTAAAAGGGCTTTCGCAACAGCGAAAGCCCTTTAAGTTTGTACGCGCCGGACAACCGGCAACCGACAACCGGCAACTATTTGACGGTAATCGTATAATGCGGCGTGGGGTTCAGCGGGCAAGAGTATTGGTAAGTACCCGGCGTTAAAGTCACCGTGCCCGTGCGGGCGGTTTGCCCTTTGCCGACCAAACTTTCCAAGCCCGAGTTAGGCACCTGCGCTTTGGCATCGCTCGTCGGTGTGAGGTAAAAGCCGAGTTCTTTTTCTACGTTTTCGTTGGTTACTGCGAAAATGTAAGTGCCGGCTGCGAGGTTCAGTTCCGTGGTTTCGTATTGCCCGGGCGTTTGCGAGAGGTTGATGACCGTCGGTGCGGCTTTCATCATTTTGTCTTGCATAGTCGCGCCTTTAGCCTGCACGGTTTCGGCTTTCATCATTTTATCGGAGCTGTCCGATTTGTGCATGACGGCTGCTTGTTCGGTCATGCCGTGGTTGTGGTCGTGTTCGGCGGTCTGCGCGAAAGTGATTTGAGCGGAGAGGACGGCGACGAAGAGGACGAAGGTTTTTACGAATGATTTCATGATAAATTATTTTTGAAAGATTATTTTAAAAAGATTGTTTTTGTCTGATTGACACGGCAAAGGTAGGGGGCGAAGGAGGGGTGACAATCGGACAAAAGTACCCGCCGTTAGGACGATTGGGATTTTTTACCAATTCGGCAGCTCTTTCTCTAAAAAATCTATCAAATTACAAACCCAAACATCTTCATTTTTGGGATATTTTTCGCCGGTCGGCACAATGACGTACTTGTAATCCGGTTGTATATCGGCGACAGACTCATAAAATCCTTTGGAAAGGGAGGGGGCCGATGAATACTTGATTTCGATACATCCGATTTTTCCCTGCGGCGAAATCAATATTAAATCTACCTCGGCTTTGTTGTGCGTCCGATAATAATAAAATTCCCACGCATTGCCGGTAAAGCGCAAAATTTGCTCGATAACATAGCCCTCCCAAGATGCACCGACGAGAGGATGACCCAAGAGATTTTCCAAAGAAGAAATATTCGCCAAGCGATGTAACAAACCTGTATCACGGATGAAAACTTTCGGAGATTTAACTAATCTTTTTCCGACATTTTTAAAATAAGGAGACAAACGACGAATAATGAAGCCGCCCTCCAATAAATCCAAATACCGCCGCACGGTAGGCTGACTGATATTGAGTGATCGTGACAAGTCGGAAATATTCAGCGTTTGTCCGTGTAAGTGACTCAACATAGTCAGCATTCTTTGGAGGAAAGGGGGAGATACTTCATGTCCTAATTCACGGAGGTCTCTTTCGATGAATGTCTTGACAAAATTTTCTAACCAACGCTGCGTCAGCGCGTCCGTCGGTGCCAAAAGTGCGTCCGGAAAGCCGCCTTTTAACCAATGCCGGTTCATCGGAATTATGTCTTGAATTTCCGTAAGTCCGAACGGCGTCAACTCCGAATAAGCAATGCGACCCGCCAAACTTTCCGAAGCCTCACGTATCAAACCCGGAGAAGCCGAACCCAATAAAATAAAACGAGCCGGTTCTTTCTGTAAATCGACCAAACTGCGTATCAACGGAAACAAACGCGGCATCCGCTGCACCTCGTCGATGATGACGGTTTTGTCGAAATGCAATTTTAAATACGCCTCGGCATTATCCAACTTTCTCAAATCGGAGTCTAACTCCAAATCCAAATAAATATGCGGCTTCACTAAGAAATCTTTCAGCATCTTAACCAAAGTAGTTTTACCGACCTGACGCGGACCGATGATGCTGACTACCGGAAAGTAGGAGAGGTCTTCTACGACCTGACTTGTTATTTTTCTGAAAATCATACTCAAAAGTACCGTTTTTCCATGAAAATTTTAAACCCGACTTTAAAATTTTCATGGAAAGCTGTTTTTTGTTACATTTTCAAAAACGAAAAAAGCGCACGCGACACTCGGGGTACCGCATACGCTTTTCGGATTTTTATGAAGTCCGTTTTGTCTTGAAAAAATAAATTACCGCCGAGAACTTTCTCCCTCGGGCTGCGTTTTGTTAGTTTCTGACAGTTATCTTCATCATCAGTCGCGTAGATTTTACGAAGTAAAATCCAAATCATAACAAATCATAGAAATCATAAAAATCAGGTTCAAAAAAAAATATCAGCAACTAATAAATCTTTGCACTCGGGCAACGGTCAACCGGCAACCGACAACTAAACCTCCCCCCGCGCAAAAGAAAGCATAAACCGCGTTCCCGTCCCCGGTTCCGTCACAAAATTCAGTTTCCCGCCGTAGTACTCCGTGATTTTTTTGCAGACCGACAGACCCAGTCCCGTTTGCGAGGAAGTGACGGAAAATTTCGGGTCGAAAAGTCGTTGCACTTTTTCCGGAGCGATACCCGTCCCGTTGTCCGCGACTTCGATAAAAACGCGGTTTTCTTTGGCGTACAGGCTCAGTTCGATTTTGCCGTGTTCGCTTTCGGCGAGTGCATTTTCGGCGTTGGAAAACAAGTTATTCAATACCTCGCGCAGGTGTTCGGGGTCGGCGTGAATGACCGTCTCCGGCAAAACATCAGACGGATTATAGGCGTATTCGATGTCTTCTTTTTTCTCGTAAGCAGCCGTATAGCCCGCCAAAAAACGCCGGACGGGTATGGGTTGCACCTGCGGGTCGTCGAGCCTGGCAAAGAGTTTAAACTGACCGGCGACTTTGGAAAGCCCGTCGATTTTTTCCGTCAGACCGTCCGTGATGCGGGTCACTCTTTCGTCGGCGGCGGTGTCGCTGTTTTCTAAAATACGAAGCAAAAACTGCACGTTGAGGCGCAGCGGCGTGAGCCGATTGTTGATTTCGTGGGCGATTTGTTGCGCCATGATTTGCCAGGCCTCCTCGCGTTCGTTTTGCATCAGTTCTTCGGTGGTCTCTCGGACTTTATCCGTCATTTGGTTGTACTCCGAAATGAGTTTGCCGATAGCGTCGTTGCCTTTCCACTTCAGTTTTTTATTTTCTTTACCCAATTTAAAATCTCGCAAATGACCCGCCAAAACGTGCAGCGGACGCGTCAAAATACCGATGAGCAGCAGCCCCGTCGCCCAAATCAACAGCAACAAAAAAACGTAAACGCTCAACAATTTGACCATCGTGGTCGATATGTAAGGCGTCGTGCCGATTTCGCTCTCGAAGGCGGCGGCAGCGGCAATGCCTGTCAATTTTTCGCTCTGCATGACCCCGAAATAAGTGCGGTAATAAAACTCCGCATCATTCTGCAAACGGGTGACGAATACCGCGTCGGGATTGTTTGTGATTTTTTGTAAAATATAATCGGGTACCGCAGCGGGAGCGGGGCTGCCGGCGGCGGAAGCAAAGGAACCGGCGACCAAATTTCCTTCGGCATTGTAAAAGTCCAAATCGCACCGATACCGGTCGGCAAAACGCGCCAAAGTCTCGCGGGCAAAACTCTCGACGGACAAATTTTCCGGAATATTTTCCGACATCAATTCCTCTTTCAGCGTCTCGGCGAGATACATCTGCTGCTCGTTGGCGACGGCGGAATTATTTTCCCGCAAAAAGGCAAAAGTCGCCGCCGCAATCACAAAAAACAAAACACAAGTAACCCCGATCAGCACCGCCTGAATGCGATATTGCAAAGGCAAATCCTGCCAATACGCCGCCGGAGAGTCGTAAGTGAAAAGCGGCAGCAGCATTTCCAACAGCAAAGCCGCCACCAAAAAAAGACTGAAGAAAAAAGCGAAATTAGCGATGAAAATCTCCGCCTCCGACAGCGGCTCGCCGATCAACACGTAAGTGTTTGCGTCGTGATGATAAACCATCAAATCGAAGCCCTGCAACTCCGTTTTTTTGCCCGTACCGAGCGCGGGCAGCGGTGCCTCGCGCAGCAGCAAGTCGAAATTATGCGTATTCGACAGCGCCGCCCGCCCCCGATGCACCACCGAAAACTGATAATCGCGCAGGTCTTGCAGGTTTTTGTAAGGCAGGCCGGGCGAATAAATACTGCGCCGAAAATCTTTTTTCAAGCGAAAAACGAGCGCGTAATTTTCGGGAAAATAAATGCGGTAGGTAGGCAAAAAATCATTACCGTAATCTTCCGTAACCCGATAAAAAGTCGCGTCAATCGGCTTCTCGCCGGACTCGATGCTAAACAAATAATTGGAAGTCAAATACGGCGATTGCAGATATTTCTCTTCCCAATAGCTGTCCTCATCGACCGTCAGCGGAAAGCCTTTGGTCGCAGTCGTCATATTTTGCATTTCCCGGATTGCCGTTGTGTCGCGGCTTTCCGCCAGTTGGCGTGCGTAGCGCAGATGCCTGCCCGCGTTGGCTTCTTCGTGCATCCAAAATATCAGACCCGCATTCAGCGCGGCACCGAACAGTAGGGTAAAAATGATTTTATTGACCGGACTGACGAGCGTTTTATTGATTAAAAACCACATTGTATAAAAGCCCGCTGCGGTCAAGGGAAAAGTCCAAAAGGGCAGGGTCGCCGGCGAAAGCAGGTACAAAAATGTGCCGCCGAGTACGACCGCAAGCGGAAAAACTGCCGCTTTTTTATTTTGCCGCACGGTATGCGTAATGCGCCGAATGTGCGGCGGCATCGGCTTCCACAGCAGATATTGCACCGTCAAAATTGCGGACAGCAGTAAGCCGTCGGCAAAGGAAATTTCTAAAATGCGGTAAATATTATAGTCGGAAAGGCGGAAAAGGAAAACTTCCAAACCGAACAGGGCGGCATAAGTGACGAGACACAGCCGGGCGGCGGAGAGACAGGTTTTGATGTGTGTGCGTTTCATAATTTTTGCGTCGTGTAACTTGAAACGGGTACAAATTACGCGCCAAAAACAGACTGAAAGCTGCCCTTTTTGAGAAATCAAGTCGGCTGAATGTCGAAGAAATACGGCGTAATATTTTCCGTATCCGCATTCATATCAAAGGATGTTTTTTCCGTAATTCCGGCGAGGTGATTTTCGTAAAAGATTGTTTTTTGGTAATATTCTTAAAGCAAAAAAAGCGTATGCGACAATCGTGATGTCGCGTACGCTTTTTGGATTTGATTAAAGTTGCCTTTTAATTATCTTTTGAAATCTTGCATTCGATTATCTGTAAACATTATCAATTCGACGGTATTTCCTTTGGTAAAAGTAATTAGTGAGGTTTGTTTTGTTATTTTACATTTTCTCAAATGCTTTTTCGTAGGATGTTTCTCACAAGAGTTTGGAAATGTTTCTAAAACGTCTAACTGTTTATTTAATTTTTCATCAAACTTTATGGCTGTGTCTAATGAGTAGTTGTCAACAAGATAGTTTATTGTTTCTTCATAAGGTTTAGCAGCATATTCTGTCCAAACAACTTGATGCATGGGATTTATTTTTTGAGAATTTTATTAATTCTTTTCTGCACCGTCGCCCTCGGTACCGTTTTTCCTTCTTCGCTTTCCCGCATACCGATTTCAATCAGACGCTCTTCTTCCGCGTTGACATCTTCCTCTTCCTGCAAACTTTTAAAATAATCTCGAAGACGTTTCAGTTTATCAAAATCATCTGTATTGACAATCAATTTTAATAAATCGTCTTTCACTTCTAAAACGGACATATTTTAATCTTTTTGTGAAAAATATAAATCAAAAGTACACTTTTTTCGCCTGAAAGCCAAGTTATAACTCCACTCCCGGTTCTGATATTATTTGTATCGTCAATTTTTTAGACTCGCAAAATAATCCCGCTCCTTCGCAAAATCCAAGTTCGGAAACTCCCGCTGCAATGCCGCCGTTTTCTCCGCATATTTCCGCAAAAAATCTCGATGCGCCGCCGAGTCCGCCCGAAACGGACGGTGCGCTGCCGCCCGTTTAATCTCCGCAATGCGTTTGCATAACTCCTCGGTTTCCGAGTCAAAAAACGCCTCCCGAAATCGCCCGTAAATGTAAGCCGTTGCCGTCTCGTTCGGGTGCAGCATATCCGCTGTGTAGAAGCGATAATCGCGCAAATCATCCTGCATCATTTCGTAAGCCGGGAAGTAATGCACAAAATCCGTTGCTGCACAAAGTTCCTCCGCTGCCAAGTGCAAAACCGCTTTACTGCGTTGATTTTCCACCATGCCGTCACGCACATGCCGCACCGGACTGACGGTCAGCAGCACCGCTGAATTTGGATTATGTGCTTTGATTTTCTCTAAAATCGGCAGCAAATCCCCCGTAATCTCCCGCACCGACAACCGCCGCCGCGTAAACTCCCGCTGCGGTCTTTTATGACAATTTGCATTCACGCGCCCCGTCATTTTCTCTTCCCACACGTAAGCCGTTCCGAAAGTCAAAAACAATCTGTCCGTCTCCCGCAGATGCGCCGCCGCCCGCTCGCTTTCCGCCTGAATATTCGTCAAAAAATCATCCTTATCCGCCCGCGAAAACGTAGAATGATGCAGCCGACTGTGCCACAAATCGTTATGTTGAAAAATGTCGTCCTCACTCAATTCCTGCCCCGCAAACAACCGCCGCAACCCCTCCGCCGTCGATGCCGGATTATAAATAATGCCGAACGGATTGCGCAAAATCCGAAACTTTTCTGCCGTCATTTTCTCGCCGATATGCTCCGCAAAACAAGACCCGAGCGACAGAATTTTATGGCCGTGCGTAATCGAAAAGGGATAATCCGGTAATTTAAAATCGGTACGAAAGGAAGACATGATTATTTAGTTTTGAGAAGAATTAGGACGGAATTTTTTTAGACAAGATGAACAAGATTTTTTGGATTTCTGTTTGACTTGCTTCTTTGAGCGTTTAGAGTTTTTGTCTCGGCGGGCAAATAGGAATTCTGCGTATCCGCTGTTTGAGATAACGTCGGAAATCGTTTCTAAAGCATATACTCCTCCCCCTTATCACCCACTAACGCCAATGCCACCGACATGGGGCACATCAGCCCGGTATGTAAGTGCCGGGAACGCGCCGGGTTAAAAAAAAACGGACGAACCCGAGAACCTCGAATTCGTCCGCCGTAAAACATAAACCCTTAAACCGTAAACCAATCAATTCGTCGGCGTAGGAAAACCGCTGTAAAAAGTATTCAACTGCGGCTCCGTCTCTTGCGCTTTAATGCCTTCAATCATCTCCGCAAACCGCGCCTTCAAAGCCGTCATTTTCGTTTTTACCGCCTCATCGCTTGCCTCTGTCGCGCGGTCGTGTGCCGCCAGGTAAAAGTCATTCAAAGTCTTCGTCGCCGCAAAACGCTGAAACGGCGAAGCCTTCATATCGCTGCCGATTTGCTGCATTTTTTCCGCACCGGCGACCAAAACGGATTTATCGCCCGCCGTGACCAATTGCCCGTAATTTTCGTAAAAACCAATCGCTTCGTAACCGTCCGTTTCGCGCAGCGACTTCTCAAAAAACGGTAAATATTTTGCATCGCCGCTTTCCGCATAAATTTGTGCTACGGCGGTCAGCAGTTCTGCATTATCCGAGCTTTCCAATTTTTTCGCCTCCGTCAAAGCCGCTTCCGGGTCGATATTTTTCAAACCCGCCAGCGCCGCCGACTGTACCGAGTAAGAGCGGTCGGTAGTCATCGCTTTCACTATCGCGTCTTTGTGAGTCGCATCACCCGTCGATGCCAAAAGTGCCACCGCCTGCGCCCGTACCTGCGAGTGCTCGTCCGAGGTTGCCATCGTTTTAATCTTCTCGATATTTGCCGGGTTCGGCTCGATGTTACCCGCCGAAATCAAACGGATTACCCAAAAATCATCCTGCAAACCTTTTGCGTACAAACCTGCCACGGCAGGGGCGCTGCTTTCGCGCAACTCGCGCACCGCCTCCAGGCGATTGGCAAAAGACTCGGTGTTCAAAAACTGAAAAATCAATTCCGCTTCCGATTTATCTTCCGGCGTTTTTTCCGCCAACAGCACTTTTTCGGGGTCGATATCGACAAAAGCCGGTTCTTCGCCGACGGGCAGCATAAAAGTTTGCTCGCGCTGCGTCGTCACGATTTGCGTCCGCGTTTTCGTACTCGGTCCCGTGTAAATATCCACCTCGATCGGCAATTTAAAAACCGAAGGATTACGCGCCGGGTCTTGCGTTTGGATGACGGTCAATTCTAAATTTCCGGTTTCCGCATTATAAAATTTGCTGAACTCCAAATTCGGATGCCCCTGCTGCAAATACCATTGGTCGAAAAACCAGTGTAAATCTTCGCCTACCGTATCTTCAAAAGCCATGCGCAACTCCGCCACTTCCACGGCGGTTAAAGCATTGTCCGTCAGATATTTAGTCAGTCCCGCAAAAAATGCCTCGTCGCCCAAATACGCACGCAGCATGTGCAGCACCAAACCGCCTTTGTTGTAACTGTGCGCGTCAAACATATCCTCTTTGTCGTCGTAGCTGTAATGAATCAGCGGGTGCATCCCCTGATTGCGCGCCTGCCCGAGGTAGCCTTCAAATTCCTCCATGCGGTGCAAATCCGCTGCGTCGCGTCCGTATTTTTCCTCCAGCCACATATATTCCGAGTAATTGGCGAAGCCCTCGTTCAGCGTCAAATTTGCCCAACTTTCACAAGTCACATAATCGCCGAACCAATGGTGAAACATCTCGTGCGCCACAATTTTATCATTCGTCAATTCATCAATCAATTCCCGCTCCGTGCGCTGTACAAAATCCCCGAAAATCACCGCCGTCGTATTCTCCATCGCACCCGAAACAAAGTCGCGTACCACCGCCTGCGAGTACTTTTGCCACGGATATTGCACCTTTAGTTTATCCGAAAAGAAAGTCAGCATTTCCGGCGTATGCGGAAAAATCGCGCGGGCGTGTTCCTCGTATTCCGGCTCCACGTAGTAGTCCACATCCATGCCTTTCCATTTGTCTTTGATCACCGCAAAATCACCGACGACGAGGGCAAAAAGATAAGGTGCGTGCGACTTGTCCATTTTCCAGGTGTCCGTCCGCATGCCGTCACCGGCGGGTTTGCTGCTCACCAAGAGACCGTTGGAAAGGGTCACGTATTTGTCCTGCACCGTTACGGTCAGCTCCTGCGTCGTGCGCTCGTTGGGCTTGTCGATGGTCGGAAACCACCGCGAGCTGCTCTCCGTCTCGCCTTGCGTCCATATTTGCTGCGGTTTGCCGGCTTCTTCGCCGCGCGGATTGATAAAATACAGACCTTGGTCGGAGGAAATCGCCGCACTGCCGCCGCTTGCCGCCGGAGTTGCCACGTAGTCGATTTCCAAAGTATATTTCGCGTCGCGTTTATAAGTCGCGCCGAGGTTGATTTTCACTTGCTGCCCGTCGTAGTCGTAAGTCAAATCTTTTCCGCCCTGTAGCGCAATCCGCGAAAATTCAAACCCTTTCGCATCCAAAGTCACGGAAGACACGGGATAAAAAACGGGCTGCAAAGTCAAAACCGCCTTGCCGATAACCTGCTCTTTTTCCCAATTAAATCGCAAATCGAGTTTGGTGTCCAAAAGGTCGTTATCGCGCTTCGCCGAAGGATTGTACTTATCGAGTTCATAACCGACAATCGGCGTATCGACGCGCGGCGCGGAAATAACCATGGTATCCAGCATCTCGATTTCGGGCGCGGGAACGGGAGTGACGGTTTTTGGGTTGCAGCCGACCAAAAGACCGAGTACTGCGAGAAGAAGTATTTTATTCATGTTTTTGTTTTTTCTGATTTTTTTTACGCTGAATTTTTTACGCTGATTTGTTATGATTTTTTAAGATTTACACTGATGCTTTTTGAGAATATCGTAAAATTGAGATTTAGCATGAACTCAAGCTCGGAGAAAGTTCCCCCGCTCCGAGCAGGGTTGATTGGTTCTTAATTTTATCCGCAAACTCAGGTGCGGAGCAAGTTCCCCCATTGGGGGTTAGGGGGGATTTTATAAGCAGAAACCCGCGTTTTAGACCCCCTCCGCCCCCAATGG
>JAHDCG010000257.1 GCA_020629965.1 Saprospiraceae bacterium | reverse complement strand
CGGCACGAATCACTTCAGCCCGGCACATTAGTACCGGGACTCTAATGCCATAGAACAAAAAAAAAGCCCCCCGACCACCGCCGGGAGACTTCTTTCTAAAATTTAATCACGCAAGGTAAAGACTATCGTCTCCCCCCGCGACCGCCGCCGCGACGATCACCACCGCGACCACCGCCGCCTCTGCGGTCTCCGCCGCCGCGATTTTCACGCGCAGGCGGCTCCACGTAACCTTCCGGCTTCGGCAGCAGTGCCTTGCGCGAGAGGCGCATTTTTCCGCTGCGCTCGTCGATTTCGACCAACTTCACGCGGACTTCGTCGCCTTCTTCAAAGACATCTTCCACGTTTTCGATGCGGGTGTAGCTGATTTCGGAAACGTGCAACAAGCCCGATTTTCCTTTGAAATCGACAAAAACACCGTAAGGCATAATGGTTTTTACCACGGCATCGTACTCCTCACCGACGCTCGGCGTGAAGGTAATGTCGTTGATGCGCGCCAGTGCCGCGTCGATGCTCGCTTTGTCGGAAGACGAAACGCTGACGTGTCCTTTGCCGTCTTTTTCTTCGATGTTAATCGTCGCGCCGGTCGCTTCCTGCATCTCTTGGATGATTTTACCGCCGGGTCCGATAACCGCACCGATGTACGATTTGTCGATAATCAATTCCACGATACGCGGTGCGTGCGGCTTGTAATCTTCGCGCGGTGCGTCCATCGTTTTCTCCATCTCGTCGATGATGTGCAGACGACCGTCGCGTGCCTGTGCGAGTGCTTTTTCAAGGTTTTCGTAAGGCAACCCGTCGATTTTAATGTCCATCTGACAGGCCGTGATACCTTTTTTAGTACCCGTTACTTTAAAGTCCATATCACCCAAAGCATCTTCGTCGCCGAGGATGTCGGTCAGGATAGCAAACTCGTCGCCTTCGGCAATCATACCCATCGCGATACCCGCAATGGTCGATTTAATCTTGATACCGCCGTCCATGAGGGCCAAACAACCCGCACAAACCGTCGCCATCGAAGACGAACCGTTAGACTCCAAAATGTCACTCACCAAGCGAATGGTGTAGGCATTGTCTTCCGGCAGCACTTTGCGCAAAGAGCGACCCGCGAGGTTGGCGTGACCCACCTCCCGACGACCCGGACCGCGCATCGGCTTGATTTCACCGACGGAGAGGGCAGGGAAGTTGTAGTGCAGAATAAAGTTTTCGTAGTACTGACCGAGGGCAATATCGACCATTTGCTTATCCAACTTTGTACCCAAAGTCAATGAAGTCAAAGCCTGCGTTTCGCCCCGGTTAAAAATAGCCGAACCGTGCGCAGAGGGCAGATAATCCACCTCCGTCCAAATCGGACGCACCTTGTCGAAGTCACGACCGTCGAGGCGGGTCTTTTCATCGAGCATCATGCGACGAATGGTCTTTTTCTTGATTTTGTCGAAGTAACCGGAAATTTCCTCTCCGTTTTCTTCCATCCATTCCTCATCGTGCGCTTCCAAAAGAGCTTCTTTCATCGCATCTTTTGCCGCTTTCAAACCTGCTTTACGGTCGGCTTTGTTGTGCGCACCGCGTGCCACTTCGAGGATAGCGTCTTTGGAGTGCTTCTCGACTTCCGCATACAGTTCTTCGTTCGTTTCGGCGGCTTCCCATTCGCGTTTTACGGTGGCTTTTTCGCCTACTTTTTCGGCGAGCGCGCGCATTGCTTCGATTTGCGTTTTGACCGCTTCGTGTCCGTATTTGATAGCCTCCACGAGGTCGGCTTCTTGTACTTCATTCATTTCCCCTTCTACCATCATCACGTCCTTATCGGTCGCGGCGAGGATGATGTCGAGGTCTGCGTTTTCGAGGTCTGATTTTGCGGGGTTGATGTGCAGGTTGCCGTTGATGCGGGCTACGCGTACTTCGGAAACCATCGCATCGACCAAAATCGGAGAGACCGCCAGTGCCGCCGATGCCGCGAGGCAAGCGTAAGCATCCGGAGTCGTCTCGGGGTCACCGCTGATGAGGTTAATGATAACCTGCGTTTCGTTCATGTAGCCGGTCGGGAAGAGGGGGCGCAGGGCGCGGTCCACCAGGCGGCTGATGAGAATTTCGTAGTCGTTCAGGCGGGTTTCGCGGCGAAAAAAGTTACCGGGAATACGACCGACCGAGGCGAATTTTTCTTGATAATCCACGGACAGCGGGAAAAAACTTTGTCCGGGTTTTGGTTTAGTTGCGGAAACGATGGAGGCAAAAAGCATCGTGTCACCGACGCGTACGACGACCGAGCCGTCGGCTTGCGTAGCGAGTTTGCCCGTTTCGATGATTACTTCCTGTCCGTCGGGCAAGTTGAAGGACTGAGTAATCGGAGTTTGCATACCCATAAATTAGTACGATTTTTTTACGGAAAGTTTTTGTTGTTGCTTCGCGCCTTTCGCGTTGCGACTTTCCGAGAGTTAAAATAGATGCATGAGTGATAAACGATAAATTATGAATGACAGGGCAGCAGGAAAAATCAGGTCTGTTCGGAACTTTCACAAAGCGGCAAAATCATTCACCATTTATCAATCATCAATTATGATTTCGGAATAAAAAAGAAGCGACCTGAAATCTTGTACGGAAAGTACGTGAATTGGTTGGATTCATCGCATGGCAGCGACAGGAGAGCAAAAAAGTCGTCATCAAGACTCGGGCGAGTAAAAGACGTTTTTTTTACATTTAATACAAAAGAAAATAAGCATTCGGAAGTCCCGAAACTTTATTCGAGCGTGGTTTTTTCCGAAACAAACGATTGACCTTTTCAACCGTTCGATTTTTTTGTGTTATACCTTTTTTTATTCGCCGCAAATGTAAGAAATTTAGTCTGATTTCGTAAACAAATTATCGTGAAAAATTTAAAATAAAAATACCGTTGTGCCGCAATTATAAAATGAAATTTAAAATATTCAAAAGTCC
>JAHDCG010000256.1 GCA_020629965.1 Saprospiraceae bacterium | reverse complement strand
GTAAATTTCGGATGCGCCTTTTTAAGTCGCTGAATAATGATGAGACGCTGCTGGAAGAGTTGAAAGAAATCAATAATAGTTGACGGTTGGTAGTTGCCGGTTGCCGGTTCCTGTAAAAACGCGGAGAACCGGAATTGAGATTTAATATTAAATTGAACACGGAGAAAGTTCCCCCGATTCGGGGGTTAGGGGGTTGGAGACGAATGGTGCCGCGCGTCTTCAGCCCCCTCCGCCCCTCCACGGCTAAAGTCGAGACAGGCTAAATCGGGGGCCCCCTGCCGGGAACGTCTTGTGCGCAGCCGCCAATAAGACTCCGAACAATCGAACACGAAAAGTCAAATCCTAAAAATCCTCTAATCCTGCTCGCCTCTCAAGGTCCAAAGAAAAAATCTTATCCAAAAATGAAAAAATACAAATACCTCACCCTCACCGACCACAGCGGTCACAGCAAAGAAAACTCACTCTATGCGCTGATGCGCACTCTCGCCGCCCACGAAAAAACGGACACGGTGCGCGTTGCCTCGCGCGGTGATGCCCGCAACGCCGGGTTCTTTTTTGCGCACGATACCAACGAAGTTTACGCAACCGAAGTCGATGCGGATTTTGATTTTCAAGCCGACGGCAAGCAATTTACCGAAGGCGGAAAACGCGTCGATATCGAGGATTTTGACGTGATACTGATGCGCCTGCCCCGCCCCGTGACCGACAGTTTTCTCAACTATTTGGCGGGCAGAGCCATTTTGAAAACCATCATCAATCACCCCGACGGCATCATGAAAACGAGCACCAAGGAATTTCTCCTGAACTTCCCCGAGGTGTGTCCGCCGATGCAGTTAGTCAAAAGCGAGGCGGAAGTCGAGGCTTTTGCGGCGCAATTTCCCATTGTTTTAAAGCCTCTGAAAGAATACGGCGGCAAGGGTATTGTAAAAATCAAAGACGGCAAAGTCTCGACCGGCGAAGAAGAAATGTCGCTCGCGGAATATTTGGCAATCATCAAAATCGAACTCGAACAAGACGGCTATTTAGCCATGAAATTTTTAGAAAATGTCAAAAAAGGCGACAAACGCATCCTCGTTGTCAACGGCGAAATTTTAGCCGCTTCCCTGCGCCTGCCCGCCCCCGACTCATGGCTTTGCAACGTCGCGCAGGGCGGAAAATCCGTCCCCGCCGAAGCCGACGCCGACGAAATCAAAATCGTCAAAACCATCGCCCCGCGCCTAAAAAAAGAAGGCATTTTAATTTTCGGCGCAGACACTTTAACCGACGACAACGGCAAGCGCGTCCTTTCGGAAGTCAACACGCTAAGTATCGGCGGCTTCCCGCAGGCGGAGCAGCAAACCGGCAGACCGATTTTGCGACAAACGATTGATTTGATTGTGGAAGAAGTGGAGAAGTCGGGAGGTTGAGAGGGCGAGAAGTCGGGGAGTCGGGGAGTTGGGGAGTTGGGGAGTTGGGGAGTAATCAGCGTAAAATCTTAAAAAATCTTAGAAAAATCAGCGTCAAAAAAAAGAAAAATCAGCGTCAAAAAATCATAATCACAACATTCCAAATCATCCGTAAGACCGGGGCAAACACCTCCGTCCACCGTCCACCATACCACCGTCAACCGTAAAAACAATGCAAGAAAACATACCAACCGTTTTAGAATTTAAAATCGAAGACACCCCCCGAAACAGCAAAAAGCTCTTTTGGCTCCGCATCATACGTGACGGACTCGGCAATTTCGTCAGAATTCCGCTCATGGTCGTGCGCGGCAAGGCGGACTTCCCCGTACTCGGCGTCACCGCTGCCGTACACGGCAACGAACTCAACGGCGTGCAGGTCATTCAGCGCATTTACGACAACCTCGACGCCGAAGATTTCGAGGGTGTCATCGTCGGCATTCCCGTGGTCAATATTCCCGCCTACCTACGCAAGACCCGCCGCTTTGAAGACGGCACCGACCTCAACCACATCATGCCCGGTAAGGCGGACGGGAATACGAGTCAGGTTTACGCTTTTCGCTTCATCGACCGCGTGGTTAAATCCTTCGACTATCTGTTGGATTTGCACACGGCGAGTCCCGGACGCATCAACACCTACTACGTGCGCGCCGACATGAAGCACCCGACGACCCGAAAACTCGCACTGTTGCAAAATCCGCAGATTATCGTGCACAATCCGCCCTTCGACGGTACGCTGCGCGGCGCCTGCCATGCGATGGACATCCCCGCCATCACCATGGAAATCGGCAACCCGAACGTTTATCAGCGCAAACTCATCCGCAGCGGCGTAGAGGGCGTCGATAACGTAATGTCTTACCTCGAAATGACGGACGACGAAATCGACCAACCGAGTACCGAACCCGTCATTTGCAAAAAATCTTACTGGATTTACACCGACAAAGGCGGACTGCTGACGGTCTATGCCGAGTTGATGCAAATGCTCGATGCGGGCGAACACATCGCTACCCTACGCGACGTTTTCGGCAGAGAAATCAAGAAATTTTACGCTCCCGAAGCGGGTATTGTAATCGGTAAAAGTACGAGTCCGGTGAATCAATCGGGCGGGCGGGTTTTGCATTTGGGGATTTTGCGGTAAGAATTAAAGGCTGACTATCAGTCGATAGTCAGCCCGAAATTTGTTTGTTGTTTCTGTGAAATTTTACGGCATTCTACACTTTCTCCACAAAAAGCCTTTTCCACCCTCCCTCCTTCCACATTTTCTTCACATCCTGTAAAAGATTAGGCGAACTCAACTCTCCCGAATACGTCAAAATAAACGGAATGAGAGGTATGGTGACTTTCAATTTATCGACAAAATCGGAGTCGTCGGTTTTTACTTTTTGTACCTGTCGGCAAGCATTTTCTACGTTTTTATTAACCGAAAAATTCGCAACCTGACTTTGATAAATTTTACGCATCGCCTTATCCACCATTTCAATCAAATTGTTGGTGTGCTCTCGGTGCAGTTC
>JAHDCG010000010.1:29648-79700 GCA_020629965.1 Saprospiraceae bacterium | reverse complement strand
TCAACCGTCAACCGTCATCAATTCTGCGGGTCTGCACTCCCGTTCACATCACCCACCTTATAGCCCCAAAAATCGATTTCAAATTCCTGCGAACTGCCGTCTGCCTGAAAGACAGCACTTTCTGTCAATTCTTCCGGAACGGGCTGAGAATTAAAGTAAAATCGCCAAGAGTCGCTGTTCGGAAATTCGGTAATTACACCCAAAATCGCCTGCCGCGCCAAGACCAAATCCGCGCCCGTAATCGCACCGCTGTTGTTGATATCGGCGGCGCGCAGGTAAACCGGATTTTCGATAGAATTGACATTCAAAATGTGCTGACGGATGAGGATTAAATCCGCGCCCGTTATGCCGTTGGCAATGTTTGTGTTTTTATCGCCGATTAACTCAAAGAAATTGCCCGCTTCGATTATCACGGAAATGTCGTACATACCGTCGGCTTCGGTGATGTCTTGCAAACTGCCGATACTCACCGTTACGTCGTTAATCGGTTCGCCCGTTTGCACTCTGACCTGCCCGCTTACGCCCTCGGTGTCGAAAGCATTGCAAGGTGTACCGGCCGGAGCGGAAATAAGCAAAGTCAATTCGCAAACCGCGAAACAGCCGTCTTCATCCACAACATAAATCAGCAGATTATTAAGCCCGAGGTCTGCCCCGGTGAAGACGCGAAACGTTTCGGTAAAATCAGAGTCGAAGTAAAACTGCAAGTCTTCCGCCGGCGTCGTGTCGTCCGTCGAGCCGTTGTCAAAGTCAGCGGCGAATAATTCAACCATACAAAAATCCGGTTGACCGTCGCCGTTCGAGTCCAAAGGCATGATTTCGACGGCAATATTACTAATGCAGACCGCCGTCGGCGCGGTACTGTTTTCCGCGTCGATAATGCTGATGAGTTGGGTGTTGTCACTGCCGTCTTCCCCTTCCGTAATCAAAGAATTTGTGCACCAATCCAAGACAATCCAGGTGCGCAGAAAGGTGATGTTGTTTTCGCCGCAGCCGTTCAACACTTCCGTTTCGCTGCTGAGGGCGTAATTGCAAAACTGACCTAACGCGATGTCGGGAACACCCGAGCCGGTCTCGGCGAGGTCGTCGCTCAAAGGCTGCGGATCGGTGATGTTTGGAAAATCCGCAAATTCTTCCGCCGTCCAAGTGATGTCGGCGGGGAAAGTGACGCCGACTTGGCGCGCGAGGGCGATAGTTAAATCCGCCGTTGCGATATTGCCGGATACATCGGTTGCTTCGTAGGTGCGCGTAATGTACACGACCCCTTGCGGGAAAGCAGCGTCACCGCAGTTAAAATTATCGTCGGTAAATTGGTCGATAATTTCGACTTGCGGGTCGGGGTCACAGTTGTCGAGAAAAGTAATTTCGGTGCCGGCGGGCGGTAAAACGGCGGTGCAGGAAATGACCAAAGTATCGAATTGAGCGACGGGCGGCTCGGTGTCGGGGTCGCATTGAGCGACAAGAAAATGCGGCAGCAGGGCTGCGAGGAGCAGACTGAGTAATCGAAATGTGATGGGATAAAAAGTTTGTGGGATTTTCATTTCAAGGTCATAAGTCTGAAAATCAAGCCCGTGTATCGGAATTATAATTTAAAAATAAGGGGGAAGTATTTCATGGTCTGACAAAGGTAGGAGAAACGCAGAAGTAATGTTTGACGAAACGGAAATACGACGGAACTGTGCCTGATTTAACACAAAAAAAATCCTGAACGTTCCGCTGAACATTCAGGATTTTTTTCAGATGCAAAAGCAAAATGACGGTCATCGAAAGTTGTATAAAGTAAGACAGACCCAATGAAAAGACACAAGTTTCGAGCATCTTTCCTCGTCCGTCAACTACCAACCATCATCTACTTCTCTCCCAATTGATAAGTCGCCGCTAAACCAATCCAAACGAAGGTATCATTGTTGTCGGGATTTCCGTTTTTGCTGATGCCGTCGATTTCATCGGAAAAAGTCGGGCGGAAACTTAACTCTGCCGCTAAGCTGAGTCTTTCGCTCAAATGCTGCTTCAGACCGCCGCCGATTTGTACACCGAAAGCCGAACCGCCGAAGTCTTCTTCCGAACCGTCGAGGATGCCCGTCGGCTCCGGATCTATAAAAGACAGATTGATGCCGGCATTCAAATAGATAGCCGTATTCTCATCTTTGCGGTAGCGATTTTGACCGAGAATGTAGTAGTCACCGCTCAAAGCGACATTGACCAAAGAGGTCTTTTCCAACTCAAAACCGCGCGCTACACGTGCATCATAGTCCGCATCCGAACCCGAAATACCCCCGAAAAGCACACCGAGATTACCGGTCAATTTTTCGGAAAAGTATTTGCTGTAACGCAAACCGAAAGCGAAATTACTCTCTCCGAAGTCGAAAGTCGGCTCGATGAGGTCGCCTTGGTAATTAGTCAGACCGACCATAAGGCTCAGAGCCGAAGTCGGCTCTTTAATAGCGGTGTTGCTGATGTCCGTAAATTGCGCCTGCAAAACCGCAAAGGAGAAAACGGAGAAAAGGAGTGTAAGGGTAAAGCTTTTGTACATGAAATGTATTTTTGATTTTTAAAATTAATTTTATAGCATTATGACGGCAACAATCAAGAACGTCACATTTTCTTTCAGGCGTCGGCAATCATAGATATTTTAAAAGCGACAAAACGGTTATTTTAATTCTTCAACATAAGCTAAGTCGTGGTCGTGATAGATTTATTTTTATAAATTTGCACCTTTTATAATAACAACCCGATATGAATTTACAAACTCGACTTTCTCTCTTATTTTTATTGCTGTTGCCGCTTGTGCTGCAAGCACACGGCGTTTCGCAAACCGATCAGGAAATTCTTGCTAACGGCGGGCTGCTCAGTTACATCCTCGTCGGTGCCAAGCACATGCTGACCGGCTACGACCACCTGCTTTTCCTCGTCGGGGTCATTTTTTATCTGAACAATTTTAAAGACATTGTAAAATTCATTACCGTTTTTACCATCGGTCACAGCATCACGCTCATCGGTGCGACGCTGCTCGGCATCAAAGCGGACGAGCATCTCATCGACGCGGTTATCGCTTTGAGCGTGTTGTACAAGGGCTTTGAAAATTTGGAAGGTTTTAAAAAATATTTCGGCGTCACCTCGCCGAATTTGCTGTTCATGGTCTTCATTTTCGGACTCATTCACGGCTTCGGTTTGTCGGCGCGTCTGCAATCTTTCGACATCGGTACGGAAATGATTGTCGCCAAAATTGTCAGCTTTAATATCGGCGTGGAATTAGGGCAAATCCTCGCGCTCATTCCCATCGTTTTTATTATTTCAAAGTGGAAAAAATACAAAAGCTACGAGACTTTTTACAAAGTCGCCAACGGCTTCCTAATCGTTGCCGGTGTCGCGCTGTTTGTCTTTCAGATGTACGGGTATTTTCATTCGCACTGAGTTGGTTGGTGGTTGATGGTTGGTGGTTGGGTTTGTGGTTTTTCGCTGTGCTTTCGATTCTTGTGACTCGTTGTCGGTTGCCCGTTGTCAGTTGCCCGCGTGGCTCTTTACTCTTCACTCTCTACTCTTTACTGCCAAATGAAAAAATACAAAACCTTCGAGACCGAAAGATTGCTGCTGCGCCCCGTGGTCAGGGAAGACGCGCCCTTCGTTTTAGAAGTCCTCAACATGCCGAAATGGCTGCAAAATATCGGTGACCGCAACGTCAAAACGGTAGCCGAGGCGGAAAAATACATTGCCGACCGCATGACACCGCAGTTGGAAAGATTGGGCTTCGGCAATTACGCGGTGATACTGAAAAGCGACGGCACGAAAATCGGAAATTGCGGCTTTTACGACCGCCCCGGACTGCCCGGCACCGACATCGGTTTCGCCTTTTTGCCCGACTACGAAGGGCAAGGCTACGGCACCGAGAGCGCGACGCGACTGATGCGAGCCGCACGCGAAGATTTCGACCTAAAAACTATACTCGGCATTACCGCAAAACATAATACGGCATCCCAAAAACTGTTGGAAAAAATCGGTCTGCGGCACGAAGGCTTTACGACCCTGCCGGGGGAAACGGAAGAGTTGATGTTGTATAAGGTTGAGTTGTAAATCGTAAGATAATTCGCGCCGTACCATACAACCGTCCACCGTTTTAAAAACAGCCAATCGACTAAAGTCGATGCTACGGTTCAGGCAACCGACAACTAAATAATGAAAATAAAAGAAGCTGATAACATCCTCTTTAAAACGCTGACCACGCAGCACAGTGTCGGCGAAGCCCGCAGCATTATTCGCATCATTTTCGAGGACGCATTCGATATTTACAATCCGCAAAAAGCAGGAGAACTGACCGTTGCACAAATCGCTCATTTTCAAGAAATTAACCGCCGTTTAGCCGCCGGTGAACCCGTGCAGTATATCCTCGGTGAAGCGGATTTTTTCGGGCTGAAATTCAACGTCAATCCCGCCGTCCTCATTCCGCGCCCGGAGACGGAAGAATTGGTGTTTTGGATAGAAGAAACGGCGAATGCACATCCGCATTTACGCAGCGTTTTAGACATCGGTACGGGCAGCGGTTGCATTCCGATTACGCTGAAAAAGCGGTTGCCGCGCCTCGATATTTCTGCTTTGGATGTGAGTGAAAAAGCCTTGCAAACGGCGCGGGAGAATGCGGAAAAAAATGCCGTTGCGGTCGATTTTATTTTACAGGATATTTTGAATGAAAAAGGGTGGGGGAGTCTGCCGACCTGCGATATCATCGTCAGCAATCCACCCTACATTCCGACCCGCGAAAAGACCCTGATGCCGAGTCATGTTTTGCGACACGAACCGCATTTAGCCCTCTTCACCACCGACGAAAATCCTTTAATTTTTTACAAAAAAATAACCGCTTTTGCTCGGCAAAAATTGAGCAAAAGCGGCTTTCTGTTTTTTGAATGTAATGAATACAATGCGGAAGAAGTCGCGGCGCACGTTCGCGCAAACGGCTTTGACTATGTAAAAATCAAGGAAGATATGCAGGGTAAAAAACGGATGATTGCGGCGGGGTTTTAACGGTTATTCTCCGCAATTATCTACTCCGCCTCCACCCGCCGCGTCCAAATCTCCTTCCCGTCTTTATCCCAAATCGTCATCGTCAGCACCCGATTTTTGCGCGGTCCGCTGAAGTCCAAAGTCCCGAAATTTCTTTCCGTTACCAAAGTGCCGGCAACTCGATTAAGGTTTTCCTCTTGGCGCGGCCCGTAGCCCGAGGTCAGCGGCGAAACCGTCCAGTCGTACAGCGTATTGCCCGCCGGATTGACCAATTTACTCAACTCGGTGTGGTGCCGGTCGCCCGTCAAAAAGACGACGTTTTTGATGCCTTCTTCATTGATTCTGCGCAGCAGGTAGGCGCGTTCTTCGAGATTGAGTTTTGCGTAATTTTCGTACACCTTCGCCGTCGAAAGCACCTGCCCGCCCGTCGCGATGACCTTAAAGGCCGCTTTGCTGCCGACCATCGCCTCAATCAGCCAATCGATTTGTGCTTTGCCGAAATAAACTTTTTCGCAGGTTTTGCAGTCGTTCGGCGTGCGAAACCACCGATTATCCATCAGAAAAAACTGTACGTCATTCCACTGAAATTGCGAAGTAATGCCCTCCGGTGCGCCGGGTACACCGTAAGTCGGATTACCCCAAAAATTCGTAAATGCCTCGCGCGTTTTGTCTTTGTGAATAAAGCTGCGGTCGCTGTCATTCGGGCCGTAGTCGTGGTCGTCCCATATGGCAAAGTGGTGTGTGTTAGCCAGCAGCGGCTGCATTTCTTCGGTCGAGCGCGTGTGCGTGTAGCGTTTTTGAATACCCGTCGTCGAGTACCAATCCACCTCGCGCAGATATACATTATCGCCGAGCCACAGCATGGCGTCGGGGGCGGCGGTGTTTATGGATTTGAAAATATCGTACTCTCCGCCGTAACCTCGGCCCGGGCGGTCGTACTCCGGTTCGTTGATGTAGGAGCAACTGCCGACTGCCATGCGAAACGGCGGCGGGTCGGTACGGTATTGCCACAGGGCTTGCGATTGAAAGGTGAGGGGATAGGGAAATTCCAAGGTTACGCCGTTGACGGAAACTTCGTAGGCGTAGAGGTAGCCCGGCTCGACTCTGTCGGCGACGAGGTGCGCGGTGTAGGCGTTGTCTGCCTTGGTCTGCACGACGGCGGTTGTGTATTTTTTTCGGAGTTTGGGAACGCCCAAGCTGTCGGCTAACACATTTTTGACGGGGTAATATGAAATAAAAACGTCGGCTGCCGTTTTGGTTTGCAGCCATATTCCGACCTCGCGCATTTCGGAGTAGGTCGGCATCGGCCCGCTTTGCAGCAGTTCTTTTTTGACGGATGCCGCCGGCTTTGCGGGCTTGTTTTGGATTTGTGCCATCAGAGAAAAAGTGCCGAGCAGCGCGATAAAAATGAGAATGTTTTTAATTTTCATAACGGAAGAAAGGTTAGATTTTAAGGAAAATTACACATCAGTCCGTAAAGTAAAAACCTTTCCGGCATTTAAAACAGTTTTTTGCGACCCAACTTCACACACCCCCCGACCTCTCCCCGTCCTCGGCTTAACTTCATACAAACTTAACTTTTCATTTTTAAACCGGACCGGGCAAACCCTGTTTAACTCCTACCAAGCAGTCCGGAGTAATTGTATTTTTTACAATAAGTCCTGATTGCTCCGACTTACTATTATTCGGGTCGCTTTTTCCGAAAAACGGCCGATAACTTAAACTCTTTTGCAATGCAAACTGACCAAAAAAACACGAACGTGTGGACGAGCTGGAACGAAAACGTTCGCCATACCTATAATACACACCACGCGGTGAAGACCGAAGAGGAAATTATCGCAGCGGTGAAAAATGCGCCTAAGACCATTCGCGTTTACGGCTCAAAACAATCCTCCGCCGACATTGCCGCCGGCACCGATACCTTGATAAATATTGCGGATTACAACCAAATTTTGCACGTCGATGAAGAGCGTATGCAAATGACGGTGCAGTCCGGCATCACGCTCAAAGTCCTCATCAATGCAATGCAAGACCGCGGCTGGAGTATTCCCTGTCTGCCCGACATCGACACCGTTACACTCGGCGGCGCGCTCGCTACGGGTACGCACGGCACGGGGCGCGACGGAAAACTGCTGTCGGAATACGTCATCGGTCTGCGCCTGATTTTGGCGGACGGTACGGTGCGTGCGGTACAGGAAGGCGAAGAACTGATGGATGCAGTGCGTGTGTCGCTCGGTATGCTCGGCGTGATGTCCGAAATTACCTTACAGTGTGAGCCGGTTTATACTTTGCACCTCAAAGAAAAGCCGATGCGCGATGCGGACTGGTTGGCGAATTATGAGCAAATGTTGTTTGAGAATGATTTTACCCGCATTTTGTGGATGCCGCACACCGACCACGGTTACGTCATTTTGGGTAATAAAATCGATCCGAATACCCCGGTTGTCGAGAAAAAAGGACCCGATTATTTGAAGCACCGCCGTTTGGTGTCGCGCAAATTGTATGCGTACACGACGCGCTTTCCGCGTTTTACGACGATTGCGAATAAGATTATTCAGCGTTTGTTTTTCAGCAGCAAAAAAGAATACAAAGGCACGCTGTACGATGCGACCGTCACGAAAAGCCGCAGCGGTACTTTGGAATTAGCGGAATGGACAATTGCCCTGTCGCGTTTCCCCGCGCTTTTCAAAGACCTGAAAGCAGCGATGGACGACAGCAATAATCCCGCCTTTGTCCACATTCCGATGGATATTCGCTTTGTGCGCGAAGACAACTCTTGGTTAAGCTACGCCTACGGCGAAGATTGCGTAACGATTGGTTGTGTAACCCGCGACGCGAAGAATGCGGACAATTATGCTGCTTTCAAAATCGTAGAAGAAATCTTTTTAAAGCACGGCGGTCGCCCGCACTGGGGCAAGCGTTTTGACGCTAAAAACGAAGAGTTGCGCAAGTTATACCCGCGTTGGGAAGACTTCAAAGAACTGCGCTACGAACTCGACCCCGAAGGCAAATTCCTTAATTCATACTTAACCGAACTATTCGATGTCCGTAAAAATCGCCAAGCCCGCAGCAGCCGTACTTCCCGCCCCGAAGGCCTCGCTGTTTGATTTTGACGGCGTCATCGTCGATAGTCAAAATGCGCACAAAGCGGCGTGGCAATCCGCCGCCGCCGCAATTTGGGGAAATCTGCCGCCCGCTTATCCGCAAGAGTTAAGCGGGCGTGCTCCCCGCAAAATCGCCGAGTGGTACTGCGCCCGTGAAAACGACCCGCAGCGCGTTACTGAATACATGGATTTAAAATTGCAGCATCTGCTGCTGCAGTCCGACCCGCCCGAGTTACTGCCCGGCGTGCGCGAAATTTTTGCCCGTTTGCAGCGGGAAAAGGTACCTTTCGGCATTGCGAGTAATGCGCCGTATGATTTTGTAAAAGCGACGGTAGCAAAACACAAGCTGCCCGTTGAGGTAATGATGGGTGTGGAAAATTACGAAAATCCGAAGCCTAATCCGGAGCCGTATCTCAAATTGGCAAAGGCACTGGACGTGGCGGAGTCTGATTTTTCGCAAACTTTTATTTTTGAAGACAGCAAAACCGGAATGCAGGCGGCCGTCGCGGCGGGTATGTACGCGGTCGGTATCCGCACGGGTTATTCGGATGCGGTGTTGAGAGGGCTGGGGGCTAAGGTGACGCTGACGGATTTATCGGAGGCGGATTGGTAGCATTCTATCTGATTTTTTCACTTCCCGTCCTTATATTTAAAATACAAAACCAGCAAAGTCGCATTAAAAGCAACGCCCAGACCGTTGAAAATAATCAGCGGCACGTCGTCTTTGATAATGCCGTAAATGCACCACAAACCAAGACCGAAGACTAAAATCGAATACATGACGGGAGATATATCTGCCGTCTTTTTTGTTTTAAAGGACTTGTAAATTTGCGGCAAAATGGCGACGGTGGTACAAAGGCCGGCGACGGTGCCGAGGAGTTCAATCATAAGTACGGTTGACGGTTGTTGGTTGACGGTTGACGGTTGACGGGGGCTTCACGGTTCTTTTCCGGTAGCCGGCGGTTGAACGCAGACAGATAAGTTATGTTTATGGTCTGCCCAACATCCCAACCTCCAAACCTCCTTTATCGCATCAGCGTGAAATCTCCTTGAAATACTTCCGTTCTTCCGTCCAAAAATTCAACTTCCGCCGCCCACACATAGACGCCCGTCGGGGCGGATTTCCCGCGATAGTTGCCGTTCCAGCCGTCGCGCGGGTCGTGCAGAGCTACGTTTTCGCGGCGGTGCATGATTTCTCCCCAGCGATTATAAATTGAGAAATTTTTGATGCCGATAATGCCGTCGCCGGGAAAAAGCATGAAAAATTCGTTGTCGCCGTTGTTGTCGGGTGAGAAAGCGGTGGGCGCGTAGAAAGGCGTTTCGCGTTTGACGGCGACGGATTTGGCGGCTTCGATTGCGCAGCCTTGCGCGTTATAACCGGTGATTTGGTAACGCGTGTGCTGTGTCGGGCGAATGTAGGTAAACGGACAGTCGGCACAACTGACCAAGTCCGGATTTTGCCAAATAAAAGTATCGACGCCGGGCGAGGTGATGACCTGTACCAAAATGCTGTCGCCGAGTTCGATAATGGTATCGTTGCCGATGTCGATGAGCGGTTCGAGCGGATTGGGAAGGTTGATTGTGGTATCGGCAAGGCAGCCGATGGAGTCGCGCAGCGTGATTTGATAGTCGCCGGCGGGCAGGTTATCAAAATCAGCGACGGTCGAAAAGTCGCTTCCGTTCAGCGAAAACTCGTGCGGGGTGAGACCGGAGGCTTCGAGTATCGACAGGCTGCCGTCGGTGTCGTCGGTGCAGGTCGGCGGGATGTTTTCGAGTTCTAAAATTTCGGGGTTACTCTGTACGATGGTCTGCACGATGCCTTCGTCTTCGCAGCCGTCGGCGTCAGTGACGAGGATTTCAAAATCGGTATTTTCGGTCAGACTGACGATGCGCACGGTGTCGGTCGTGCCGTCGAGCCAGATATATTCGCAGTCGTCACAGCCTTCGAACTCGGGTGCGAGCGGAAACGGCTCGCCGAGGCAGACGTTGGTTTCGATGTCCAGCTCGGTGTCGTAAAGGGAGCAATCGGTTTTGATAATCCAAAAATCGTTGAAGCCGCGACTGTCTTCGGATTTCCACTGACTTTGATTGCTGTCGGAATGCGCGCCGATGATGTAGCCGCCGTCGTGGGCGGGCAGGATTTCTTCGGGGGCTTCGCTGCCGTCGCCGCCGTAGGTTTGCTCCCAGATTTTGTCGCCGTCGGGGGTCAGCAGCAGCATCCAAATATCTTTGCTTCCGTTGATGTTGTCGTCTTCTTTGTTACCGGAAGCAGGGGAAACGGAGTCGCCGGCAATCCACAGTTTTCCGCTGCGATTTTCCCACACGACGTGCGGTATTTCGCGGCTGTTACCGCCGTAGGTGCGCTGCCACACGATTTCAAAAGCAGGATTTAATTTGACAATCCAAAGGTCTTCATCGGCTTCGGGTGCACCGTAATGCGGCGTGGTTTTGCTGCCGATGCCGGTATCGCTGAAGGGCTGAGAAAAGGACTCACCGACCAATAAAATGCCGCCGTCTATGGTTATCAAGACTTCTTGCAACGCATCGACGGAATTGCCGCCGTAGATATAATCGCCGTCTTTGGTGCCGCCGTTCGTGACTTTTTGCCCGTTTTGATCGATTTGAATGAGCCAGTAGTCGTTTCTGCCGTAAGAGTCGTTGGTTTTTTCAAAACCGCCGTTGCTTTCCGACCAACCCGCCAAAAGAAAAGTGCCGTCGGGCATTTTTTTCATGTCGTAGAGCCAGTCATCGCCTTCCCATAAGGATTGCGGCGTGCCTCCGTAAACATAATCCGCGATTTTATTGCCGTCGCTGTCGATTTTTACCAGCCAATAATCTGCCTCGCCGCGATTGGGTACGGTGCGCTCGCCGATGCCGGTGGTCGCAAAGTCTTGTGAATAAGAGAAGCCGCCGATAAGAAAATTGCCGTCGTCGGTGGGCAGTATTTTACGGGCAATGTCGGCAGCCTCGCCGCCGTAGGTTTTGTCCCAGAGGTAATTGCCGTCGGCGTCGATTTTGATGAGCCAATAGTCGTCTCCGCCGCGTGAGTCTTCGGTTTTGCCGTTGGGGCAGGCATCGGAGGCGGACTGACCGATGAGGAAAAAATCGCCGTTATCTAAAGGGAGAATATCCCAAATATGCTCAAAACCTTCACAGCCGAAAGTGTTTTGCCACTCGACGACATCGCCGGTCACGTTGGTTTTGAAGACCCAAGCGTCGCTGAAACCGTTGTGCGGCGGCATGACGTCGAAGTCTTCGGAGGAGCTGTTGCCGGCAAAAATATAGCCGTCACCGGCGTAGTTCATGGCTTGGAGTTCTTCGTAATTACTGCCGCCGTAGGTGTGTTCCCAGTCGATGGGCGGTTGGGCGTACAGCGCGGCGGTCATCAGCAGGAGCAAGCCGATAAACAGATTGGAATCGGTTAATTTTACTTTGGAAATGTTCATAGTTCTGTTGTCGTTTTTTTCGCAGGGGTAAAAACGAGGATTATAATATTCACTGAGTCGCAAATTTGAAGGAATTCACGGAATTCAATGCTGATTTCAAGAAAAAAGGGAGTGGTAGTTATTATGTAGTTGACTCGAAAGGGAAGATGTCGTGAGCGGTTTGATGCTTTTACGGTAGAATTTTCGCTGTTTACACAGAAAATTAAACTGTTTGAAATTCAAACGGCAGCAACCGTAAATACCTTGGAAAAATAAAATACAAAGATAAGCGGTATATGTCGCAAAACTAACCCCGTTTGGGGGTATTTTTGTCTTAACCGGTTCAATTTTCGGTCATTTTAAAATAGGTTTTCATCTGCGCTAATTGCTCACCGTCGCCCAAAACAATAAAACTCGTACCGGGCGTTAAGGTTGTATCGGGCGTCGGATTGATAGTGTATTTTCCTTCGCCGCTGCGGTAGCCGATGATATTTGCGCCCGAGTGTTGACGCAGATGCAAGTCTTTAATGGCTTTGTGTTGATATTTTTCGGGCAAATCTTCAAAGGCAATTTCTTCAAAATTGATGTCGCCCTCGTATTTGGAAGTCAAAAAGGAAAAGAACTCGATGGCACCCGGTTTGCTGACCAACATCGCCATGTAAAAGCCGCCGATTTGCTCGGGGGTAATGACGTGATTGGCACCGGCCAACTCCAATTTTACCACCGATCTGCTTTTTATCGCCCGACTGATGATGTTCAAATTCGGGTTTAGCTGCCGCGCCGTCAATACCGTAAAAACATTGTCCGCATCTTCGGGCAGCGCCGTCACGAAGCAGCCCGCTTGCTTTACGCCCGCCGCTATGAGAGCTTCGTCGCTCGTTGCATCGGCTTCGACGTATAAGAATTTTTTCTTGCTGTTGCGCATTTTTTCTACCTTTTCAGGATTGTTTTCTACCACAACAAATTCTTGTCCGTGATTAAAAAAATGCTCGGTAATCTCGCGCCCGTAGCGACCGAAGCCGCAAACGATGACGTGATTTTCCAACTCGGAGATTTGACGATTTATCATAGCGATATGCAATTTTCGGAAAATTTCACCCTGCACGATATAGTAAGAAAAAACGGCGAGGGCGTAGGCAAAAACACCGATATTCAGCATAATCAGCACCGAAGCCAAAATCTGCCCCGAGGTGTGCAGCGGATGTACCTCCGTAAAACCCACCGTCGAAATTGTAATAATGGTCATATAAAACGCCTCGACGAAGGTATAATCCTCTAATATCATAAAGCCCCCTACGCCCAACAGCACAGTAAAAAACACCGACACAAACGCAATGCGTATGCTCATAAAACCCGAAGGCAAAGTGTGTCCGATGAAGTTGAAAAGACGCATTTGGCGATTTACGATTTACGATGTACGATTTACGAATTTGGATTGCTTGCTTTAGGTTTTGGGGTTGTTTGGTTGTTGTGTTTTTTCTTTTTTGTGTTTTGTTTTGTTTTGTTTTGTTTTGTTTTGTTTTCGGTATTTCGTTTTTTCCCGGGCATTCCGTTCCTCCCCCCCGGCATTCCGTTCCTCCGGAACTACATACCGGGCTGATGTGCTCCATGCCGTTGGCATTGTTAAGCGGTTAACACGAGATTAGCAGTAATTCACAAAAGTCAATGCACATACCACCTCCGCCCTCGTAAATCGTACATCGTAATTCGTAAATCGCTCCCGCCCTCGTAAATCGTACATCGTAATTCGTAAATCGACAGTCATTTCCTCTTCGCTGCCAACAAATACAAAACCGCCATTCTTACCGCCACGCCGTTTTCGACTTGCTCTAAAATAATGGATTGGTCGCTGTCGGCTACGTCGCTTGTGATTTCTACGCCGCGATTTATCGGGCCGGGGTGCATGACCAAAACCTCGCTGTCGAGGCTGTCGAGCAGTTTTTTATTGATGCCGTAGTAGCGGGAGTATTCGCGGAGCGAAGGGATGAATTTAATGTCTTGTCGCTCCAGTTGAATACGCAGGACGTTGGCGACGTCGCACCATTCGAGGGTGTCGCGGACATTGTGTGAGACGCCGACGCCGAGTTTTTCGATGTGCTGCGGAATGAGGGTCGGCGGGCCGCAGACTTTGACGTTGGCACCGAGTTTTTGTAAGCAGAAAATATTGCTCAATGCCACGCGCGAGTGCACGATGTCGCCGAAAATTGCGATGTTTTTACCGCGTAAGTCGCCGATTTTTTCTCGCATGGAGAAAGCATCGAGCAGAGCCTGCGTCGGGTGTTCGTGCGTGCCGTCGCCGGCGTTGACGATGTTGGCTTCGATGTGTTGCGCCAAAAAATGGTGCGCTCCGGGAGCCGGATGCCGCATGACGACCATATCGACTTTCATCGACAAGATATTGTTGACGGTATCGAGGAGGGTTTCGCCTTTTTTGACGGAAGAGGAAGCGGCGGAAAAATTAACGGTATCGGCGGAAAGGCGTTTTTCGGCAAGCTCGAAAGAAATGCGGGTGCGCGTGCTGTTTTCAAAGAACAAATTGGCTACCGTCACATCGCGTAAAGAAGGCACTTTTTTAATCGGTCGATTGATGACTTCTTTGAATTGCTCGGCGGTCTGAAAGATGAGATTGATGTCACTTTCATTCAGATATTTGATGCCGAGTACGTGTTTGGTGCTGAGTTCTTTTGCCATTTTTTTAAGAGGAGAGGTGCGAGGAGAGAGGGGAGAGGTGCGCGACTCTCTCCTTTCTCCTCTCTCCTTTTTTACTTATTTTCGAAAATCAAAATCTTGTCTTCGCCCTGTTTTTCTTTCCATTCTACGCTGACGTAGGCTTTATCGAGGGCATCGACGGCGAGGCCGATGTAGTTAGATTGAATGGGCAATTCGCGGTTAAAACGTCGATCGACCATGCTCACCAAATCGACGCGGCGCGGTCTGCCGTAGTGATTAAGCGCAGTCAGCGCCGCCTGCACGGTGCGCCCGGTGTACAGCACATCATCGACGAGGATGACGTTTTTGTCTTCGACCAAAAAATCCATCTCGGTCGGGTAGGCACTTAAAGGCTTGCTCGCCGTCCGAAAATCGTCGCGGTAAAAGGTAATGTCCAGCTTGCCGGAAGTGATATGCGGCATATCCAACATCTGCGACAGTCGCTGCTGCAATCTTTCCGACAGCGACACGCCGCCCGTCTGAATGCCGACCAAACAGGTATCGGAAAAGTCGTCGTATTGCTCGATTAACTGCCGGCACAAACGGTCGATAGTCAACTGAAAACGCTCTTTGGTTAATATGACTCTGCCTTTTTTCATCATCGGCGCAAAGGTAAGAAAATGGTTTGAAAACGGTTTGCCGGTTGTTTGAGTAGTTTGATAATTGTTTGTTTGAGTGGTTCGAGTCGTTACGTTATATACCGACGGTAAGAAAATATTCCTGCCCCCACCATCAACCATCAACTATCAACCATCAACTATTTTTAGATTTATCTAAAAATCATATCTTTGCTGTCCGAAAATTAAATTTATACATCCTTGAATATGACGCATCGACTGTCCCAAACCGAAGAGAATTACCTGAAAGCCATTTTTACAATTTGTGAAAAAGAAGAGAAGCCCGCCGGCACCAATAATATCGGGGCGATTTTGCAGACTTCCGCCGCCTCGGTGACGGATATGTTGAAGCGTTTGGCGGAAAAAGACCTGATTTTTTATGAGAAGTATAAAGGTGTGACGCTCACCGAAAACGGCAAAACCATCGCCACGCAACTGCTGCGTAAACATCGGCTGTGGGAAACCTTTTTAGTAGAAAAGCTGAATTTTTCCTGGGATAAAGTGCACAATATTGCGGAGCAATTAGAGCACATCAAGTCACCCGAGTTGGTAGAAAAACTGGATAATTTTTTGGGCAATCCGAAATTCGACCCCCACGGCGAACCCATTCCGAATGCCGCCGGCGAGTTTACTTTTCGCCGTCAAATCAACCTTTTCAACGCCGCGAAAGGCGACAAAGCCACCGTCGTCGGCGTACAGGATGACAGCGAGCAATTTTTGCAATATCTGACACAGCAAAACCTGATGCTCGGCAGTAAAGTGGAAATTTTAGAAAAATTCCCCTACGACCAAAGCCTGAAAATTTTACTGAACGGAAAAACGGAAATTGTCCTGTCCGAAAAAGTGTGCAGAAATCTATATGTGCAAAGAAAGTAGAGCGATTTGAGTCAGAAAAAATCATCCCGACTGAAGTACGGGACAGGACGCAAATCTTAAAAAATCACCCCGACAACTGTATGGGGTCAGCGTAAAAAATCAGCGTAAAATCCTAAGAAATCCTAACCAATCAGCATAAAAAAATCAGAGTAAAAAATGCAAAAACTAATTCTCCTCCTCTTCACTTTCTTCACCCTCACCACCCTTTCCGCCCAAGCCGAACCGGAAAAACCTCTCGTCGTCGCCACCGCTTCCATCTTCGCCGACATGGCAGAAAACATCGCCGGTGACGAAGTTCGCATCGAAAGCGTCGTGCCCATCGGCGGCGACCCGCACATCTACGAACCCACGCCGAGCGACGCCCAACTCATCGCCGATGCGGATTTAATTCTCAAAAACGGACTGACCTTCGAAGGTTGGCTCGGCGAACTCATCGAAAACTCCGGTACCCGCGCCGAAATCGTCCTCATCACCGAGGGCATCACGCCTATCGGCAGTCAGACTTACGCCGGTTCCACTGACCCGCACGCCTGGATGGATGCGAATAACGGTTTGCGCTACATAGAAAATGTCAAAAACGCTTTGGTCAAGTTGCGCCCCGATTTAAAAGAGCAATTCGAGTTTAACTACGGCGTTTACCGTCAGCAACTCGAAGATACGGACGCTTACATTCAAAAAGCCGTCAACACCATCCCCGTCAAACAGCGCATTTTGATTACCTCGCACGATGCCTTTCAGTACTACGGTCGCCGCTACGGTCTGCGCCTCGAAAGCGTACTCGGCACCTCGACCGACGCACAGGTGCAGACCTCCGATATGAGACGCCTCGTCAAAACCATCGAAGACAGCGGCGTGCCTTCCGTCTTCATCGAAAGTACCATCAATCCCAAACTGCTCGAACAACTTGCCGCCGATAACAACGTCACCGTCGGCGGGCAACTGTACAGTGACAGCCTCGGCGATAAAAACAGCCCCGCGCCCTCCTATCTCGACATGCTCAAACACAACACCGATACCATTGTCAAAGCATTGAGCAAAGAAAAAGCAAAACCCGAAGTCACGGCGGAAGAAGAAAACTCCGGCACGAATTGGCTGCTGTGGGGCATTCTCGGCATCCTGCTCATCGGCGGCTTCTTTGTGGTAGCAAAGCAAATGTAAAAGTCAAAACGGAGTCTAAAATCTAACGTCTAAAATCTAAAATCTCAAAAGTGGAATCCACCATCTCCGTCAAAGGTCTCTCCGTCAGCTACGACCGCAAGCGCGTCCTGACCAACATCTACCTCGACATCGAACCCGGTTTGATTTACGGTCTCATCGGCCCGAACGGTGCGGGAAAATCCACGCTTTTTAAGGCAATTTTAGGTTTAATCGACACCAACTCCGGCAAAATTTTTATTGAGGGTAAAAGCATTGAAGCCGAGCGCAAGCGCGTCGTGTACGTGCCGCAGCGCGATGATGTGGATTGGACTTTTCCGGCGACGGTTTATGACATTGTATTGATGGGCAGGTATCCGCACAAAAAAATGTTTCAGCGGATGGATGACAGCGACCGCGAAATCGCCCTGCAAGCCATGCGCGACCTCGGCATCGAAAAACTCAAAGACCGACAAATCGGCGAACTGTCCGGCGGGCAGCAGCAGCGCGTTTTCATTGCCCGTGCCATGGCGCAGGAAGCCGAGATTTTCCTCCTCGACGAGCCGTTTGTCGGGGTGGATGTGACGACGGAAGAAAAAATCATCGAAAGCCTGAAACGACTTGCCGCCGAGGGCAAAACGCTGTTGGTCGTACACCACGACCTCGCCACGGTTAACGAATATTTCGATAAAGTCATTTTACTCAATCAACGACTCATTGCTTACGGCGACACGGAAGAGACTTTTTCGGAGGAAAATATTGCGAAAGCCTATCGCAGTCAGTTGCCGATTTTACATAAGACGGGGTTGATTTAAATTATTTGCCTTCGGAATGTGGGTCGATTAGGGTACATTTCGAAGGCAAATAATTTTGCCTTTCAAATTTCGATTAATCTCTATGACAAATCCTCATAATCTTGTTTTAATTTAACCAAACAACCGGAACTCGTCTTCCCTGCCTCAATCCCGACACTTTTTTGACTTTCCTTAACTAATCCTTTTCCCGTATATCCTTATTTTTGCCCTCGATTTTACCCGTCTTTATCCTCTGACTTTACTTTTCTTGCCTGCAAAATAACACTTGGTGAAATTTTTGCATATATTCCTCCAAAGAACGCTAACAGTTAATTCTTTGCGCATTATTTCTGCGCCGTTTTACTCTCAAACCGTATTCTCATGAAAAAAACTTTTACTCGTATTTCCCTCGCTTTTTTTACGGCTTTCTGCTTTTTGTTTTCTGATGTGCAAGCACAAGAACACAGCATCGCCCGTGAATGGAACGAACTGTTGCTCACCGCCGTGCGCAACGACCTGGCGCGACCGACCGTACACGCCCGCAATCTTTTTCACGTGTCTGCTGCCATGTACGACGCATGGGCGGCTTACGATACCGTAGCGCAGCCCTACTTTTTGGGTAATACCTACAACAATTATAACTTTCCCTTCAACGGTGTGCCCGAGCCGGAAAATTTGGAAGAAGCCCGTCATGAAGCTATCAGTTACGCGGCTTACCGCATGATTGCTTACCGCTTTCAAAACTCGCCGGGCGCGGGTGAAATCATGCCGCAACTCAATGCTTTTTTCTTCGAGCAGGGCTACGACTTTCAATACACCGGCACCGATTACGCTTCCGGAAATCCGGCGGATTTAGGCAACTACATCGCCTTTTTAATCATCGGATACGGCTTTACCGACAATGCCAACGAGCAAAGCGATTACGAAAATCAATACTACGAACCCGTCAACGAACCGCTGATTACGGACAACCCCGGCAACCCGAATATGACCGACCCCAACCGTTGGCAGCCGCTGACTTTGGATGTTTTTGTGGACCAAAGCGGTAACGAATTTCCCTTCAACACCCCCGATTTTCTCAGCCCCGAATGGGGAAATGTCGTGCCTTTCGCCCTCACCGAAGACGACTTGACCGTGGCGGAGCGCGACGGAAATTTTTGGAATTTATACCATGACCCCGGTTTTCCGCCCTTGCTCGACCCGATGAATACGGACACCACGATGAGCGATTATCAATGGGGTTTCGCGCTCGTTTCCGCTTGGTCGTCGCACATGGACCCGACCGACGGCGTGATGATTGATATTTCGCCTGCATCTTTGGGTAATTTGGATATTTCCGACTACCCGACCGACTCGGCGGGAATGCGTAATTTTTATGACTTGGAAAACGGCGGCGACCCGAGCACCGGTCACGATCTCAATCCCGTGACGGGTCTGCCTTACGAGCCGAATATCGTGCCGCGCGGCGATTACGCCCGCATTTTGGCGGAATTTTGGGCAGACGGTCCCGACTCCGAAACACCTCCCGGTCACTGGTTTACGCTCTTAAATTACGTCAGCGACCACCCGCAATTCGAAAAACGCTACCGGGGCGAAGGTGAAATTTTGGATGACCTCGAATGGGACGTTAAAACCTACCTCACGATGGGCGGCGCAATGCATGACGCGGCCGTGACGACTTGGGGACTCAAAGGATATTACGATTATCTGCGCCCGATTTCCGCCATTCGTTACATGGCCGAACGCGGACAAAGCAGCGACCCGAACGGCAGCAACTACGACCCCGAAGGCATGCCGCTCATTCCCGGTCTCATCGACACGGTGACTATCAACGACTCTTTCGAGCTGCAGGGCGAGCAGGGCGAACACATCGGCAAGGTTAAACTCTATGCGTGGCGCGGTCCCGATTTTATTCAAAACCCGGCGACCGACGTAGCGGGTGTAGGCTGGATACGTGCCGAAAATTGGTGGCCCTATCAGCGTCCGTCTTTCGTGACGCCGAATTTTGCGGGTTATATTTCCGGTCACTCGACTTACAGCAGCGCGGCGGCGCAGGTTTTGGAGACCTTGACCGGCGATGCTTATTTCCCCGGCGGGATGGGCGTTTTCGAGGCACCGCAAAATCAATTTTTAGTCTTTGAAGACGGGCCGAGTCAGGACATTACTTTGCAGTGGGCGACTTACCGCGATGCAAGTGACCAAACGAGTCTTTCGCGCATTTGGGGCGGTATTCACCCGCCGGCGGATGATATTCCCGGTCGCCTGATTGGTATCGACATCGGTAATGACGCGGTCGATTTGGCGGAAACTTTCTTTTTTGTCGATGCGGACCAAGACGGCTTTTTTGACTTTGAAGATTGTGACGATATGAATGCGAATGTCAACCCCGACTCGCCGGAGATTTGCGATAATCTGGATAATGACTGCAATGATTTAATCGACGACGGTTTGGAATTTGTCAATTATTACGCCGACGCCGACAATGACGGTTTCGGGGCGGCGGCATTTCCGCTCAACTCCTGCGCCGCGACGGCACCGGAAGGCTTTGTGGCGAATGCGGACGATTGCGACGATACCAACCCGAATGTCAATCCCGACTCGCCCGAAATTTGCGACAACCTCGACAACGACTGCAACGCAATGATTGACGACGGCTTGGAAACTTTCATCTACTATCGCGATGAAGACGGCGACGGCTACGGCGCCTTAGCGACCGCGCTCGACACCTGTGCCTTGGTCGCGCCGGCGGGTTTTGTGACCAACGGCGACGACTGCGACGACACCAATATCGACGTCAACCCGGACAGCGAAGAAATCTGCGACAACGTCGATAATAACTGCTCCGGTCTCATCGACGACGGCTTGGAAACCTTCACTTATTACGCCGACGGCGATAATGACGGCTACGGCGACGCGGCGGTAACTTCCAATACCTGCGAGTCCGTTGCCCCCATCGGCTTCGTCACCAACGACCTCGATTGCGACGATACGCGAGCGGAAATCAACCCCGATGCGGAAGAAATTTGCGACGCTTTCGACAATAACTGCGACGGGATGCTGAACGAAGGTTTCGAGACATTTACCTACTACCTCGACAACGACGCGGACGGCTACGGCGACGCGGAAATTGCCGTTGACACCTGCGCGGTTACTGCTCCCGAGGGCTTTGTCAGCATCGACGGCGACTGCGACGATACCGACGAAAACATCAACCCCGACGCGGAAGAAATCGTCAACAACGATACCGACGAAGATTGCGACGGCGAAGCGGTGATGTCTTCCGTGACGGATTTGAACGGCAATGCATTTACCTTATTTCCCAATCCCGCGCAGACTTATTTGACGGTAGAATTTGCGGAAAGTACCGATTTGACTTTGCGCGTTTACGACATTACGGGTCGCCTGCTTTTTGAGCAAAAGGGCGAGGGGATTTCCCAAACCATCAAGTTGAACGATTTTACGGACGGCGTGTATTTATTGGAAATGACGGAAACGGAAACGCAGGCGCGGGTGCTGCGCAGATTTGAGGTGGTGCGTTAAGTTTTCGGGTTAATTTGCAAAAAAAAGGTTGTCTGTTTTTCGGGCAACCTTTTTTTGTAACAATATTTGCAAAGTCCGGTTAAAGGTTCAGTCGTTTAGGAGCGGCGGGCATTCTGATTCCGATGGTTATCGTAACGAAACTTTTCAACAATAAAATTCAAAACCAATTCTTTACTAATGAAAAACCTGATTTTACTTTCCCTCGTCTTGGTTTTATTATCTTGTGAAAATACGCAAAAAGCTACCGCAACTTTCGGCAGCTACCCCGACGTAAGAGTCAAGAGTGCCATGAAAAACGTGATGTGGAAGGGCGAATTGGCGGGTAAAATCAATTTAGACACCATCACCGATAAAAAGGGACTGTACGGCATCGGTCCCGTTAGCTTTTTACGCGGCGAAATTTTGGTAAAAAACGGAGAGTGCTTTGTCTCGAAAGTCGCCACGGATTCTACCATGACCGTAGAGAAAAATTGCGACGTTTCCGCGCCTTTTTTTGTGTACGCAAATGTGACCGAATGGCAGGAAGAACCGCTGCCGGCGACCGTAAAGTCTATTGCTGATTTGGAGGAATATGTAAATGAAAAAACGCAAAACTATAAACGCCCTTTCGCTTTCAAATTGGCGGGAAAAATAAACAGCGCGCTCATTCACATTCAAAACTTACCGCTCGGCACCAATGTATCTTCGCCGAAAGAAGCGCACAGCGGGCAGGTCAAATATGAATTAGGCGTGGAAGAAGTCGAAATTATCGGTTTTTTCTCCACGGAGCATCAAGGCATTTTTACGCACTATGACACTTATTTGCATCTGCATTTGATAACGAAAGATGAACAAAAAATGGGTCATTTGGATGCGGTGGAATTGGGAGAGATGCGTTTGTTTTTGCCGAAATAAATAAACAATGACACCAACCGAATACCTGCGCAAAGCCGACCCGCGCCTCGCCGAAATCATCGACACCCTCGATGCACCCGAGCAAGACACGACCGATGATGTTTTTACCGACCTCGTGTACCTCATGGTCGAACACCAAGTGCCGTACCGCACGCGCGGGCAGTGGATTAAGAAAGTCTATGCCATGCTCGGCGAGGAAGATTTGCTGACGCCGGAGACGATTTTTACTTTGGATGAGCAGGAATGGACGCGAAATAAACTCGCCGCTCGCAAATTTCACAACGTGATGCGCCTGGCGGAATATTGGCAGGAAAACGATATGTACAACTTCGATTGGTCGGTTTTATCGGACGAAAAAATTATTGAACTGCTGACTGAATTGGACGGCATCGGTGAACATTCCGCCAAAATGATTCTTCTGTTTACATTGCAACGCCCCGACATTTTTTTGCCCGACGACTCGCACGTAAAGCAGGTAATGTCCGCCGTTTACGGTATTGATGAGAAGAAGGGCTTGAAGAAAAATATACTTGAAATTTCCGATACGTGGGCGCCGCATCGGTCTTTAGCGACGCGGTATTTGATTGATTGGCGGGCTTATCTGAAGCGGCAGTAGTGAAGATTGACTATCTGCTGTCAAAAAAAGAAGAAGTTTTCAACGTGTAGGTTAGACTTGGATTTTAATCAAGTACCCACCAAAAGGTGTGTATGAAAATCGCCGTGCGGTACTGCCTGTATTGGTTATATTTGCTCGTATTTAGTTTTTTTCGAGAACCGACCGTTGTTATCTTTCTGCACCGGAAATAATTTTCCCGATTATGAAATCACCCTTTATTTTTCTGATTTGCTCTCTGTTTTTGCTCAAACCCTCTATCGCGCAAACCATCAGCGAACTGCAATCCGACGGCAATCTGTACGTCAACGGTGAAGCATTTTTACCCGTCGGTTTTTACTGTGAAGGTATGGATTTTGCCGACTTTGACGACCTGCCCGCGCGCATAGCGGCGGGCGGTTTCAATTGTTTATACACCGAGTCCACCGTTTCGTCTCCCGCAGACTACGCGCAGTTTTTTACGCAATGCGAAGACCTGCAACTCAAAAACATTCTCGGTCTGCCTTATTCTTTTCTCGACCCGGAAGACTACGAAACCTTCATCGAATTGTACAAAAATCAGCCCTCGCTCATCGCCTGGAATATTTTGGATGATGCCAATGACTTCGGTGCGCCGGAAATTTCGCAGCAAAGAGAAATTTTGCTCGACATAGACGCAAGCCGCGTCACGAGTACGAGTTGGTACACCGACGGCCCGCTCACGGAAATGCTGCCGCACGTCGAAATCGGCGGCATGCAGGCTTACCCGTGGGGAAATTGGGGTGACTTGGTAGCCTCTCACGCCGTGTTTCGGTCTTTGGCGGATACGGCGAGAATGCAAAACAAATTTCCGTTTTCGAGTCCGTAAGCGTTCAATTGGGACGATGAAACCTACCCGCCCGCCGCGCATTTGGATTGTCAAACCTACCTCGGTTTTATCACCGGGATGAAAGAGGTGCTTTTTTATACTTTCAAAGATTACGACAACGACTCGACGATTGACGAAACGCAGCCCGAACTTTACGAAATTGCCGTCAATATTGCCGAAGAAGTGCTGCAGTCGGAGTTGAAAGAGGTCATTTTGTTTGGCGAACATCAAGCGGAGGTCATTGATTTTTACCGCTACTACGCGACCCGGCGATACAATGATTTTGTGTATCTCATCGCCGTCAATGCCAACGCCGAAACCACCTACGGTTACAACATCCCTTTGCCGTCGGATGTGGTCGGTGCAGCGTTTAACCTTTTCCCCGACCGCCCGGATGATTTGTCGATAAACAACGGAAATCTGACCGGTGCTTTATCGCCGTATCAGGTCGCCGTTTATCGCTTTAATACGACCGCCACGGCAACCGACGCGCCGGTTGCGGCGGCGGCGGATATATCGGTTTTGCCCAATCCCGCCCGCACCGACGTTACGGTAAGTTATTCCTTACCCGAAAAGACAAACTTCACGACGGAAATTTTTAATGCTCTCGGGCAGTCGTTGTTCCTACAAGAGAACACGACTCAAAATGCCGGGCGGCACTCGCAAAATATCGACGTCTCTGCGTGGGCGGCGGGAGTATATTACCTGCGCTTGACCGCTGCGGGAGGGGAAGGACGGAGTGTGCGCTTGGTAATACGGTAGTCTTTTTTGCCTGTATTTGCTTCCGAACCCCGCACGACACCGTCTGACCGTTATTGCCGACACTGCTGCTGCCTTCGACCGGGTTACACTTTATGACTTGCAGGGCAAACCCGTTTTGCAAGTCAAAAACATCACTACCGACCGAGCAGTCGTCGAAATCGGTACGTTGCCGCCGGGCTGTTATTTTGTCGTAATCGAAAAGAACGGGCGAGTGCTGCAACGGAAGAAGACAGTTGTTTTATACTAATCGCACTTCAGAATTTCTGAGTAGATATCAGCAAATATCTCGACAGCTAAAAGTCCGTAAAGCGTTGCTGATAAGCGCAAACGAATAAACAATTAAACGAATAAGCAAATCAACATTATTTTCAAATCACCGCGTCATGAAATCAATTTTATCCTGCCTCTTCCTCTGCACCTTTTGCACCCTCTGCGCTCAAACTCCCTTCAACGTCACCTTTGAAAACGACGAAATCGGCAGCGCACCCCAAACCGCCCCGGGCAACGGCAGCGCACCGACCTCGATTAACAGCACTGCGGCTACTCCTTTCATTGTCAACGATTTACAAGGCAATGTCGGCAGCAGCACCGCCGCCGGCAAGGTACTCGAAATCACTGCCCCCGAAACCGGTCTTTTCCGTCTGGCAGACTTTGAAGGCACTTTAAATATGGGCATCATTACCGCCGATACGGTTATCGTCGGCTTTGATTTTTTGGCAAAAGCCGGCGTGACGCACGAAGGCTTTGCCTTTATGCGCGGCTACGATGAAACCTTTGAAAGTATGGCGGATATCGCTTTCGGCTTCGGTGATGATTTTTTTACCCTCGGTCTTTTAGATTACGACCCCGTGACCGGTGACTATCTCGGCTGGACGGAACCCGAATTTCCCGCCAACTACTTCGAGACAGGCACCTGGCACCGCATCGAACAAATTATCGACCTTAACAACAACGTACAAACCCTGCGCGTGGACGGTGAAGAGTACGGTATTACGGCAGGTGTTTCGCGGGCGACCGGCGCGGGCTATACGGGGTCGTACATAAATTGGGGGACGGCTTATGCGGGCAGTTGCCAACTTGACAATTACACGGTTGAGTTAGTACAGAGCGCCGACAATCTGCCCGAACCGCCGGCGGGTTTTCTCGACCTCTTCGACTTTGCAACGTACGGCGGCGAGGTGCTGACGATTCCTAACGGTACGTTCAGCGAAATCGGCGTCGATTGGGAAACTTACATCGGCGCGAGTTTGCTGTACGACCCCGTTTACAGCGGTATTCCGAGCTACACTTTTGTCTTTGACGAAACTTTGGACGAGGCGGATGCGCGGCTTTTTTCTTTCAATAATTTTCCGATTAAAGCCAATCGTACTTACGAAATTTCCGCACTCATTCGCTGCGATTTTCCGCGTGCGACCTGGGAGATAAATTGGGGTTTGCACGGCGCAAAAGACGGTGAAATTTCCGTCGGTGCGCGCTACGCGGGAATGCCCGCCCTCACCGAAGGTCCCGACGGCTGGCAGCGGTGGACGTGGCGATTTACGCCGCACTGGGATTTGAGCTACGACGAGGTCAATGTCTTTTTGGGTTTTCACGAATACGGTCCAGGTTTCGATGATAATGTGTTGTTTCAAATCGCCGATTTAGCCTTCATCGAGCTGCCCGAAGTTCCCGTCGAAGCCTTTGCCCCGGGCGAGGGCGTTACCTTTCCCGGCGGACCCGGCGACCTCGCTATGGCGGTAGAAAGCATTACCGAAGAAGGCGATATTTTGACGGCAACGACGACGGGCGCAGACTACATTTTCGACCGCGCGGCGGGTACTTTGACGGTCAGACAACGCATCGACTTTCCGCGTGTTTTGGCGGAATACGAAGGCTTGCCGCTGGCGGGTTTGAGTGTAGAAATGCAAAATGACGACGAGGCAATCTTAATCGGCGATGCATTGACCGTCGGGGTGCAGGCCGACGGGGCGTTGGTCATCAGTCCGCAGACCGAAACCACCTTTACCTCCGCAAGCGTCATCGGCGGCGATTTTAATCGTTTGGAAGGCGGCGATTTCTTTTCCATGGATGATTTCGGAGGTTTCACGACGAGCATTTACACACCGAAAGGCACGGGGCTGACACCGCAAATCACGCCGCTGACGCCTGATTTGCCCTTTGTCGGTTTAAGTTCCGTTGACTTGGAAACCTCGGGCGCGGCGGAAGCAAACTGGCAGACCGAACTGACCGTCAGACCCGGCGAGCGCGTCTTTATTTCCGCTTTCCCGAGTCGCCCTTACGATTGGGAAAAATCTTTTGATTATCACTGGGGCATCACCGATTTCGGAGCACCGCTCGACGACTATGACGACCCCGAATACATGGATAACCGGGTACTGTGGAACATCAGTCAGCGCGGCTGGGCAATGTCATTCGGCGAGCGATACGAACTGCGCGACGATGTCAACGCGGAGGCATATATGGACGCGATTACCGACGAGGGTGACAAGTGGTCGGCGTACTTCAGTCAGTGGTTTTATTACAGCCGCGACGGCGAAGAATGGGCCAACGAAGTCAAACGCTGGCGCGACGAATACGGCATGGGGGCGATGTATTCCGACGGTCTGGCGCAAGACGATTTCCTCGCGGCTTATGTAGCCATGCGCGTACTGCGCGAAGACGTTTTTCCCGACGGCGACCTGATTATCCATGACTCTTATCCGCAGTCGGGCGTGCCGGCGGCGAATCACAAGCCCTTCATTCACAGCTATGCGACGGCAACTTATATGGGCGAAAATGCCGTTGTGGAGTCGGGCGCGGATTGGGAATGGGCGCGGCACGTCATGGGGCAATTTCGCCGCGCCAATGCTTTCGGAGTCACCAAAGGCGACGGCTGGCAGGGCTTTAATAATATGGAAAAATATCTCGTTGCCCTCGTGTGGGGCGGGCGTGCCCGTCCGGATGTAGCGGGCTACGATACTTACCTCGACTACCTCGACCAACTCAAAACGCTGTGGCAAACCTACGGCGACGACCCTTACTTTTTCGACCGCTACTACCACCCCGAGGCGCAAAATCTGACGGGCTACGACATCGGGCGCGCGGGTATGCCGATTGACAACTTCAATGCAGATATGACGGAACTGACCCTCACGACCCGCACGCCCGGCGCGACGATTTATTATACCCTCGACGGCAGCGACCCGACGGCGGAAAGCACGGAATATACCGAGCCGATTGCGTGGGAGATGTCTTTTGGTTTGCGGGCGATTGCGTTGCGTGATGATTTGGACGAAAGTCGCGTCTTCGAGTTAAACGGCGATTTATTTTCTTCGACGTCCGATAATTTTACTGCAAACGATTTGCTGTTCAGCGTTTATCCAAACCCCGCACAAGATTACACGGTACTTGAATTTGCGGAAAGCGGACAAAAAGGCGATATTGTCTTAACAACGATAACGGGCGCGGAACTGCTCCGCACGCCGATAAACGGTGAGCCGCGACAGCACATTTCTTTACAAAATATACCGGCGGGGATGTATTTGGTGACGGTAAAAACGGAAGCGGGTGCGCAGACGGAAATTTTGGCGGTGTGGTAGGGAAAATAGCCGGAACGATAATTTTTCGGAATTTTTAGAGAAGGAAAACCGGGAAGCGTACAAATACGGAGGGCGCAGTTTGGAAGAAAAATCTAAAACGCCGGGGAAGGGGCAGATGCGGTTGTTTTAAATCTTGTATATTTGTTTCGCGTTCCTTAGTTCAGAACCGGAAAAAACGTCATTGTTATGGAGAGTAATTTGCAAAAAAAGGGATTTAGCAACCTTCAATTAGAGTTGTTAAAACTCTATGCCTTGGATGTTCCCGATAAAAATTTGTTAGAAATCAAATCTTTATTATTCGGCTATTTTGCTCGGCAAGCAGATGAGGCTATGGACAAAATTTGGAAGGAAAAAGTTGGGGGTCGGAGAAAACAGGGGAGTGGAAGAAGGGACATTATAGAAGTTAAAGAACGAAAAAACTCAAAATAATGACAAAAACAATAAAGCTCAGCCAAGCTCATTTGATTCCGAATTTTTTCAAAGATTTGCAGGAAAAATATAAAAACAGAAACGTAGAATTGACAATTTCAGAGTCCGAAGAGGTACTTTTGGATGAGAAAATGTTTTGGGAGATATTAGGACTTTTGGATTGGACACAAGTAGAGGATGTCGATATAACGAGTCCTGCTGTTGTCCGTTTGGCGGAGTTACCGATACGCGATATTTATTTGTTTCAGGATACGCTGTCCGAGAAATTACACCGATTAGATGCTAAAAAATACGCGCTGCACATCGGCGAAGACAGTTGGCAGAAAGATAAATATTTCTCGGTAGATAATTTTTTGTATGCGCGTTGTGCGGTAGTTGCTAACGGGAAAAAGATATACGAAGAAATTTTGCAAGACCCCGCAAAAATGCCGAAAGATTTGACCTACGAACCTGTTCTGTCATTAGCTGCGGATGCATATAAATTAAAAACCGGGAAGACGTTTGATTACACAGGGCATTTTAATTATGAAACCTACGGGAATGAGGAAGGGTGGATAACGGAGGAGAACTAACAATTGCTGTAATGCACGGAAACAAAAAAGACAACCCCAAACTTTATCACCTTTACGAGATTATCGACAAGGAGACAGAAGATACATTCAAGTACGGTATCAGCGGCGACCCGATAAGTAAAGAAGATAACCTTTCAAAAAGAGTCAGAGAGCAGATTTCTATGGGTAATCTTTATGTAGGATGGCTACGATATTACGGACGTATTTTGCTTAAACATATCAAGGGGAATCGAAAAGCGAGAGAAATTGAAAACCGATATTTAGAAGAATATTTTACCGACCACAAACGCTACCCCGTCGGAAATCGAGACAGAAAACGGAAAAACTAAAAAAACGGATACCGAACTCAATCGGTACCCGTTTTTTTTATAAACCGTTGTAAAAAAGCGCCCTACGGCGTTTCCAAAATCGGCAGAGGAAATTGCGTGTGAACCACACTACCTTCCAACTGCTTTACGATGCGGTCTAAATTACCCGTGCGGCGCAAATCAATCCAACGGTGACCTTCACCGAAGAGAGAGTAGCGACGCTCTTGCAGGACTGCATCGAGCAACTCGTCGTCGCTCGTGCCGCCGTCGTAGTCGTCGAGACCGGCGGCATTGCGCACTACGTTGAGTGCTTCTACCGTGGCGTCGTTATCGCTGCCGATGTTGGCTTCGGCGTAAATCAGTATCAACTCTTCGTTACGAATAATCGGCAATGGCGCGACATCGCTGTCGAACAAAGTCACTTGCGTATCACCCGAAATACCGCCTAATGAAATCGGCAAAGTCAAATCGTCCGTTTCCATGAAAGGCGTGGTTTTGTCCGAAACGCGGGTGTCACCTTCTTCTGCATTTTCCAAAAAGTCGTTGGCAACTACATAAGCCGTCTGGTTCGGTACGTTGAAAAGCGGGTTACGCGTATCGTTACCGCTGGCACCGAAACGGTGGTAAGACCCCGTATCGAGGTCGCCGTCTAAGTCGAAGTAAGAGTTTTCCAAACGAGACAAAGCGCCGTCGTCATCACCTCGATACAATGCTACCCGGGCACCCAATGAATTAGCAAGTCTTGCCATTTCGGCGGGAGTGTCCGCCAGAGTAGAATTAAAAGCAAAAGCGTCACCGCCGTCATTGAGCAAATCCGCTGCCGCATCCAGTTCTTCCTGAATAAAGCGCAGACCCTCGTCGTAGCCGACAATCGGACCGAGATTATCTACGTCGGCTACATCGATTCGCGAGCCGTTTTGAAATTGATGATTAAAAACCAAAAGCAACTGATAAGCCTTTGCTAAACGCGCAAAACCCTGATAAGCATTGATTTCTCCCGTGGTAAAAGAAGCGGAAGTATTTTCCAATGCCGTCAAAAAGTTGTTGGCATTGCGAATGGCACGGTAGCGACCGCCGAAAGTACGCGTCGTTAAGAAACCGTTGTTGTCCAAAATCGCACCTTCCGCACCCAACAACTCGCCCGTATAACGCGGGTCGGTACCGCGCAGGTCGTAGTATTCACGCCCGACGATAGAAACCGTCCAGTAGTAAAATTCGAGGTCGGAACGCAAAGAGGCTTCGAGACCGGAAGCCATCAAACGGATGTCTTCGGCGGTACCGCCGTTGGTCAAACCTTCCAGGGTCGGGTTATTCGGATCCGGAATGTCATCCAGCTCGCAAGAGGTGCCGAACACCATAAGAGCCGCAAGACCCAAGATGAACATTTTTAAATTATATAACTTCATTTGAAAAAATTTTAAATTGAAAAATTGAAATTCTAAAACGCGGATTTTTTTCCGAAAATTTTGACGTAAAAAATTATTTAAACGTCAAGAGAAAAAATCGAGACGCAGGATTTAGAAAGTCGCTTTAAGGTGAAATTGGAACGTTTTGGAAGAAGGGAACGGTGTCACTTCTACTACGTTTGCCAAAACATTACCGCCGAAGTTAGATACCTCGGGATCGTAAGAGTTGTATTCGAAAATGTTAATCAGATTACGACCCGAAACACCCAAACGCAAGTTGGTCGAGTTGTTAAAAATCTTGGTCGGGAATTTGTAATACAAGCCGATTTCACGCATCCGCAGGTAGGTTGTCTCTTCAATCCAAGGACCTGCATTACCCGCAAACCATTCAGAAGTACGGTACACACCGTTCGGGGTTTCGCCCGCCGGGTCGAGGGTAGTATCGTCGTAGTCCCAAGTCGTGCCGCCGAGGTCGTAGAGCAAAGTACTGAGGTTGATACCCTCGCCGCCCTGCTTGAGGTGCCACAACATCGAGAAGGTAAAATCACCGAATTGTACGTTGTTATTCCACGTCAGGTTAAAGTCCGGTTCTGCATCGCCGTACACCGCAAAACCGTCGCCGTTGGGGTCGATTTCGTCGATTTGTGCCTGCGTCAACGGGTCGCCGTTGGCATCGGTCGTCTTGTAAGTACCGACAATTTGCGTTGCCGAAGAACCCTCTTCAATCCGGAACTGACCCAAAGAAGCCGCAAAACCGCCCGTGTTAAAGGCCGGTACATCGAGTTGTGTGACTTCGGATTGGTTTTTCCAGAAAGCCAAAGTCGTATTCCAGTTTAATCTTTCCTGACGAATGACGTTGCCCGTCAAGCCGATTTCAATACCGCGATTTTCCAACTCACCCCCGTTAATCCATTCTGCGGTGTAGCCCGTAGTCGGCGGCAAATCCGCACGCAATAACAGGTCTTCTACGGTTTTGATGTAGTAAGTCGCATCGAGGATAAAGCGATTATCCGCAAAACCCAAATCCATACCGAATTCCGTCTCTTTTTGCAACTCGGGCTGAATGTTCGGATTTCCGCGCAGCGAGGAAGAAACCAAACCCGAATTTCCGTCAATAGCCGTACCCGGATAAGCGTTGAAACGCGCCGAGAAAATCGGGAAGCGACCCGCCGAACCGAAGGCACCGCGCAGTTTCAGATTACTGAGTACGCCGTCTTCATTCCAAAAGTCAAACTCGTGAATGTTAATCGCTAAACTTCCTTTGGGGTAAGTGAAAAAATCACTTGCCACACCGTTATTCGTCGAGCGGTCCCAACGCACACCGACGGTGGCAATAATCATGTCGCGGAAATTGACTTCTTCCTGAACAAAGAAACCCTGGTCTTCCTGCGGTCTTTGGTTCTGAAAGCCGTTGATGTTGGCTGCTTGGTCGAGGTTGGTTTGTGAACCGTTCAGACCGGTCGCCGTCGTTACTACGGTGTTGATGTCTTGCGTAAAGCGCAAACCGCCCGCCTGGGTGCGGAAAGTCAAGCCGCTTTCGGTGAAGAGCGAGTGTACCAAAAATGCCGACATGTTGACGTTGGTACTGTTGGTGCGACCTTCGATGGAAGCACCGCCCAAACTGCTCGGGTCGCGGTAGTAAGACAATGCGGACGGGAACAAAGAGCGCGTGCGCAAAGCGTACTGGTCGAGACCCGCGTCCAACTTCAGTTTCAAGGTATTCGTTTCGTTGGTGAATAAAGTGAAATTAGCATTCACCGAACCCAAGAAACGGTTGACGTTTTCGCGGTTGGTAATCAGATTGATGGTCTCCAAAGCATTGGAACCCACCGCCGGGTTGGCGGGATAGTTGCCGTTTTCGTCCGGGAAAAGATTAGTCCACGGGCGCGTAAATGCCAAAGCATAACCGACGGTAGTGTTGGAGTTGGAGTTGTTAAACAAACCGCGATTAGACTCGCTGTTGATGTAGTTGGTTGTTACGCCTACATCTACCCAATCCGCCAGGTCGAAATTAAAACTCGCGCGCACGGAAGACTTCTCGTAGCCCGTGTTTTCTACCAAACCGTTTTGGTTGAGGTAAGTACCGCCGACAAAGAAATTAACTTTGTCCGTACCGCCCGTCAGCTCTAAGCGGCTGGTGGTTTGGAGGCGAGTTTGGTCAAAAATTTCCGCTTCGTAGTCGGTAAAAGTACCGTTGGCAATAGACTCGTTATATACCTGTGCTTCGTCTGCGCCGTAAGTTTCCGTTACGCGTTCCGTCGTCCAGTCGCGAGTACCCAACAACGTAATCGGACGCACGACACCGAGGGTCTGTGCAAAGCTGATTTTAGTTTCACCCGCTTTACCTTTTTTGGTTGTGATGATAACTACCCCGCCGGCTGCGCGGTTTCCGTAGATGGCCGCCGCAGAGGCACCCTTCAGGATTTCGATAGTCTCGATGTCTTCCGGGTCGATGTCGGCTACGCGGTTAGAGGCGTCATCCTGATTGGTGGAGGTGTTACCGCCGCCGGCCGCTGCCGTTACGATGTTGACACCCGAAGAAATGGAAGAGTTGTCGATGTACACCCCGTCCACGATGTACAGCGGCTGCTGGTCGCCGAAGAGGGAGGTGACACCGCGCAGACGCACGGACATACCGCCGCCGGGCGCACCCGAGTTGGAGCGAATTTCCGCGCCTTTGAACTTGCCGTAGAGGGCGCCGTCCATGGTCGATTGTACGGTCGTACCCGTCAATTCTTCGCCGCTGATTTGGGCGACGGAGTTGGCGAGGTTACTCCGCTTGATGCTGGTTGCCAAACCCGTGACGACGACCTCGTCGAGGTTGTTCGCGCTTTCGCCGAGTTGTACATCGGCGGTGCTGTTGGCAGCCGTAACGACGACATCCTGCGAGGCGTAGCCTACATAGCTGAACTCCAAAGTAGAGGGGTCTTTCGGTACCGAAACCGAATACTTTCCGTCCAAATCCGTGACGGTGCCCGAGGGCGTTCCTTTGACCAAAACGGAAACCCCGATGAGGGCTTCTCCGTCGGAGTCAGTCACCGTACCGGAGGCGGTGAACTGTGCCGAGGCGACATTAGACAGCAGAAAAAAAGCTGCCAATACCGGAATTATCCGAGTAAAAAAATACTTCATGTGTTGTGATTTAAGTTACAAATTCAGTTTAAAAAACAGTCGCAGTTACCGTTCGCCCGGAGTGACTTGCGGTATTTTGACTTGCACCGAGCGAGCCGAAAAGGCTGCGCGGCATGATAAATTTTTTGTTCAGTCTTGCGGCGATGAAAAGGAATTGTTTGTTGAGTATTAGTATTGCCGTATAAAGGTGTGAAAGAATGTCTTGAAAATGTAGTTTTTGAAATTATATTTTGAATTTGTGAAAATGAAAATTTGTTGTCGATAAGGTTTAACCTTTCGCCCGCTGAAACCGGCGAAGATTTAAACCGGATTGACTCCTCAATTCGGCGTAAAGCTAAAAAAGATTATCAATTATTCTGTATCAATCCGGATTTTTTCCGTGTCTGTTTGCGGATATTTTGGGAATTGAGCAAAGAAGGTTAATATTGGTGACAGTCTCGCCGGCGTGAAGGATTCTTCCGGCGCGACCTTTTTAGGGGAGGGGTGATTTTGGGATTTTTGGTGTATCTTTGGTTTGATTTATTTTTTAAGAAACGATTTTCGGGTTTTTATCGTTTTGTTTTGGAATAAAAAATTTTATCATGGCAAGAATACCAATCGAAATAGGCGTGCAAGAAATCATTACCGCTGCTGCTCAAATGAGTAATTCAGAGATAAATTCTTTGAGAAAACAGTTAAATGAAATTTGGGAGAAAAAGAACAAAAGCCTTACCGACAATGAAAAAAAGTTGTTGGAACAAAAAATAGAATCTCGCATTTCAAATTTAGAGATTGAGGAATACGAAAGTTACGTCGATAAGCCCGATATAACCGACGCTGAAAGACAACGTAGTTTGGACTTATTTTTAAAAATACAAAAAGATTATGCGCGGCGTATTCAAATTGCCGCACGAATTGCCGAGGCAGAAGATACTTCTTTGCATACCGTTATTGCTCGTTACGGACTTATAAACAAGAAAAATGTCTGAATATATTTCGAGCAAATTGAGAAAAGCAGTTAAGATTCGTGCCGGAAATCGCTGCGAATATTGCCAATGGTTCGCGGATTACTGCATTACTACTTATCATATCTACCACATTGTACCTTTATCAAGAGGAGGACTGACAGTGCCTCACAACTTAGCATTCTCCTGCGGCGGTTGTAACGGCTTCAAGAATAACCGAACCGTGTGTTTTGACGAAATTTCTCAAACTCAAGCAGTTATTTTTAATCCTCGTGAACATTCATGGAATCAACACTTTGAGTGGAGTGAGAACTTTGAAAAAATTAACGGAATTACAAAAACAGGTCGCGCTACAGTTTGGTGTCTCAAACTAAATCGTATTGAACTAATGAACATGAGGCGAGAATTTTTGAAGTTGGGCATCCATCCGCCTCTCATTTTTCAATAATAATCCTACCCCCGCTTCCTAACCCTCACCACCACCAACTTACTCGCCGGTGTATCCGCCTTCTCCGCCTTCGTATTTACCGACGTTAAAATATTCGTCTCCGGATAATAAGCTGCCGTACAGCCGCGCGGTATCGGATAAGGCACCACGGCAAACTGCGGCGCAACACGTTCTTTTTCGTCGTAAAAACTGACCAAATCCACAAATTCGCCCTTCGTCAGTCCGTCGCGTTTCATGTCTTCTTCGTTCATAAAAACTACGCGTCTGCCGTTGTAAATGCCCCGGTAGCGGTCGTTGTTGCCGTAAATCGTCGTATTGTATTGGTCGTGGCTGCGCAGGGTGGTCAGCTTGTATTCGTTGTCGCGCAGGTCATGTTGCGGCAGCGGATTGACGGTAAAATGCGCCTTGCCCGAGTCGGTCGTAAAAATGCGCTCGCGCGGGCCGTTGGGCAGGTAAAAACCGCCTTCGCGGCGCACCTTGTCGTTATAGCCTTCAAAGCCCGTAATCGTCGTCGAAATCGCTCCGCGAATGCGGTCGTAGTCGCTCGCGTACCACACCCAGTCGATGTTCGGGCGGCGTTTCATTTCTCCCGGCTTTTTGGCTTTATCGTGGAAAAAATCTTTGGCATTTTCGCCCAAAACCGCCGCTGCCATGCGCCCGACAATCATCGGTTCGCTCAACAGGTGCGGACTCGCCGGCGCACGGTGTCCTTGCGAACTGTGCACGATACCCATGCTGTTTTCCACGCTCACAAATTGCTCTTTACCCTCCTGCACATCGACCTCCGTGCGCACCAACGGCGGCAGTATCAAAGCACTCTTACCCGTCACGAGGTGACTGCGGTTGGGCTTGGTACTGACGTGTACGGTGAGGTTGCATTTGTGCATGCCTTCGGCAATGTATTCCGTGTCTGCCATAGCACCGACGATATTGCCGCCCATAGCGAAAAAGAATTTAATTTTGCCTTCGTGCATCGCTTTTATCGACTCCACGGCGTTGTAACCGTTTTCGGTCGGCGGCTGAAAATTAAAGGTCTTTTTTATGCCGTGTTCCCAATCCGGTTTCAGTTTTTCCCACACACCTACGCTGCGGTCGCCCTGCACGTTGCTGTGACCGCGCACGGGACACAGACCCGCACCGGGCTTACCGATGCTGCCCGTAGCCAAGATGAGATTAACGATTTCGCGCACGTTATAAATGCCGTTCTTGTGCTGCGTCAGTCCCATTGCCCAACAGATAATTATCTTCTTGGAAACGGCAAAAAGCGACGCCGCCTCGCGCACCGTAATCGCAGGTACGCCCGCCTGCACACAGAGTTCTTCGAAGTCTTGTTTGCGCACATCTGCAATCATCGCCGCGTAACCTTCCGTGTATTCTTCGATAAAATCTTTGTCGAAAATACTGCCCGGATTTTTCTGTTCCGCCTCATCTAAAAGATACAGTATCGCCTTCAAAAAAGCTACATCGCCGTTAATGGTGACGGGCACATAAACGTCCGTCAGCTTGGTGCCGCCGCCGAGCCAACCGCGTACTTCCTGCGGGTTTTTAAACTTCATCAGTCCGACTTCGGGCAGCGGATTGACGGTAATTATTTTCGCGCCGTTGCGCTTGGCGTGTTGCAGCGCGGTGAGCATACGCGGGTGATTGGTACCCGGGTTTTGCCCCATGCTGACTATCAAATCGGCAACGTAAAAGTCTTCCAATCTGACTGTTCCCTTGCCGATGCCGACGGTATTTGCCAAGCCGAGGGAGGTCGGTTCGTGGCACATATTCGAGCAGTCGGGCAGGTTATTTGTCCCGAAAGCACGGACAAAAATTTGGTACAGAAACGCCGTTTCGTTAGCCGTCCGCCCGGAGGTATAAAAAACCGCTTCGTCGGGCGAGTCGAGACCGTTTAACTCTTTGGCAATCAAGCCGAAAGCCTCTTCCCAACTAATCGGGCGGTAATGCTCCTCGCCCTCGGGCAGGTACATCGGGTGCGTGATGCGTCCGCTTTTGCCGAGCTGAAAATCAGAAAATTCGGAAAGTTGCTGCACCGTATAAGAGGCGAAAAACTCCGGGTCGGCGCGGCGGGTCGTAGCTTCCTCGGCGACGGCTTTTGCGCCGTTTTCGCAGTACTCGGCAATGGGGGAGCGGCTGCCGGGTTCGGGGTCGGGCCAAGCGCAGCCGGGGCAATCGTAGCCGTCGGTTTGATTGAGTTTGAGCAGTGACTTGGTGCAGGCCTGCACATCGGTATATTTTGCCATTTGGGCGAGAGCGACCTGTACGCCTTTCGGGCCGGCGGCTACGTCGTAGCGGTCGGTGATTTCGGGTGCTTTTTTCTCGACGGGCGAAACGATGTGTATGTTTTTCTTTTTCATGACGGCGGATTAGTTTAGATGCGTTTAGAGTGTAAAAGGGAGAAGGCGGTTTTTGTTTTTGCGGGGCGGGGAAAAGGGGGATTTTGAGGTTTTAAATTCAGTGCCGGTGTCAGACACTTTTTACTCTCAAAGTAACGATAAACATTAATTTTCTTATCTTTTTATTGGATTAGTGTCAGACACCTAAGCGACTTATTCCTGCAAAGAAACGAGAAATTCACGGCTTAGCTCTTCCCCCGCCGTATTTTCCAAAATTCGTAAAAAAGCGGCGGTAGTTTTTTCTTCCGCAAGGTAAAATTTTCGGAGTACCGATTGCATTTTTTCCGTTCCGATTTTTTGCTCCAAACGCACGAGCAGCAGCGCACCTTTGTAAGTCAGCACCGTGTTGCTTTGCGGATTGCGTTTGTCGATATTTTCAATCGGCGGCAAACCTTCCGAGCGTTTTTCAAGATTTTTTACTGCATTCTCGTAGCTTTCTTCGCCTTGTTCTTCTCGCAAAATCAACATGGAAGCGTACTCCGCCGAGCCTTCGTTAAGCCAATCTTCCCAAGTGCCGACCTCGGCGGCATTCCACCACAGGTGCGCGATTTCATGGGCGAGCGTTTCCGCTTTTTGCGGGGTAAAAATGCTGTCCAAACTCAACGAAATAAAACCTTTGCGGGCGAAAGAGATGTTGCGGTCAAAGGTATTAACAGCAAGCACTAATTTTCCCGTATCGGGCGAGCCAAACATTTCGGAGTAGTCATTAAAGTATTTTTCGGCGGTCGTTTTAATCGTATCGCGCACGGCGGGTGAGAGGTCGGTATAGCAAATTTCCACGGAGCCGTCGGCGGTGGTGACGCTGTTTTTATTTTTAAAAATAATCAAAGGAATATCAAAAACGGGAATGTTTTGGACTAAGGAGAAGGTGTCGTTTTTCGCCTGTAAAACGCCCGAACCCGCTACCGTGCCGGCGGTTTTTACGTCGAGTTCATAGGTGAACAGCCCGTAGTCGATATTCAACGGAAACCAAGCGGTGTAGATGTTTAATTCCGTCCAATTCGGGCGAAATTTAAAATTAGGATTGCGAATGCTGTCCAAAGAATTTTGGTAAGACAGCGTAAACTTTCGGTCGCTGAGGTCGGCGGTCGGAATGAAAATACTTTTGTCTTCACCGATGAATTTTTGCTCGGTTATTTCAAACGGAACGTCTTTTTGTCCCGATTGCAGAGAGAAATCAAATGCCGCCTCTTGTACATAAAAATGCAGCGTATCGGCGGCGGCGAGGTCGGAAAATTGAATTTCCCAAGTGACGGAAATTTGTCGCTTTTCTAAATCTACGCGCAGGTCGCCGGTGTAACGGTCGAGGGACTGCGTGTGCGCAAATTGCGGGAGCAGGAGGCAGAAGAGGAAGCAGATTTTTGGCAAAACGTTTGGGTTTTATTGTTGCAAAATCGAGGTTTTCGGATGTTCTTTTTTCGTAAAAATAGGCATTTCGGGCGAAAAAGCAAGATTGCGCCGGTTTTGATTTTTCGATCATTTTAAATGAATGGATGTTTGCTGCCTTTTATTCCCGAACAACCGTTCGTTTTCATACCTTTTAGCTGTATGGAAAACCTACGAAAAACATTTTACCTGCTGCTCTGCCTCCTCGCCGCCACCGTGATGACCGGCTCGCTGCTCTCCGTTTTTACCGATACCGAAAATCGCTTTCTCAAGATGCTCGACTTTCCGCGCATTCAGTTTTTTGTGACGGCGGTGGTGAGTCTGATTTTGTTTGTCATCATCACCAAGCGGTGGCGGTGGTACGATTATCTGCTCATTGTCGGTATGCTCGGCGGCTTGGTTATTCAGGTGAATTATTTGGGAAATTATACGCCGCTCGTACACGCTCCGGTACCCGATGCGGAAGGAGAAACGGAGACAAAAGATAAAATCAGTCTGCTTTTGGCGAATGTGAAAATGTCGAATCGAGAGTCGCAATCTTTGCTTGATTTGGTTAAAGAAAAGAAGCCCGACCTGCTGTTGGCAATGGAAACCGATGCGTGGTGGGATAAAGAATTGACGGTCATTCAAAAAGAATACCCGTACAAAAAAGAGACGATTAACGAGGCGACTTACGGCATGATTTTGTACAGTAAAATGCCGCTGCAAAACGTGGCGGTCAACTATATGCAGCACGAAAACGTACCTTCTTTCGAGTGCACGCTCGCCCTGCCGTCCGGCAAATCTTTCGGCCTTTACGCCGTACACCCCGTACCGCCGACGCGCTTCGAGGATATTCCCGACAATGCGGGCGAAGAGGAAATCGCCTTACTCGAAATCGGCAAAAAAGTAAAAGACCGCCGAATGCCCGCCATCGTCGCCGGCGACCTCAACGACGTCGTATGGGGCAATACGGACGAACTGACCGGCACCGAAAATCTGCTGCACGATGTCCGCGTCGGGCGCGGTTTTTATAACAGTTATAACGCCGAAAACTTCTTAATGCGGTGGCCGCTCGACCACGTTTTCGTGACGCGGGAGTTTAGCTTGACGCGCTTGGAAAGGCTGCGGGATATTGACTCCGACCACTTTCCGATTTTTGTGGAGTTGGTGCTGTGATGAGTCGCAGGCACGCTCCGTAACGTCGATTTTAATCGACCTGTTAAAAAAGAACAGCTTATCGACTAAAGTCGATGCTACGGTTCGTGCAAATCACCTGCCTGTGAACGCCGAAGGCAAAAAATACTTCAGCTTGGTTCGCCTCAATGTATGTAAATGCCGGGAAACGTAAATGCCGAGAAACAAATTGTAACAAACCCCTCTTTCCCTTCGTCAAAAAAATATCACACAAAAATGCAATATCTGACCGGTCAAATCGGTTAGAACACCCGTATAATTTGTTATCTCCTAAAACTTTGATTGCCTTATGAAAAATCTTTTCCTGACTTTCCTCCTTGTTTTTCCTCTGCTGCTGACCACCTCCTGTAATAAAGACGACGACGCGACCGCGCCGCCCGTTGCCGACGGTTGTTGGCGCAATCCGGGTACGGCGATTAACTTCACCGTCCTCTCCGGTCCCGAAACCGAACTGCCGAATAAAGTCTCCGTCTTTTTCAAACTCGAAGACCGCAACGGCAATCCCATCCCGCGCCTGACCGAGTCCGATTTTGAGTTTTACGAGCAGGGGCTGAACGACAACTGCAAACTCATTGTCTCCGCCGATGAGGCCGACCGCCGCATTTTTAACTCGCCGCAGCGTTTTAATTACACGACCTCTTTGGTACTCGACCTCAGCGGCAGCGTCATCAATAACAATCTCGAAGAGTTGAAACAAGCCGCGCTTTCCTTCGTCAATGTTGTGATGCCCGACAGCCTCGACAGCGGTTTTCGTACAGCGATTTATTGGTTTGACGGCGAAGACGAATTGAATACCCTCGTGCCGCTGACCGACGACGCGGAGGCTCTCATCGCCGGTATCAACTCCATCGACGCCGACATCAGTAACGACAATTCGACGGATTTATTCGGCGCCGTCATCAAGACTGTGGAAGAAGCCGAAGACAATATGGGCAGCGTCGGACCGGACATTATCACCGCCGCCGCCGTCGTGCTTTTTACCGACGGAAAAGACCGCGCACAGCGTTATTTGCGCAACGAAGCCTACACCGCCGTCGATAATGCCGACCCGGCTATCAGTTTTTTTACCATCGGTCTCGGCTCGGAAATCAACACCGCCGACCTGCAAAAATTCGGCGCGGACGGCTTTCGTCAGGCGCAGGATTTGGACGGCTTAATCAGCGTCTTTAACGAGGTCGGCACCTTAGTCATCGACCAGGGCGACAGCTATTACAACTTTGAATATTGCAGCCCGATACGCAACGGCACGGCGGATTTAATCATTCAGGCGAATGCACCTACGGGGCGCGGCTACACGGAGTTTACTTATGACGGGACGGGGTTTGAGGGAGGATGTTCGTTGTAAGTGAGAATTGAAAAACAGAAAAAACCGATACGGAGCATTGTCAAAGTGCTCCGTATTTTTTTTTAGAAAATTTGTTTTCTGCGGCAATCGCTAAAAAATGATAACTTTGTCGAAAACAGCATACGATGAGCGAAGAGCAAGAGTCATTACAAAATCAAGAATTTTTTCTGAAAATGAGAGATATATTACAAGAAGCGCGCACCTCGGTCGTTCGGTCGATTAACCACAAAATGGTGAACACCTATTTTCAACTCGGCAGAATTATTACGGAGGAAGAAAAGAAGGGAAAAGAGCGAGACGATTACGGAGATACAACGCTCAAAAATGTTTCGGAAAAATTGATGCGGGAGTTCGGCAAGGGCTTTTCGGAGACGAATCTCAAGCAAATGCGACAGTTTTATTTGGCATATCGAAAAGGGCAGAGACTTTCCGGCGAGTCTGAAAAAATGCTGATGCGACAGTCGGACGGCTTGCCTTCGGACTTCGCTTTGGGGTGGTCGCATTATTTGATTTTAATGAGAATTAAGAACCGAGAGGAAAGAAATTTTTATGAAATAGAGGCGATAAAAAACAGTTGGAGTTTGAAAGAACTGAAACGTCAATATAATTCGGCACTGTATGAGCGTTTGGTATTGAGTCGAGACAAAAAAGGTGTAAAAGAACTTGCGGAAAAAGGGCAGATAATCGAGAAGCCCGAAGATGTTTTAAAAGACCCTTATGTTTTGGAATTTGTCGGATTGCCTGAGGAAGAGAAATACAGTGAGAGTGATTTGGAGCAAAGTCTGATTGATAAATTAGAGCATTTTCTGTTGGAATTGGGTAAGGGGTTCACATTTGTCGGGCGGCAGGTTCGGTTTACTTTTGATGAAGAGCATTACCGAGTCGATTTGGTTTTTTACAACCGAATTTTGCAATGTTTTGTGATTATCGACTTGAAAATCGGTAAGTTGACGCATCAGGATTTAGGACAAATGCAGATGTATGTCAATTACTATGACCGCTTTGTCAAATTAGATTTTGAAAACAAAACCATCGGCATCGTACTGTGTAAAGACAAAAGTAACGCCCTCGTGAAAATTACTTTGCCGGAAGATAATAAACAGATATTTGCGAGTAAATACCAAACCGTCTTGCCGAGCAAAAAAGAATTGAAAGCGATTATTGAGAGTAAAGGTGAAATTGATGATACTTTGTAAATTTTTCAGTAGCAGTCGATAGCACGCAAAAGGTCAGCCCCCGTCTGACCTTTTCTCATTCCCGTACACTTCAACCTTTTTTCTACCTTTGCGGCAAAACGAAAAGCAGCATGAAAAAAGTCTTATTCTTTCTCAGCCTTGCGGCGATGTGCATCGGTCTGTACGGCGAGTTAATTTTGCAGACCGAAATGCGCAATCAATACGGCGCATACCGCAGTCCGGCGTATTGGCTGCTGTATTCTCTGCTGTTTTGTGCGGGGGCGTTTTATCATCTGCGCAAAGATTCCGCATTGACTTTGCCCGTCGGGTCGTTTCGTTTTCCGCTGCGGAAAATTATTACAGCGGTTGTTTTTCTCGGTTTGGCGGCTTGGGGGGCGACTAAAATGCTGCCGATTTACGCGACTTATCCGATTACGCCCGAGCAGTCCGACATCATTCCTAATTTAGAACTGTACGTGCGTCGTATGTTGGCGGGTGAGTTTCCTTACACGCCGATGGTCTTCGAGACGTGGACGGTGCTGCCGACTTACTTTCCGATGATGTGGCTGCCCTACACTTTTTCCGAGTTGCTGCACATCGACTACCGGTGGACGGCTTATCTGGGTTTTCTGCTCGTTCTTGCCGTGTGGATGTGGACTTTGCTGCGCCGCAATACGCAAACCCTGCCCGAGATTTTACTGAAACTCGGTCTTCCTTTTCTGCTGCTCAGCTACTTTTTTGATTATGAACCCAAAGTGTTCGGTCACGCCGTTGAGTTGCTGCCGATTGCTTACTACTGGATTTTATGTTTGGGGCTGATGAATAAAAATCGCCTGTGGTTTTTCGCTTTAGGTATTGTATGTTGTTTGTTATCTCGCTACGCTTTCAGCTTTTGGTTGCCGCTGACCCTCGTTATTTTTTGGATAGAATACGGCTTCCGAAAGACGCTGCGGCTCGGGCTGTGGTGCATCGGCGGGGTTTTGCTGCTGTACGTTATTCCTTTTTTGGCGCAGGATTGGAGCATTTTGACCGACGGATTGGCGTACTATAAAACGACCGCTATTCGTCAGTGGAGCATACAAGGGTGGCAACAGGTCGGCGAAAAACCCTATCATTTGTTTCAGGGATTGAGTTTTTCGGGTTGGTTTTACAACAATACGCCGGGCACGGCTTTGGATAAAATGAGCGCGGCGAGAGCGGCGCACGCTATCGTTTCTTTTGCGGCGGCGGCGGCTTTGGCGGCGGGTTATTTTCTGATTAAAAAGTACCGACTCACAACCGACATTCGGCTGTACTTAATGATTGGTTTGAAATTTTATTTGACTTGGTTTTACGGTTTCATTTATGTGCCGTTCGGCTATCTGTTCATGGTGCCGTTGTTTATCGGCGTGGCGATTGTGTTTGAGATTTCGTTTTTTGGGGTGAACAATAAATCCGGAGTTGAGTAATTTTATTGATGAAAATGTGAGTTTTGTTTTAACTGTCAATTTCAACGACTTCATCCGTCTCGTCTTCATCAGTTATAATGTCATAATAGATTTCCTCTAAAGATAACTCGATACCTAAAGATTGCAGTTTAATCATATCATTTGGTTCTTTATAGAAAGCAAACGACCATGAAGTACCTTTACTAAAAGTGCGCACTTCTACTAACTTCTTTGTTTGATGGATGATGACATACTCTTTAAAACTTTCCAATTGCTGATAAATACCGAATTTTTCACCGGTATCATAAGAGGACGTACTCCGTGACAGCACCTCAAAAATTATCAACGGATTAGTAGTCCAACCCGTTTTAGAAGAAACATTGTAAGCTGCTTCTCCGCAGCAAACGACCGCATCGGGATACAGGTATTTTTTGGAGTCGGGCATCGCAATTTTCAAATCATTACTAAAAACCTTACACCGTTTTTTATTTGCCCTGATAGTCAAGTGGAGTTGAGTTGTCAGATTTACTTCAATTTGACTGTGTCGTTGTGTACCTCCGGGCATAGGGCGTAGTTTTCCGTTGTAATATTCATAGCGCATACCTGTTTTTTTCTCTAAAGCGAGATATTCTTCGACAGAGTAAAAAGGTTGCGATAAAGACTGATTGAGTACTAACAGCATAATTGCTTTTTATAAAATGTTTCGTTTAAGTCGCTTACAAACCGGAACTTTTCAAAGTCCGGCGTTTTATATTAAAGTTTCCTCATCATCCGTAACATCTTTATCAAAAATAATATTTCGATAAATTACCGAAAGCGGCAGTTCTACTCCCAATGAATTTAAACGAACAACATCGGTCAGATTTTTATAAAAAGAGAGTTTCCAAGAATTTTTTTCCGCATCTATCAAGCTCCTCACTTCTACGTGACAGTGTGATTGATGCACAATTACATACTCTTTTAAAGTGTCCAACTCCTGATAAATGTCGAATTTTTCCGATAAATCATACGCTTCCGTACTCGGTGACAACACCTCGAAGAGAGCCGTAGGATTAGACACAAAGTCGGTTCGGTCGGGAAATGTGTATTCTTCTTTACCGCAACAAACGACCACATCCGGATATAAACCCTTGTTTCTGCTCTTCACAAAAACGCGCATATCATTTGGCATTGCAACACAGTCATTACTTTGCTCAATAAATTCTTTAATTAACAAATAAGTGATTTGACCGATAATTGATGAGTGGCGACGACTTCCTCCGGACATAGGGCGTAGTTTTCCGTTGTGATATTCGTGACGTACCTCGGTTTTCTCTTCAAAGGCAATATATTCTTCAACAGAGTAAAAAGGCTGCGACAAAAACTGATTAAGTACCGAAAGCATATTCAATTTTTTCTCCAAAGATAAAGGACTTTTCGGAATTAAAACAAAAAACCTACTCCTTCCGATACAATCCAAACCCGAATTCCAACTCCTTCCGCTTCTCCGTCACGTGTACGATAATCGGAATGCCGCCGCGTTTTTTATAATTTTTGCGTATCGTTTCGCGGTTCACGTAGCGCGTAAAAATATTGCCGAGCGGCACTTCGATGTAGAGGTCGGTTCTGTCCGCATCGCTGAAAGTGTACGTGCCTTCCATCGTAAAGCGGGCGGCGGTCGAGTTGAAAGTAAACGGTGCAAAGTGCAAATCCTCCCCCTCGACGTCGATTTTAACCTGCAAATCACTAAAATAAACGTGGTCGAGGCGACGGTTTTTCCATAAAAAACCGTCCAGATTATTAAGCCCGCTGAAGTCGATAAACTCGCCGTCGCTGATGTGCAAATCGAGCGTACCGTGCATCGTTTCGGACTGCACTTCGTAGTTGTTATTGAGCACCGTCGAGAAGGCAATTTCGGCATCGACAGTGCCCTTTAGGTTCTCGTCGGTCAGGGTCGTTTGTCCGAAATTTTGAAAACCTCGGAAGGCTTTCGGCGCGTTAATTTCCGCAAAATCCAAATCCAAAATCATCAGCGGAAAGTCTTTGTCGATGTTGTTGATGACCGCATTCAAACCCATTGTGCCGTCGGCGGTTTGCATTCTGAAAGTGTCGAGACGCACATCATTGTCCGTAATATCGGCGCGCCCGACGACATTTTCTCCCGTAAAATCCACGTAAACCACCTTATCCGCCTGCAAGTTTAAAGATAGTTTTCCCTCCGCCAGTAAGCGGTCGATAACGTTTTCCGTCGCGGTCGCTTCCGCAATTTCCGCCTCGGTCAGCTCTTCGGCAATCGCTTTCGGCGTTCTGAATTTTTTGAAATCAATCAACGGCGAGCGCAAATTCATTTCCAAAATAAAATCCTCGTTTTCCTCAAAAAAGAAAGGGAAGAAATCCTGTACCCGACCGTCGATACTGACGGTGTTTTCATTGAACAACATGTCGTCGAAATTGACTTGCAGACCCGCGTCGCGCGAATAGGTCACATAGCCGTTCATCCGGTCAAAAGTCAAGCCGCGCGGGGGGTAAGCGACCGCCCCTTCGCTGAATTCAATCCTGCCGTTGAGGTCGCCGTCGAGCAGATAATGCTGCACGTTAAGCGAGTCGCGCAGTTTATTCGCGTAGGTAATTTTGAGGTCGGTCGTGCCCGCTTCGGGTCGAAAATTATCGTTTTTGAGCAAGCGACTAAAGTCCTCGACCGCCATTTTAGTTTCCAGATTAACGGTCAGCAGCGGGTCGGCGAGGTCGATGATTTTTACGTCTGCCAACAGCGGCGCATCGTCGAAAAGCAGGGCGGAAATATCACTCATTTCCAAGTTGATTTTTCCGGCATTATCCTTTTTGGCGGCGAGTGAAAAAGAAAGGTTTTTCAGCGGAAAATCCTGTACGGCAAAGTCTGCGATTTCAATGTCTGCCGTACCGCGCATTTTGCGAAAGAAGGGGAGGAGGTCGGCGAAAAAAGTCTTAGCGGCAAAGGCTTCGTCGGTGTTTGCGCCCGTTAGTTTTTTGGCGGAAAAACGCGGAATTTTAATTTTTAAATCGCTTTTCGTTTTCTTTTTTCCGTTGTCGAAATACGATAAATAGTTCGCTACCGTACCCGTCACGACGGCGCGATTGCCGAGGACTTTTCCGCGCAGGGGCTGCAGAGAAATGCTGTCTTCGGTGTAAGAAATTTCGGAATTGAGACCGCTGAGGCGCACTTCGCTTTCGGGCAGATAAATCGCGGTGTTTTTGATTTTTAAATTGCCGCTGAGTTCGAGATTTTCGGCGTTTAAATTTTCTAAATCGGCGAGTAAAAACTCGGCGGCGGCATTGATTTCCGTTGCGCCTTTTTCAAATTTTATTTTCTCATTTAAAAATGCCGGCGGCAGGGCGGAGAAAGGAGATTGCAAGGCAATATCGGCTTCGATGCGCGGATTGTCGGCGGAAAAAGCGCGGGCATTCATTTGTAATTGCAGCGAGTCGGCAACTGTCGTGCGGAAGTTTTTAAGAGCGAAAAAAGGCTTTTGCGGACTAAATTTTGCGCTGTTTGTATCTCGCCATTCGAGAGTGAAATTTGTGTTTTTTGCCTCCGTCGTGCGGTAGAAAGCACGGTCGATTTCGACGGCTGCTTTTCCCGTAATAATTTCGGTAACGGCATCGGAAATTTTTGCAACCTGCTCGTCTAAAAGGCTAAGGCTGAGTGTTTTGTCGCTGCTGTTGTAAGTCTCGGAAGTGAACTTTTCTACATCGACTTCCCGCGCGTAAAGCTCCAAATCGGACTGTAAAACCACATCCGCTTCAAACAAGTACCGCAGAACATTTTGCATCGAACCGCGCAGCCGCAGCGGCGTATTTTTGTAAGAAAAAGTAAAGTCTGAGGTGTTTGCCCGCAGAGCCGTCAGCCCCACATTTCCGTTGATATTTTCCAAAGGGATATCGTAAGCCTCCGCCCGCGCATTGCGGATTTTTACCTGCGCCGTCAGTCCTTTGCGCTGCCGAAATTTGCTTTTCAGTATCTCCGAAAAATTGCCGGTGTAGTCGATTTCGACGTCCGCTTTGCCGGCCTTCAGTTCCCAAATTGTCTTTTCCAAATACGGCTGCAAAGCGGGCAAATCCATTGTTGCCGTACCTTTTGCGCTGAGTTCGAGCGTTTTAAAATTCCGAATTTCGCCGCTCAAATCGACGGGGTGCGCATCGAATAAATTGCCCGTCACGCGCCGGACGCGCAGACAGTCTTCGCCGCGCCGTACCTCCTCACCGGGCGGGGTTTGGCAGTCGCTTATCCAGACTCCGACGAGCGACATGTCCGACACATCGACCGCATTAAATTTAAAATCTGTGTCGAGTGTCCGAAAATCCGCGCGCATCCGCGGCTTCTCACCGACGGTTGCCTTTTTGCGCACCCGAAAGCGGGCGGCAATCGGTTTTTTCACCGCAAAAGGTGCGAGTTTCATTTGCAAATCATCGCTCAAAAGTGCTCGCGCATTTTCCAACAAAATACCGCGACTCAACACCGACAGGCTAAAATCGGAAGTAATGCCGCGCGAAAAATTTCCCGACAATTGTAAAGTATCACCGTTAGTCAGCAGAGCCGAATCGTACATGCGAATAGAGTCGGTTTGCAGCGCAAAATTCAGGTTTAGTTGCGCCTTTTTATCCTCCAAAAATGCCCCGTTTTTTTCTCTGAAAGTTAATCCCTCAAAATGCACATCGGCGACGGCATTCAGCAAAACGTCCGTGCCCTGCGTTTCATTTTTTAAATCCAGATGCGAAAATTTTCCCGCAAAACGCTGTCCTTTTTGCGCATCGACAAAAGCAAAATCCACATCGCGGGCGGTAACTTCATTAAAGAAAAGACTGTTACGCGTCTTCTTGGGTTTACCTGCCGAAGCATCGAAAAACTCTTTAAAATCTGCATTATTCAAACCCGTGCTGTCTTTAAAAAAGCGAATTTTGGCTCCTTCGATAAAAATATCCCGTAGCTGTACCTTGTCGGTCAGCACTTCCCACGGAGATACTTTGAAGCGCACCCGCTCGACGTTCAGCAGTCTTTCGGCGGCATCATCTTCGGCGGTGCCCTTGACATACAGCCCGTCGATTTCAAAAATCACGTAAGGAAAATCGTCGGCGTTGCTCGCCCGATATGAAGTAAAACCTAAGTCGATACCCAAATCCTGTACCGCATAATCGAGAATAGCCGCCGGAATGCGGTCTTTGCTTTGCGCCGAAGAAAAGTAATACAGACCGCCCGCCGCCGCCAAAAGCAACAGCACGACGACGGCAAAAAACCGCAGGATGCGACCAAAAATCGAAGTATTTACGGAGTTTTTTTCTTGCATACCGAGCGCACGGCATTTCGTGTTTTAAGCAGACAAAATCGCTGCCTTTTAAAAACGAACGAGCAAGAGTTTATGTTCTGCCCCCAAAAAAATACGAACGCGCAAACCGAGTTGCACATTCGTATTTTCTGCAAAAGCCAAAGTCAAAGTTAAAGCGGAGTCTAAAATCTAAAGTCTAACATCTAACATCTCAAATCACTTAAACATCTCATCATAATCATTCCCGCGTTCTTTCGGCGGTGCTTCCGGGCGACGCGGCGGCAGGTCGATACGCAGCGGTTTTTCGTCGATGACTTCAAAATCGGCAAACTCACCTTGCTGTCGCGTCTCATAATCACTCTGCATTTTCTTAATTTTCTTTGACAAATAAGCCCGCGCCAACAGATAAGTGAACACTAAAGGATAGGCGAGCACGCTCAAAGCAATCGCCCCGATGCCCATGAGCGGGTTGCGCTTGGTAAGGTCGATGAGCCATTTCCCGTAATTGAGCACGGTTTTATAGTCGAAAATGAGGGCGAGAATCAACAAGGCGGGAGCCGCCCACGTCAATACTTTCATGATGCCGCCGACGAGGTAAAACATGCCGACGAAAAATAATATCATTACCAAAGCCGAAACAATCATGGTTCCGGTGTCTATTTTTACTTTGCGATACATGGTGTGAAAAGGTTTTATTTTGTTAGAATGGTTGGAGTCGTTTGGGTTGTTGCCGCACTGATT
>JAHDCG010000010.1:27326-29548 GCA_020629965.1 Saprospiraceae bacterium | reverse complement strand
CTACTGCGTAACGGGGAGGTGAAACCCGAAAACACTCCCTTCTCCCGGCGAGCTTTCCGCCCATACCGTGCCGCCCTGTGCTTCGATAAATTCTTTGGAAATCGCTAAGCCCAAGCCCGTTCCTTTCGTGTTATCGTCTTTGCTGCGCGTAAATTTTTGAAAAACCTTGACCAATTCTTTCTTCTCGATGCCTTTACCGTAGTCTTTGACGGAGAAAGAAATGACATCTACGAAACTTGCGACGTGGATTTCTAACTTGCTGTTTTTCGGGGAGTAACGGATGGCATTGGTGAGGTAATTGACGAGGACGTCGCCCGTGCGCTGCGGGTCGATTTCCATGAGAGGCAGGTCGTTTTCGATGGTTTTGACGACCTTAATGTTCTTTTCTTTAAGGAAAGTCTTGACCGAGCGCAGGGCGTATTTTACCACCTCTTCGGGGGCGGTTTTTTTGTAATCGAGCTTGATATTTCCCGTCTCGATTTTCGCCATGTCGATGAGTTCGTTGACCATGGTGAGCATGCGCGAGGTGTTTTGTTTGATGGTGTCGGCGAGTTCGCTTTGCTCTTCGTTGACCTCGCCGATTCTTTCGTCGCGCAGCAGGTCGGTACTCATGCCGATGGCGGCGAGCGGCGTTTTCAGTTCATGCGACAGACGCGCCATGAAGTTGGTTTTGGCAATGTTTTCCTGCGCGAGTTTGGTGATGTTTTTTAAGACGATGACCCAACCGTAATCCGCCTCCGCCGCGCCGTTTTCGCCGGGTACTTTTACGCTCAAAATGTCTTTGCTGAAAAAGAGGGTTTGCCCGTTTTTTTCGACTTTCAAGTCGGGGTAAGAGTTGCTTTCCGACACCGTATTTTCTTTCAGTTCGCAGGTCATATCGTGCAGAAAAGAATTGTCCACATCATCCAATTTTTTGCCGCGCACCTCCGACTCCCGCATCCCGAGCAGTCGCTCGGCTACCGGATTGGCAAACAGCACCGTACAGTCTTTATCTATGCCGACAATCGCCGCTTTCATGCGCGAAATGAGCGTCTCGATGCGCTGCTTTTCCGACATTAATTTCTCTAAATTATACGCTTCGTACTCCTCCAGTTTTTCGGTCATAATGTTAAACGAACGCGCCATGTCCCCAAACTCATCGTTGGAGTCGATAGACAGTCGCTCGCTGTATTCGCGCTCGGCGACACGCTGCATACTTTCGGTCAGGCGGCGCACAGGTCGCGCAAAAATATCGGGCAGATAAAACATCGCCGCAAGCGCTGCAGTGAAGATAAAAAAGCCGAAAAGAATGACGTAAAGATTGACGCGATTTATCATCAAATTCGCCTGCTCGGTCGTCCGCAAAATAATTTCTTCGTTGCGCGCATAGACCTTGTTGAGCAGGTCGCGGATGTTAAGGGATTGCATGTAAGCGGAGATGTCGAGTTTGCCGTCTTGTCGCAAATCCGCCTCCGTTTGTTCCCGAAAAACGGCAAAGGCTTCGCGCAGTTGTATGGTGAGTTCTTTCTCTTCTTCGTCGGCGATACTTTGGTCTTGCAGTGCCATGTACCGCTCGAATTTATCGAAGGCTTCGCGCAGTTTGGTGCGCTTAAAAAGGGCGGATGTTTCGCGCAGATTGATGGCGGAGGTTACATCCTCGAGTGCCAAAGACATTTCGTGGGTATAGTTGAGCGAGCGGTAATTTTCCCGCATCATCGTCGCCGATTTTTTGGCGATGCGGTCGAGGTAAAACCCGTTAATCGCCCCCAATACGGCAATGCTCGTAAAGACGATGAACAGGGCGACTTGTATTTTAGTTTTTATCTTCATAGCAGAAATGACCGTAAAGATAAGGTAACGGGGGGAGGTTTTTGTTCGGTTTTTTGGAAAATTGATTCGCGGATTTAGCGGATAAGGCGGATTGAAGCGGATATTTTGCTATGTGTCTTCAGCCCCTAACCCCGGAGCGGGGAACTTTCTCCGGGCTTGAGTTTGTTGGTTAATTTTTGATTTCTTCGGTTCTCTCATCTTGAAAAAACACGAAAGTCAGGTTTAACCTTTTCTGAAAACGCATCTAAATTCAAAACGAATTTTAGTTTCAAAGATAGATACTCCCCCGCTCCGGGGGTCGGGGGGCATCCATTACGGCTCTCAAACCTCTAACCTCCCGACAGAAGTACGGGACAGGCCGGAGCGGGGAACTTTCTCCGGGCTTGAGTTTGTTGGTTAATTTTTGATTTCTT
>JAHDCG010000010.1:0-27226 GCA_020629965.1 Saprospiraceae bacterium | reverse complement strand
CCGGAGCGGGGAACTTTCTCCGGGCTTGAGTTTGTTGGTTAATTTTTGATTTCTTCGGTTCTCTCATCTTGAAAAAACACGAAAGTCAGGTTTAACCTTTTCTGAAAACGCATCTAAATTCAAAACGAATTTTAGTTTCAAAGATAGATACTCCCCCGCTCCGGGGGTCGGGGGGCATTCAGTACGGCTCTCAAACCCCTAACCCCGGAGCGGGGAACTTTCTCCGCGCATAAATTTGTTGGTTAATCTTTAAATATTCCGGTTCTCTCATCTTGAAAAGACACAAAAATCAGGTTTCCCCTTTTTTCAAAGACGAATTCAAATCCAAAACGAATTTTAGTTTTGAAAACAGATACTCCCCGCTCCGGGGTCGGGGGCATCCGTCACGGCTCTCAAAACAAAAATCCGCCCAAATCCGCCCCATCCGCTAAATCCGCGAATCTATATAGCCGACACCCTTATTTTACCAAAAACTGTATCTTCGCGGCAAAATAAAAACACAGCCTTATGTCGAAAAAACTCGTTACTTCCGCTCTGCCTTACGCCAACGGTGCCCTGCACCTCGGTCACCTTGCCGGTGCCTATTTGCCCGCTGATATATACGTGCGCTACCTGCGTCTGCGCGGCGAAGACGTGGTCTGGGTCTGCGGTTCGGACGAACACGGGGCGGCGATTACCATTCGGGCGAAAAAAGAGGGCATCACCCCGCAGGATATTATCGAAAAATACCATGCGCTGAATAAAAATACCTTTGAGCAATTCGGGATTTCTTTTGACATGTACCACCGCACGAGTGCCGAAATTCACCACGAGACAGCGCGGGAATTTTTCACGAAACTGTACGAACGGGGCGACCAATTTATCGAAAAAACCAACGAGCAGTATTACGACGCCGAGTATAATCAATTTCTCGCCGACCGTTTTATCAAAGGTATCTGCCCGACCTGCGGCTACGAGGAGGCTTACGGCGACCAGTGCGAAAACTGCGGCAGCACACTCTCGCCCGAGGAGTTAATCGAGCCGGTTTCGACTTTGAGCGGCAATAAACCTGAAAAAAAAGAGACGACGCACTGGTATTTTGATTTGAAAAAACACGAAAAGTGGCTGAAAGAATGGATTGAAAACGGCACGCTCGACGGCGAACCGCACCACGACCCGAAGGCTTGGAAAAATCATGTCGTCGGTCAGTGCAAGTCGTGGCTGGATGCCGAAGAAGGGCTGCTGCCGCGTGCGATTACGCGGGATTTGGATTGGGGAATAAAAGTGCCGTTGCCGCAAGCCGACGGCAAAGTCCTCTACGTGTGGTTTGATGCGCCCATCGGTTACATCTCGGCGACGAAAGCCTGGGCGGAGCAAAACGGCAAGAATTGGGAGGATTATTGGAAAGGTGACGATGCTGAACTCATTCATTTTATCGGCAAAGACAACATCGTTTTTCACTGCATTATTTTCCCGGCGATGCTGAAAGCCTACGGTGATTTCAAATTACCGACCAACGTACCCGCCAATCAATTTTTAAATTTTGAAGGCGATAAATTTTCCAAATCACGCGGCTGGGGCATCGAGCAGCACGAGTATTTGGAAGAGTTCAAAGACTTTCCGAATAAAGAGGATGCGCTGCGCTACGCCTTGACGCGCAACATGCCCGAAAATCGGGACGCGGATTTTAAATGGGATGAATTTGTTGAATTTCACGATAAGGAATTGGTCGGAAATTTGGGAAATTACCTCAACCGCATCTTGGTGTTGACGCACAAATATTTCGACGGAAAAGTGCCCGCAAGCGACGTTGATTTGACGGAAAAATACGCCGATATTTTGCACCTCACGGCGAGTCTGGCGAAGCGCATCGAGCTGTTTGATTTTAAGCAAGCCGTCAATCGCCTGATGGAAATTTCCTCGTGGGGAAATACTTACTTGCAGGACGTTTCGCCGTGGAAAATTTACAAAGAAAATCCCGACAGCGAAGAGATTGCCGAGTGCATGTACGTGAGTCTGCAAGTCGTTACGCTGCTGTCCGCTTTGTGTGCGCCGTTCATTCCGTTTACTTCCGAAAAAATCCGCAATTTGCTCAATCTGCCGGCTTTACAAAACGGAGATTTAAACGACATTCTCGAAAACCTCGGGGCGGGCAAACCTTTAATCGACGCGGGTCACAGCGTGAATAAGCCCGAATTGCTTTTCGCGCAAATCAACGACCGCAAAGACGACAGCCGCAAGCAAATCATCGAACGGCAAAAGGAGAAATTGGTAGCAATCTTGGCACAAAAAGCAGCCGAAGAAGCCGCAAAATTCAAACCCGTCAAGCCCGAAATTTCCTTTGAAGACTTTACTAAACTCGACATCCGCACGGGAAAAATCACCGCCGCCGAACCGATTAAAAAAGCGGATAAATTATTGAAATTAACCGTCGATTTAGGCGGTCAAACGCGCACCGTCGTGTCGGGTATCGCGCTGCAATTTAAGCCTGAAGAAGTGGTCGGTCAACAAGTCGCGGTGTTGCTCAATCTCGCTCCGCGTAAGATGCGCGGCGTCCTCAGTGAAGGCATGATTTTGATGGCGGAAAATAAGGAAGGAAAGTTGAGTTTTGTGCAGTCGGATGAAGGTTTTGGAGAAGGATTGGAGGTGCGGTAATTTGAGGGGAGAGGGGAGAGGAGTACTGCTTCGTTACTGAAATGAAATTTTGGTATTTGCTTTCGTGCTTTTTACAGAAAGAAAGTCGGCGGAAATTTTCTAAAGTAAAAACGAAAAAGTTCAAATTAACGCGAACCGGCTCTCTCCTCTCCCCTCTCTCCTCAACAAAACTTTTCAAGAGCAAAATTGTACTCAAAGCAGTCTGACATCTAAAGTCTAAAATCTAACATCTCAAAAAATGATTAACTACAAAGCAAACGACAACTGGTTCGGCGACATGCAGCACCTCGCTAAATCCTGGACGATGGTGCGCATTATGCGTTGGGTACTTTTCATCGGTATTTTCTCTGCCGTCGTCGTCGAGGCAGTGCTGTATTTTGGATGGGAAGGCTACATGGGGCTGAACACACAGGCGTTTTCGCTGCTCGGGGTCATCCTGAGTATTTTATTGGTTTTTCGCACGAATACCGCCTACGACCGCTGGTGGGAAGGACGCAAACAGTGGGGCGCGCTCGTCAATCACAGCCGCAATTTTGCGATTTACGTGCACGCAATGTTTCCGAAAGAAGACGCGAAAACCCGCCGCTTTTTTGCAAAATATATCTCGAACTTTTGTCTCGCACTCGTCGAGCATTTGCGCCAAGGCGTGAAATTGGAAGACCTCATTTACCTGCGCGAAGACGAAATCACGGACTACAAAAAGAAGGTTCACATCCCGAATTATATTGCTTTGCGCCTCTTTGAAGAGTTGGCAGCCGCGCATCGCAACGAAGAAATCAGCCTCGGCGACTACATCAACATCAAGGCACAACACCAAGCTCTGCTCGATATTTTGGGTGCCTGCGAGCGCATCAAAAAGACGCCGATTCCTTTCTCTTACAATGTCTTTTTGAAAATTTATGTTACCGTGTACTGCGTCTTGCTGCCCTTTGCTTTGGTGACGACCTTTGGGCATATCACCATTTTGCTGGCAATGTTTTTGACCTTTGCTTTGCTCGGTGTCGAGTTGATGGGCGAGGAAATCGAAGACCCGTTTGCGCTGAACTGCAATGACCTGCCGACGGGCGATATTGCCAAAACCATCAGCAATAATGTTTTTGAAATCTTGGAAAGTCGCAGCGATGTGGGGCGGACGCGGGAGACGGAGTTGTATGAAAAAGTATTTTGATTGGGTGGTGGTTGGTAGTTGATGGTTGACAGACGGCAAGGAATTTTTTATGAAAGCCGGTGGTTTGCATTGAATTTCTTTTTCTTTTTGCGAAGTATTTTTTCTGTTTTTTAATTGACTTTGCTATGCTGACCTTTCAAAAAATTCTGCTATCTGACCATAGCATTTTGTGGGATTTAATGCAGAAAATTTACCCGCCCGCCTACGCTCATTTTTGGAAAGACGGCGGAAAAAGCTACTTGGAAAAACTGTATTCCGAAGAAAATTTAGAACGCGAACTTGCGCAGGCTAACTGCTTTTATGCTTTTGTCAAATACGCGGGCGAGACCGTCGGCATATTAAAAGTCTTGGAAAATGAACCGATGCCGCCTTTTTTGCATATACCGATGACAATGTTGCAGCGCATTTATTTAGCACAAAGCGTGCAGGGGAAAGGCGTCGGCAGTGAAATTTTAAAATATACGGAAGAAAAATTTTGTGCGGCGGACGGGCGACCGCTGTGGTTGGAAGTCATGGATACGCAGGAACAGGCTCTGAAATTTTACAAAAAAGCGGGCTTTGTCAGGCAGGCAAAGTTTACCTTTGACTCCCAAATTATGCACGAAAACCGCCGAGGATTGTATCGAATGATGAAAGAAGGTCTCAAAGCGGTCGGTTAATTTGCTTTCCGTCAGAGAGCAAAACGGGCAGAAGTGAAAATTTGCAGAGAACGATGAAGTAATTCTTACTACGATTTTCAAAAACGTGTTCCGCCCTCCCATCAACTACCAACCATCATCTACCAACCGGCACAGTGCTATGAGTAATAATTACATCCATAAAAACACCCAAACCATCCCTAAGGAAAGAGATTTCCGCACCGTTCCCTATGCCAAAAATACCATCTTCTACGGGCCGCCCGGTACCGGAAAAACTTACCGATTGCGCAAAGAACTGATGCCGATTTTTACCGGCGAAAAAGCCATTTTGACCCCTGAACAATTTGCGAAACAACTGACCGAAAATCTGACTTGGCTGGAAGTTATCACCTTGGTACTCATCGACTTAGCCGAGGCGAAGGTGCAACAAATATTTGCTCATCCGCTGGTGCAGGCGAAAATTACGCATTCCGAAAACAAGCGACCGAAAAGCACGATTTGGTACCACCTGCAAAAGCACACCGACCTGCGCTGTCCCAATGTGCGCTACGACAAAACCAAACGCAGCGAACCGCTTTACTTCTGGAAAAACGAAAAAGCGACCTGGGCCATCGACCACGAAACCGCCAACCAAGCCATGCCCGACCTCGCCGAGGTTTTGTACTCTTTCAAAAATTATCAACCCGTGCGCCGCGAAGACCGCCGCTACGAGTTTATCACCTTTCACCAATCGTACAGCTACGAAGAATTTGTCGAAGGACTCAAACCCGTACTCGACACCGAAACCGACAACGGCGACATCCGGTACCGCATCGAACCCGGCATTTTTCGCCGCCTGGTGAAGCGCGCCGAGCAAAATCCGCAGGAAGATTTCGCGCTCTTCGTCGATGAAATCAATCGCGGTAATCTCTCCAAAATCTTCGGCGAACTCATCACCCTGCTCGAACCCGACAAACGCGCCGGTGCCGCCAACGAACTCTGCGTCACGCTGCCGTACAGCAAAGAAAAATTTTCGGTGCCGCAAAATATTTACCTCTTCGGTACCATGAATACCGCCGACCGTTCCGCCGCGCTGCCCGACAATGCGCTGCGCCGCCGCTTCGAGTTTATCGAAATGCTGCCCGACCCGACGCTGCCCGCCCTCGACCGCGAAATCGCCGGCGTACACCTCGGTCGGCTGCTGTCCGGACTCAACGCCCGCATCGCACACCTCTACGACCGCGACCATACCGTCGGTCACGCTTACTTTGTTGAAATCAAAAGCTACGCCGACCTTTGTCGCCTCTTTCGCAACAAAATTATCCCGCTGCTTCGCGAATATTTTTACGGTGACACCGACAAAATCCGCCTCGTTTTAGCCGACAACCCGAAAGGCGGCAAGGCGGAGGAACACCGCTTCATTCAGCAAAATAAATCGCTGACAAGCAAAGCTTTATTCGGCGAGGAAGTCCGCTTCGGCGAAGAAAAGAAGACGTACTTTTTGCACCCGGCTTTAGCCGAAGAACGCTACCGAGACTTTCCGCCCGAAGCATTCTCTGCGATTATGAAAAGCGGAGAATGACGAGCGAAGAGCTTACCGCCTCTCACCTCTCTCCTTCATAACCTCTCACCTACAAGAACATGCCTTACTACCTCATTCGCGAATACCAAAAAATCTATCGCGCCGACAACAACGACCTTGCGCCGGAAAACCTCACCCTGCCCGCCGCCGCTTTCGACTTTTTGCAAGACCTGAAAGACACGCTGACCGGCAAGGAAATTTTTCGCAGCAGCAGAGTAAAAGGCACGGAGTTTTTACAGGCGGGCGGCTACACGGGCGTCATCGAAACGCCGGACGGGACGGTGCTCGAAATTTTACCGAAAATCTATTTTGCCGAGGCGGAAAATGCGGCGGAGGAAGTGACAAAAGTACGTCGCATCGTCTTGAAAATGCTGCGTTCCTTGCCCGACGCGCCTTACCGACAGCTCGGCGAGGCGTATTTGCGGGCGGCGCATTTGACTTTGGCGGAGGTGTTCATTTCCGCTTTTATCGAGTCGGTTTTGTTGTTGGTGCAGGGCGGTTTGCAGCAGGATTATACGTTGCGCGAAGCCAACGAACCTTACCTGCGCGGGAAGCTCATTTTTCACAAACACTTGCAGGCGAATTTGCCGGCTTCCGATAAGTTTTACACCGAGTCCGACAGTTTTCAAAGAGATATACCACACAATCGGTTGCTGAAAACCGCAATAGATTTTTTGCTGCCGCGCACCGACTCTTACCAAAATCGGAACAAGCTGCGGCAACTGCAAACCGTCTTTGCCGCTGTGCCGCGCAGCGTGAATATTCCAACGGATTTTCAATATGCCGACACCCAAAATCGACTGTACGCCGGCTACCGTTTTGCGCTGGGTTGGGCGCGGATATTTTTGGCGGACGGCAGTCTCGCGCCCGCACCCGGTCGCGTGCGGGGGATTGCTTTACTTTTCGACCTCGCCCGACTTTTTGAACGCTGTACGGCGGAACAATTCGCGCTTTTTGCCGAAAATTTCGAGGTCATTACCCAAGACCGCAGTCGGGTTTTATTGGAAAGCGGGGGCGAAAAAACGCTGTTTGGTTTGCAGCCGGATATTGTGCTGCGCAGTGAGGAAGAGGTAATAATTTTGGATACGAAATGGAAAATTATCGACCGCGAAAAGCTCGATTTCGGCATTGCGCGGGCGGATTTGTATCAGATTTTCAGCTACGCAAAAATTTATGAAAACGACGGCAGGAAAGTTTCCGTCGGTTTGATTTATCCGCAAAATCCGCAATTCACGGAGTCGGTTTCTGCCCTGAAATTTGTCGACCGCGCTCGTACCGTTTTGCACATTTTCAGCAGAGATTTAGCGGAAGATGCCGCGACCGAGATAAAAAACTTTCTGCGTTTGCGAGCAAAATGACCTTGTTTTGTGTTGTACTTTTTACGAAAGTATAAACTCACCAAACACCCGATATGACAACCGAAATCATGGCAGTTTACGGTATTATCGCCGTGCTGATTCTGCTGTTTATCTCCGAAAAACTCAGCATCGACGTCATTGCGTTTTCGCTGATGGTCGTGCTGATGGTCACCGGTTTGGTGACGCCGCAGCAGGGCATTATGGGCTTTGCCAATCAAGCGACGGTGACGATTTTGGCACTGATGCTGATTGGAGTCGGGCTGGAGCAAAGCGGTGCCGTCACGCAACTCGGCAAGCGATTGGAGCCGCTGCTGCTGCGCCCGCAATGGCAGTCAATCAGTATTTTGATGATTATCACGGCGACCGTTTCGGCATTCATCAGCACGACGGCGGTAGTCATTGTGTTTTTGCGCATTTTGGTGCAGCTCAGTCGGCGGCTGGAGTTACCGCTTTCCAAGTTTTTGATGCCGCTGTCTTTTGCCGCGATTTTGGGCGGTTCGTGCAGTTTGATGGGCACATCTACCAACCTGATTGTCAACGGTATCGCCAAAGATTTCGGGGTCGAGCCTTTCGGTCTTTTCGAGTTTACCAACGTGGGAGTTATATTTTTTGTTGCGGCTTTGTTGTATATGATTTTTGTCGGAAGACACTTGTTGACCGACCGCCGCAAAAAGAACGAACTGACGGAAAGTTACCGCATTAAAAAGTACTTGATAGTGTTGCGTATTCCCGAAAATTCGTCGCTCATCGGGCAGCGGGTGGAAGAAAGTTTGTTTAGTAAAGAGTCGGATTTAGACCTTTTGGAGGTGCGTCATAATGTCAAGCGACCGCGTTTTGCGGCGGAAAACGAGGAGTTCAGCGAAGGGGATTTACTGTTGGTCAAGTCGGAATTAGAGCATTTGCAAAATATTTTCAGCAACAAAGATTTGTCTTTGATTAATCATGAAGGCAAAGGCGATGAACAGTTGAGTGATACGGATTTTATCTTGTGTGAAGCGATGGTGGGACCGAACAGTAAGTTAATCGGAAAGCTGTTGAGTAAAATCAACATCAAGCAAAACTACTCGGCGATGCCTTTGGCGGTCAGACAAGGCAAAAACCTCGTCAACGAGCAACTGCGCAAAGTGCGAATCGAAGTCGGCGACATCTTGCTGATGCAGGTGCGCAAGGGCGACTTTAAACGCTTCTACCAATCACCCGATTTTGTGGTCTTGGAAGAGCATACGGAATACAATCAAAAAACGGACAAACGTTATCTTGCAATTTGTATTCTGATTGGGGTCATTTTAGTGTCCGCTTTCGGTTTTCTGCCGATTATGGTCAGCTCTTTGGCGGGTGCGGCACTGATGATGCTGACGCGGTGTATCGATTTGAAAACGGCTTATCGAGAAATAGATTGGAGTATTATTTTCCTGCTGGCGGGTATGATACCGCTGGGTTCGGCGATGCACAACACGGGTGCCGATCAATACCTCGCTAACCTTTTTGTCGATGTAGTCGGCGATGCCGAGCCGAGGCTTTTTATCGCGGCGATATTCGGCATTACCTGTTTGATGAGCGGTTTTATTTCCAATAATGCGACGGCAATTTTGTTGGCACCGATTGCAATTTCGATTGCTTTGCAGTTGAATTTATCACCGCAGCCTTTCCTGCTCGCGGTGATGTTTGCGGCGAATATGAGCTTTTTTACTCCCATCGGTTATCAAACAAATACTCTGATTTTCAGTCCGGGTAATTATAAATTCCGTGACTTTATGATAGTCGGCGGTATTTTGACTTTGATAGTGTGGGGGTTGGCGACGGTTTTGATACCGGTCTTTTATTTTTAGCGGGGATTTTAGGATAGGATTTTCTTAGACAGGATTGACGGGATTTTTAGGATTTTTGTTTCGTCTTCAACCCCCTTATCTCCGATTTGACGGAGCCGGTTACTTCTAAATTTAAAGGAATTTATTCGTTTTATCGGAGCAGAAAATCTTGTTTTACGAAGTAAAACGCATCCGAAAAAATCCAAAAAAGAAAAAAATCATACAAATCCTCTAATCCTGTCTAAAACAATTTTGGCGTGTCGAAAAAAAACAGAACCAATTAACCCCGGGGTCGGTCGGGATGGCTTCATTACGAATTTCTCCCCCAAAAAAACTTCTCAATAACTTTACCAAAAACACCTTACTTTACTGTAACTTTATCTAATTTTGTGCGCAATCAGCAAAACATGAAAATATTTCCCGTTCGTTTGAAAATATCTCGGGCAGGTCGAAAAAACCTAACGGTGCTTTGTAGCCGTTAGGTTTTTTTGCTTGAATAATCGCCCGGATGTCTCCGTTTTGCTTGACTAACAACGAAATTAATCAACCATAAATGAAAGTAGATGTAATTTTGGGTCTCCAGTGGGGAGACGAAGGTAAAGGAAAAATCGTCGATTATTTAGCACCGAATTACGACATCGTAGCCCGGTTTCAGGGTGGTCCGAATGCGGGACACACGCTCAAATTCGACGGCAAAAAATTTGTCCTGCACACCGTGCCTTCCGGTATTTTTCGCTCCGATTTGCTCAATCTCATCGGCAACGGTGTGGTCATCGACCCCGTGACGCTGGAGCGCGAAATCAAAGGTCTGGAAGCAAATAATATCGACTATAAAGACCGCCTGCTGGTCGCGCGTAAGGCGCACCTCATCCTGCCGACGCACCGCTACCTCGACGCGGCAAGCGAAGCGGCAAAGGGCAAAGAAAAAATCGGCTCTACTCTGAAAGGTATCGGCCCGACTTACATGGACAAAACCGGGCGCAACGGTCTGCGTGTAGGTGACATCGACTTGCCGGACTTTCAGGAAAAATACGACGCGCTCAAGGAAAAACACCTCGGTCTGCTCAAGCAATATCCGGACGTGGACTTTGATTTGGCGGGCGAAGAGAAAAAATGGTTCGACTCCCTGAAGACTTTGCGCGCGCTCAAAGCGGTGGACGGCGAGTATTGGTTGAATGACCAAATGAAAGCCGGCAAGCGCGTACTGGCGGAAGGCGCACAGGGTTCGATGTTGGATATCGACTTCGGAACGTACCCTTTTGTGACTTCGTCAAATACCGTGACGGCGGGTGTCTGCAACGGTTTGGGCATTGCGCCTTCGAAAATCGGCGAGGTCATCGGCATCACCAAGGCGTACTGTACGCGTGTGGGCGGCGGTCCGTTTCCGACGGAGTTATTTGATGCAGACGGCGAGTTTTTGCGTAAGGAAGGTGCGGAATTCGGTGCGACTACCGGCCGTCCGCGTCGCTGCGGTTGGATTGATTTGCCGCAGTTGCGCTACACGATAATGCTCAACGGCGTGACGCAGTTGGTGCTGACCAAAATCGACGTACTCAACAAATTTGCGGAAATCAAAGCCGCGACGGCGTATAACGTGAACGGCGAGGAAAGCCGCAATTTGCCTTACGACCTCTGTATGGACGGTATCGAACCCGTTTACCGAACCTACACCGCGTGGCAGCAGGATGTGCCCGCCGAGAAGGGCTTTGACGGCATGCCGCAGACGGCTAAAGACTACATCATTGAGTTGGAAAAAGAGTTGGAAACGCCGATTACCATGATTTCCGTGGGACCGGAGCGCGAGGCTTTAATCAAATGCTGACCTGAATACATGCGATATTTCATCGAACTTGCCTACAACGGTACGAACTACTGCGGCTGGCAAATCCAACCCAATGCCTCTTCCGTGCAACAGACACTGGAAGAGGCATTGTCCGTTATTCTGCGAGACAAAATTCACATTATCGGCTGCGGGCGCACCGATACGGGGGTGCACGCCAGGCAATACACGGCGCACTTCGAGACCGAGGCGGTGCTGCCGCCGGGTTTTGTGCCGAGGCTGAATAAGTTTTTGCCCGTCGATATTGCGGTTTATAAAATCTACCCCGTGCCCGAGAAGATGCACGCCCGCTTTTCGGCGACTCATCGGGCGTATGAATATCATCTGGAGTTTGAAAAAAATCCCTTTACGCAGGACACCGCTTACCGCTTTCCTTTTCCGCAGCGACCCGACCTCGACCGACTCAACGAGGCAGCGGTCGTGATGACTCAATTCGACGCTTTTTTCCCTTTTTGCAAAGCCAACAGCGATGCCAAGACGATGTTTTGCGATGTGCGTCGCGCCGAGTGGGTCGAAGTCTCGGACGGCGATAAATACGTTTTTCACATTGCCGCCAACCGATTTCTGCGCGGCATGGTCAGATTGACGGTGGGTATGTGTCTGAATGTGGTTTTAAACAGAATTACTTTGGCGGAAGTGCGGGAAAGTCTGGAAAAGCAGACGCGCCTGCGCCGCGATTGGAGTGTAGCGGCGCACGGTTTGTATTTGACGGATATTCGTTATCCGGATTTTTAACTCGGAAACAAGGTACAAATCTTTGAAATATTTTAAAACGCCGTATCCGGTTGACAAAACTTTCAAAAATGGTATTAAAAGACAAAATTTTGACCGTTTTGTTTAAAATGACTAAGAAATTTAACAAAAAAGCCCGCATTATTTTTACTTTTCAAATAAGTATTCTATCTTGCAGTCACTTTTAACATTTAGCCGATGTTATCTATCTTTTGAAAGCCACTCTCTCCGAGTGGCTTTCTTTGTTTTATTTCGCTTCTCGCCGTTTTTCATTTCTTATCATTTTTTTAACGTTCTGTCTTGTAAACTACGAGAGAGTTTTTGCGTCTTTGTGATATAACTGTGAAGCGGTCATTTTCGACTCGCTTCAAACGAAACCTTTAGATTATCATGAAAAAATTATTGTTCCTTTTAGTTGTCTGTTTTTCCTTGCAAATTACCGCCTTCGCGCAGCCGGCGGATGTAGCAAAAGACCCGGAAGCAAAGGCAATTTTGGATAAATTGAAAAAACGTTTTGACGGGTTTACTTCCGTGCAGGCGGATTTTGCCTTGGAAATCGAAATACCCGGTATGGATACCGAAGTGCAAAAAGGCAAACTGTGGCAGCAAGGCGAGAAATACCGAGCAGAATTGGACTCACGCGCCGTCATCAGCGACGGAAATACAGTCTGGGTTTATCTTGGAAATAACAAAGAAGTACAGGTGAATTGTGCCTCCGACTTTGCGGGCGAAGGGATGTTATCGCCCAAAGATTTGTTGAATATTTACGAAAAAGACGATTACGCTTATTTTTTGGCTAACGAGTTTAAAGAAGAGGGTAAGACTGTGCAGCAAATCGAATTTAAACCGACCGACCGCGACAGCGAATACGCAAAACTGCGCTTGACACTCGATAAAAGCACCGGCGACATAATTCGTATGAAAATTTTCGGCAAAGACGGTTCGCGCTTTACTCTGAAAACCGGTAACTGGTCAGCGAATAAAACGCTCGCGCCGGACGTATTCAATTGGAAAAAATCGGAGTGTCCGGATTGTTATGTAGAAGATTTGCGGATAGATTGCGATTAAAAAAAAGATTCGACCCATACGCTTAGTCACAATATATTTATATTTTGGCTATAAGAAACGCGGAAATGACAGGCTTTGCTGTCGTTTTCGCGTTTCTTATTGTATAAAGTTGATTATTTGTTCTGTCACATTTAAGAAAAATTATATTAGTATTTTATATGCGGAACGGTATTTGATGTTAAAGTAATAATTACCTCGCTTTCCCTCCTTCGGATTTTCCCCTCTTCAAATATCCTCACTCTCCCCGCTAAGACATATTTATCCCCTGATTTTTTAACCCGGGTTTTTTAATTACTTATTTTATGACAAAACTATCAAAATTCGCACAACGTCTGCCCGAACGGGCGGTACTCACTCCCGACGAAATCGCCGAAATCAAAGGCGGTAAGCGTTTTCGCACTACTTCTTATGCACAGTTTGCCTACGTGAAGTCTATCATCCGTTCTTACGGATATCAGACATCCTCGATGGTACACGGCAACGAATACTGCCTGGAGTGGTAAATCGAAGATACTAACATCACGTATCGGCGGTGGGGTACTCGTACCTCACCGCTTTTTATCGGGCATCCTATGAACAACTACACACTCTTTTTTACCCTGTTACTGCTCCTTTTTTCTGTCTCCGAAAGCCTTGCTTTTTTTGGCACCAAAGTGTCTATCGACCCCGCCAAGCAGCGCGAACTCGATCAACTGCTGCATGAAATGGAGAAAAACGTCTATCAGGATTTACCCAAAGTACTCGCGCTCGGCAACGAGGCCATTCAGATTGCCGAAGAAATTTACAGCACTGACGATCTGCTCAAAATTTACTCTAAAATCGGTCTGTGCTACGAAAATCATAATCAACAGGACAGTGCCCTCGTCTATTACAACTACGCGCTCGAATACGCCAAACACTCCGAAGACGACGCCAAAATTCTTTCCGTTTACAACGACCTCGCCATTACCTACCGCCGACAAACGCAGTACGAAAAAAGCAAACAATACTACCTCAAAGCTATGGAAATCGCCCGTCGCATCGGCGATAAATCCGCACAGGAAAACATCTACCACGGTCTCGGCTCGCTCTACAAAGACATCAGCGATTACGAAAATGCCATTAAGAATTTTTTGGAATCCATTAAACTCGCCGAAGAACGCGGTCACAATGAATACGTCGTACACTCCATGCAGTTTTTGGCGATTACCTACGCCGAAGCCGGCAAAGCCGAAAGCGCACTTTCCGTCATAGAGGACGCCGTCACCCGCGCTCGGAGTACACAAGACACCATTCTCAACGGTATCGTCTTGTTTGACTACGGCAAAATTTTGAGTCTGGATGAGAAATATGAAGCAGCGCACGAGAAATTTTCCAAATCTCTGAAAGCACTTAAATCGGTCGGTCACAAACCCCTGATAGCCCGGGGGCTTTTCTATTTGGCGGATAATTATGCTAAGCGCGGCAATTTCAGAGCAGCGCACGAACTGTTTTTGGAATGTGAAAAAAACGAGCAATATATTTCCATCAGAGGTCGCGCCGATTTGTACTACAAGATGGGCGAACTCTACGGAAAAGAAGGTAAAAAGGAAGTCGCAAAAGAGTATTATAATAAAAGTCTGGCACTCGCCGATAAGCAGAATTTATTGGATTTTCAACAAAGAAACCACTATGACCTCTATAAAATTTACGAAGCGCAAGGCAACCGTGATGCGACACTGCGCCATCTGACTGCCTACACTGCCGTCAGAGACTCTTTGTTCAGCGAAGAGCAAACCAAGGCGATTACGGAAATGCAATTTAAATACCGCGCCGAAAAAAATGAACGTGAAATCGAACACCTGCAAAGCCGACAGGAGCGCACCATTTTTGCCGGCATCATGGTTTTATTGCTGTTAATCTTAGCAGGTTTGACGGGAGCTGCCTTTCTTTCGCGTCGTAACAACCAAAAACTGCGCACCAAAAATACCGAAATCAAACATAAAAATATCAAACTGAAAGAGTCTAACCAAGTACTGCAACAGTTTGCCTACGTTGCCGCGCACGACCTCAAAGAACCTCTGCGCAGCATCGGCAGCTTCACTAATTTGATACAAAGACGCTACGGCAAAGACTTTAACGAGGAGGCCAACGAGTACATGAGTTTTATTCAAACCTCGGTCAAACGCATGGACGGTCTGCTCAAATCGCTGCTCGAATACTCGGGTATCACCATACAACAAAGCGAGAACAGAATAGTGTCGAGCAAAAAAGTACTGCAGGACGTACTGCAAAACCTATACAGCAGCATTACCGAAAAAAATGCCCGTATCGAAGCCGTTCACCTGCTCAATGTCTGCATGAGCGATATGCACCTGACGCAGTTATTGCAAAATCTCGTCTCCAATTCCATCAAATACTGCGACCGCACCCCGCACATCCAAATCAGCTCGCACCGCAGCGACGACCGCGTACACTTTACGCTGACCGACAACGGCGTCGGCTTAGACCCCGACCACGGCGAGAAGGTTTTTAATCTCTTTTATCAGGAAGAAAAAGGCAAAGAAGGCGGCGCGGGCATCGGTCTCGCCATCTGCAAAAACATCATCGAAAAGTACGACGGCAATATTTACTACGACAGCAGGGTAGGAGAGGGGACGACTTTTTTCTTTGATTTACCCGCGGGTTAGGTGACGGGTGGTGGTTGGTAGGTGTTGGGCAAGACTTGCCCCGGGGTTCGGTGTTTTTTAATTGGCTGTTGCTCTGCGACTATACACAGAGAAGCCCGTTGATTTTTAAATCAACGGGCTTTTTTGCCAAGAGCGACCGTCAGCCGTCCACCGTCCTACCGTCCACCGTATCAAGCACTTACCGCCGTCTTCCCGTACAGTTTCTTCCGCAGTTCCTTAATTTTATCCGACTTGATATACTCGTCGAAAGTCATCAGGCTGTCGATGACGCCGTTGGGCGTGATTTCGAGCATGCGGTTGCCGGCGGTTTGCATGATTTCGTGGTCATGCGAGGTGAAAATCATGTTGCCTTTAAAGTCTTTCATCGCATTGTTGAGCGCGGTGATGCTTTCGAGGTCGAGGTGATTGGTGGGTTCGTCCATGAGGACAAAGTTCGGATGCGCGAGCATGACTTTCGAGAGCATGCAGCGTACCTTCTCGCCCCCGCTTAGGACACTTGATTTTTTGTACACCTCTTCGCCCGAAAAGAGCATGCGACCCAAGAAGCCGCGGATAAACTGCTCGTCTTTGTTTTCGGAATATTTGCGCAGCCAATTTATCAAATCCTCCTCTTCTTCTCCCGTAAAAAATGCCTCGTTTTCGTTGGGCAGGTAAGCGTTGGTAATCGTTTGCCCCCATTCGATAACCCCGGAGTCCGGTTCGGTATTGCCCGCCAATACGTCGTAAAAAGCGGAAATCGCGGCACTTTCGCGGCTGATGAGCGCGATTTTGTCGCCCTTATTCATCGTAAAGGTTACATTGCCGAACAGCAAATCACCGTTGGGGTCGCGCTTGCTGAGGTTTTCGACGCGGAGGATTTGGTCGCCCGGCTCGCGCTCCGCGTTGAAGTGGATAAACGGATATTTCCGGCTCGACGGCTGAATGTCTTCGATGTTGAGTTTTTCCAAAGCCTTTTTGCGGCTCGTCGCTTGCTTAGACTTCGAGGCATTCGCGCTAAAGCGTTGGATAAACTCCATCATTTCCTTGCGCTTTTGCTCGGTCTTTTTGTTTTTATTCGCCATCTGCGCCGCCATCAACTGCGAGCTTTCGTACCAGAAGGTGTAGTTACCCGTAAACAGGCGCACTTTTTTAAAGTCGATATCGACGATGTGCGTACAAATCATGTCCAAAAAGTAACGGTCGTGCGAGATGACGATAACCGTATTTTTGTAATCCGCCAAAAAGTCCGCCAGCCAGGTCACCGTCTCTGCGTCGAGGTCGTTGGTCGGCTCATCGAGCATCAGCAGGTCGGGCGAGCCGAAAAGTGCCTGCGCCAACAGTACTTTTACGCGCTCGGGACCGCTGAGGTCTTTCATCAGTTTGTAGTGCAAATCTTCGCTGATACCGAGGTTGCTGAGCAGCTCCGCCGCGTCGCTTTCCGCCGTCCAGCCGCCCATTTCGCCGTACTTATTTTCGAGTTCGGCGGCGCGCAGACCCTCGGCTTCGGTCGCTTCGGGGTTCATGTAAATCGCGTTCTTTTCTTCCGCAATGGCGTACAACTCTTTATAGCCCATCATCACGGTATTCAGCACATCGTACTCTTCAAACTCGAAGTGATTTTGCTTCAGCACCGCCATGCGATTGCCCGGTTCGAGGCTGACGCTGCCGCGATTGGGGTCGAGTTCGCCCGCCAATATTTTCATAAAGGTGGACTTGCCCGCACCGTTGGCACCGATGATGCCGTAGCAGTTGCCGCGCGTAAATTTGATATTGACTTCATCAAAGAGGACGCGCTTGCCGAATTGAAGACTGAGTTCCGATACTGTTAGCATAGATGTTGGTTGACGGTTGACGGTTGACGGTTGACGGCGGCTGCCGCTCGAGCGTCTGTCTTCCTTTTTATATTTTAGCTCTTAATTTTTTGCGACTGCAAAATTACGGAAAAAAAGGTTGGATTGAGAAGGGCGAGGCTGTTAGGGAAAAGGTAAATTTTTGGAAAAGCAAAAAAGTAATTTTCAATGTTTAATCAATATAAAAAAAAAAAAACTTTCTTTTATTCAGAATAAATTATATATTTGCAGTAGTACGAAAGGTGATAATTTTGCCTTTCGTACATAAAACAAGGGCAGACACGCCAATGTCCGCCCCTATTCTTAAACCGAGATTAACCTAAAAATCAACTATAACCCGATTGCGGGTTAACCTCAAAAACCAAAGTTATGAATAAAATTTCATTCCTGTTTGTTTTGGTACTTCTTTTTACAAATTGTGCCAAAGAAAACGACACTGTACCGGTAAGCAGCAATCACTCAAGGACGACCGGTTCTTCCCTTTTTAATCCTCAACCAAATTCTTCCGACGGTGAGGTACGTTCTAAAATTAATGCTTTCAGGAATCTACTACAAGATGTTGAAAGCGGCAGTGCTTCTTTTCGGTCAGAAAACATGACCATTGAGGAAGCGAAATGGAACATCGAAGCTAATCTGAATGCTACTTACAGCAGAGCAGATGCTTCCTTCACCAAATTGGATAAATCGGTTGATTTTTTCTCGGTTTCGGTATCGGGCGGTACCATAAGTAATCAAGATGTAGCTACTGCCTATCAAACAGCACTTGGTCAATTGACGCAGCGTTACAATTCCGTACAATACGCCGGTAAGGAAATTATTGTAACAGATGTGCAGATTGAAGAGGTCACGGATACCGAGGTTACTTTTAAGTTGATGAAGTATATTACATCAGCTGATGACTCTGCGGGAACCTTAATGCCGGATTGTGATATTTTCACAGACCCTGCCACAGATGCGTGGTATGCTATCGGCGGTTTTGGAAACTGCCCCGGAGAATTTGGCTTTAATGAAGACGACGCGGCAGATGTTTTTGCGAAGGAGTTGAATTTACGTATCCCGAATCCCGAACATCATATTTACTTTACCGATGTAGAAAATGTATATTTTTCTCCTTGGCAACCATACGAGTTTGATAATCCCGCAGATGATATTCCCGATGATAGTTATCGAGATTTTCGAGTGTGGTACACTCATGCCGCTCTCCTCGATGCTTTTTCTTGTCTTGATATCGATGAGATGAATTGGTATTTTTGCAATTTGTTTGATATCGTGGAAGAATTGCAACCCGAAGGAAAAGATTTTTGTCATATATCCATGTATGACGAAGGGATAGCAAGTGTGCAATGGTTTCACAACGGTAGTATCTTCTACGGAAAAAGTTTTCAGTGTCCTTGTGCTCCTTGCCCTCCGAATGTTCCGCTCGAAGACTGTCCGGTTTGCTGTTAATAAAGAAATAAGAAAAGTTCAAATCGGTCATATTTACCGATTTGGACTTTTTTTTTCCAATTCTGACAAATAAATTTTTCGTATGCCAAAATTAGTTTTAGTTATTTTTTTGTGTTATGGGTGTTTGGTAAATGCTTATGCACAGAATCCGTATTTTGAATACAGTAAGCTTGATGCAATTTCACAAAGAGGCATTTTTGCAATAGAGGATAGCCACGGAAATTTTCTTATTTCAATTATAAAAGAAGACGGTACTGCCGAAATTCTTAAATTAAACGAAGAAGGGCAGTATGTTGATGTTGTTGTACTACAAGAAAATAATGCGATATTGACTGTATCTAATATTTACGAAAGCGAGGATTTTTTTTATTGCCCCGGGTTTATAGATTATGACGATACTGACAGCAGTTATTTTTATATAGCAAAACTCAATTCTGATTTGGAATTGCTTAGCGAAAAAAAAATTCTGTTGGATGAATCGCAGACTTTTATAATGAACTGTTCATATAGCGAGTCAGATTCTCTGATTTGTGTAGGATATTCTGATACTCCCGATGTAAGTATCTCACCTTTTGGCTTGTATTATACCTATCCGGACGATACGATTTCTTTTTTTCGAACAGAAGGAGTTTTAGATATAGTTAATGACTATTTGACTCTTCCCGGTATTCAAAATGAAATTGTATTACGCGGTCAAATTAACATGACTGTTACGGACGATAATTTTAGTGTTACGGAAAGTGTACCGGTACCCTTTAACTTATCTCAAACCGGTGATGTGTACGCATTTAATGATACTTCATTTTTGATTTCAGGTAAAGTTATAGAAGTCAATCTACCCCCTCTGCCTACCGTCAGAGATATTGGTATCGGTTTTTCCTCTTATGATTTTGAAGAAAGTAACTTTTATAGTTTCGGAATGGCGGGTGATACGGTTGACCATCCGGGAATCTTTCATAGTATAGGAGTCACCGAAAGTAATTACATATATTGTGGCGGTACAGGAAACATTTCACCGTCACCTCCGCTGTTACATCAGATGCCTTCTTGGTTTTTATTGACTCGTCTTAATGCCGATTTAGCGCCGGTATGGGAGAAAAGGTATGGCGGTGATGCTTATTATGTGATGTTTGGTTTAGATGCTACATCTGATGAAGGCTGTATTATGTATGGTTTAAAACACGATTATCTTACCAATCCGGGCATTGCAGAACTTTACGTTTTAAAAACAGATGCAAGCGGAAACGTGGTTTCAGATATTACTATTCCCTATCCTAATCTTCAAGTTGAAATTTTTCCTAATCCTTTTACAGAAGTAATTCAAATTACGGCATCGGATTATGAAAATCATATCGTAAACGTAGAATTGAGAGATATAGCCGGAAAATTGCATAAAATCGAAAGGGGCACAATTCCTATGACGGTTTCAGTAGATAAATCTGTGAAGCCGGGTCAGTATATTTTAACTATCTATGCGATAGGTGAAAATGTACCAATTTCTACCACTATTGTTATCAAAAAGGAATGACTATATTGAAGAAGGTTGGAGTTATCAAAGGAGAAAGAAAAATTTTATGAATAAATGTCCTCTCTTTTCAGGGCAGAGAACACTATCAAATCTTAATTTGCTTTTCTGAAAATTAGAGTTTAAGCGCAATATAAATCTATAAGCCGCTTAAAGTACTTTCAAAACAGCACTTTAAGCGGAATATAGAATTATAAGTCGCTCGAAGTACTCCGATAAAAACACCCCGCCCGCCAAAAAAATCAGCGACCGGGGTATTTTTAATTTTTAAACAAAAAACTAATACACTGTAACAAAAGTCAAATAAACTTTTGTTGTTTAAGAATTTAGCAGATTTAGGCGTTTAAAACAAGCCTCACAGCTAAACGATTAAACACCTAAACACTTCAACTGACTTCCGTTACAACGTACTAATCCGCTAAATAAAATTTCACACCGAGCAGGAGGGAACGCTCGGCGTACATGTCATTCTGAAGGAAAGTACTCAGAATATTTCCTCCTTCCAAACTCGTTTCATTACTCAAGGTATTCAACAAGAACGAAGCGGTAAAACTCGTGCGTGCCGAAACGAAGTATTCGTAGTCGATGTTGAAAAAAAGACTGCCTTGCGAAACTCTGTTGCCGCTTTCCCCTAAATTGAGGAGATTATAACCGACAAACGGTTCTATTTTATGCGCACCGAAGAAGAAAGCCGGACCCGCGCGCAGACTCAGCGAAGAAATTGTGTTCGTCTGTTTTTCACCGTCTTCTTTGAATGAAAAAATGCCGAAGTCCCCGTTGAAGCGACCTTGCAGATAAATATTTTCCTGCAAAGCATGATACAAGCCCGCCCCGAATCCGGGAAACCAGAAATTTAAAGAGGAAGAAGCGCCGTCACTCGATGCACCCGTAGCAGAAAGCGCACCCGTCAGATACACCCCGTCCGTTACAAAGTAAGCGGCGCGCGCGTTCAAATTGTAATTGGTTTCCGAGTCATTCGGTCGGGTAAGCGCACCGGACAGACCGGCGCATTTGGTGCCTTTTACAATCGAGTTGAGGGCGTAATCCGAGTTGTCTCCTTCCTCGCCGGGGCGCAGGAAAAATTTCATACCTAAGTTCAAATTAAACGGCACATCGGCAGGGAAAAATTCGCTCCTGCCGCCGCTTGCCGCAAACGGAAGGAAACCGTAACTCAACTCTACCGAGGCATTACTCGCCGGAAAAATCGCAAAACCGATATTTGCCGTAGTCAGAAAAAGCGACTCGCCGTCGCCGAAAAGTATGCTCGCATTTAACGCTCCGAAAGGTCGAAAACCGCCTTTGGTGAAGTATTGCTGTCCGAAAACCGAAACGGAGGTTACATTATTGAAGCCGTTATTGATGTAGCCTACGCCGCCGCCCAGCAGCGTATTATCGCCGAAAAAGTAACCGACACTCGGACTGACAGAAGTCAGCGTTTCTTCTTCCGCTGCATTTTCAACGGATAAAATACTGTTACCGATGGTAAAATCGCCCTTCTGCGGCTGGGCGTACAGAGCGGAAAAGCCCGAAAAAAGGGATAAAAGAAGAATAGTAAGGTTTTTCATGATTGTTTTTTTGTTAAAGTGATTTTAATACAGAGCAAATGTAGGGCGAATAATTCCGAAATTATTAGCGAATATCGCTGTAAATACATTTTTATTTATTGAAATTCGATAATTCTCCTCCTTTCCTTCGTCGTCAATAAAATCGGATTTATCGTCTTTTTTTGTGGTTACGGGTATTTTTTGTTTGATTTGTAATTGTAAGGTCGGAAAGAGGTACGGGGTACTTCTTTTAAAAACGAAGCGAAGGATTTCAGTATATCCCTGCATTTTTGAAAAATGAGTACCTCGTACCTGTCATTTACTTGCAGGGAAAAGGTACGAGGTACTTCTTTTCTTAAACGCCTGAATAATTCGACATTTTGTCGCATTTTGCAGGAAAAAGTACCCCGTACTTTCTCGTGCCTTTTTGATTTTTTAAAAATTTAAAACCACAAAACATGACTTATGTCTTTATCGGCGCAGCCGTCCTCGTTTTCATCATCGGCATTTCGATCTACAACGGACTCATCAACAAGAAAAATACCGTCGATGAAGCCCTGAGCAGTGTCGATGTGATGCTCAAAAAACGCTTCGATTTGATACCGAATTTGGTGAGTGCCGTGCAACAATACCTGACGCATGAACGCGGACTGCTCACAGATATTACCAAGCTGCGCACGCAGTTGGCGAATGCCGCCGAGATGGATGATAAGACCCGCTTTGACCTCGAAAATGCGCTGACCGGTAAAGTCGGGCAAATGATGATACAGGTAGAAAATTACCCGGACTTAAAAGCGAGTCATAACTTTCTGCATTTGCAACGCTCGCTGAATGAAATCGAAGAGCAAATTTCCGCTGCGCGCCGCTCGTACAATGCCGCCGTGAAAAGCCTGAACAACGGCATCGAAATGTTTCCGTCGAATATCTTTGCGAGCATGATGAGTTTGCAAAAACGACCTTATTTTGAAATCAGCAACACGGAACGCGCTACACCTGACGTGAAGAATTTATTTGCATGAACCACGAAAAAATTTACGAAGATTTACAACCGCAGTTGGCGGCTTTGGAAGATTTGCGCAGCGAGTGTCGGCGTAAGTCGAAGGTTGCGTATTACTTTTTTGCCGGAGCAATTTTGACGGTGGCCGGTTTTCACTATTTTCTCGGCAGTGAAACGGCAAAACCGTGGACTTTTCTCGGAGTAGTTTTGTTTGTCATCGGCGGTGCGATTTATGCGAAGCAGGTGAAGCGGTACGAAACCGAAGTCAAGCGGCAAATTATTCCCGTCATCGTCGGTACGATTTCGCCGGGCGTAAACTACGACGGAGCGCATCACGTCGAGGAAACGGAGTATAACAACAGCCGCCTTTTTCCGCGTGCCGACCGCTATCGGGGCGAAGATTTACTGCACGGAAAACTGGGTGCGACGGATTTTAAAATCTCGGAAATACACACGCAGCGCAGACGCAAAACGAAGAATAAAACGAAGTACACCACCTTGTTTAAAGGTGTGTTCATGGTCGCCGATTTTCACAAACATTTTAACGGACGCACGCAGGTGCTGCCCGATACTGCGGAGCGGCTGTTCGGGCATTTTCTCGGGCGCAAAATGCAAAAAACGGGGCGGCAGGGCATGGAGTTGGTAGAATTGGAAGATGTGGACTTTGAAAAGGAATTTGCGGTGTACAGCTCCGACCAAACCGAGGCGCGCTACATTTTGAGTACGAGCCTGATGCGGCGCATTTTGCAATTAAAGCAAAGTTGGGACTCGAATATCTACCTTTCTTTCTCCGACGGAAAAATCTACCTCGCCATTCGCACGACTAAAGATTTTTTTAAAGTGAACTTTTACAAACCGATTACGGTGCAGAAAATTTGGGTGTATTTAGAAGAACTCTTGGCTTGTTTGGATATGATAGAGGAGTTGAATTTGAACTTGCGAATTTGGTCGAAGGAGTAGAGGTGAGGGGGTTTCGGATTCGCGGATTGAGCGGATAAGGCGGATTTTTGCGGATTTTCTATCTTAACTTCGGCACTAACATACCATGAGTGGCAAGCCGCGCTGAAGTGACTCATGCCGTTGGCATTTACAGGGTCAATCAACGTAATTTTACGGTAGCGGCATACCGGAAAGTAAATAAGTAAGAACTCAAGATGAATTGAAACGCCGAGCAGGAGTCGCACCCCGTCCACCGTCCACCGTAAAAACCGTCCGCCGTCCAACCCTCTTCCCCTTTCAAACGATTTCTTTTATCTTCGCGGTCATCTTAAAATTGAAGAAAACAACCGCACACAAAATCGAAAACCGCGCCCGAGCCACGCGCCGTCCACCATCCACCGTCCAACCGTCCACCGTATTATGACAAAAACTACCACCGTCAAGAAAAAATCCGCCGCCGCCAAGTCTAAGAAAGTAACGCCGCTGATGAAGCAGTATTTTGCCGTGAAGCAGAAGCACCCGGATGCCGTGCTGTTGTTTCGGGTCGGGGATTTTTATGAGACTTTCGGAGAGGATGCGATTACGGCCTCGAAGGCTTTAGGCATCGTGCTGACGGCGCGCAATAACGGCGGCAGCAAGATTGAACTGGCGGGTTTTCCCTACCACAGCAAGGATTTATACCTGCCGCGTTTGGTGAAGGCGGGCTACCGGGTGGCGATTTGTGAGCAACTCGAAAAGCCGAGTAAAGAAAAAAAACTGGTGCGGCGCGGCGTGGTCGAGGTCGTCACGCCGGGCATCACAACGGACGATAATCTGCTCGACCACAATCGCAATAACTACCTCGCCGCGCTCTTTTTCGGTAAGCAAAATCGCGTCGGACTTTCTTTTTTGGACATCTCGACGGGCGAGTTTTTGGTCTGTGAGGGCGATGTGGCTTACGCGGATAAATTGCTGCAAAGTTTTTCTCCTTCCGAAGTGATTTTCGCGAAAGATAAAACGGAAATTTTTCAGCGGCATTTCGGCGATAAGTTTTACACTTTTACGCTCGACGAGTGGGTTTTTACCAAAGATTATACGCGCGAAAAGTTGTTGGAGCGATTCGAAGTGCAAAATCTGAAGGGCTTCGGTGCGGAAGATATGGAATTGGCGCAGGTAGCGGCGGGCGCAACGCTGCACTATTTGGCGACGACGGAGAATAAAAATTTGCAGCACATTTCGCGGCTGTCGCGCATTTTGCCGGATAACTATGTGTGGTTGGACCGATTTACGATTCGTAATTTGGAACTGCTGTATTCGCCGCACGACGGCGGTGTACCTTTGGTCGATATTTTGGATAAAACCTGCTCGCCGATGGGGGCGCGGCTGTTGAAAAAGTGGGTCGTATTGCCTTTGAAAAGTCAAAAACAAGTCGAAGCCCGCCACGAAATTGTCGATTTTTTTTTGAAAGAAGAGGTGCTGCGCCACGATTTGGAATTACAAATCCGCATCATGGGCGACTTGGAACGGCTGATTTCGCGGGTGCCGTTGGGCAAAATCAATCCGCGTGAGGTCAAGCAGTTGGAGCGGGCTTTGTGTGCGATTTCGCCGATAAAAGAAGCCTTGCTGCAAACGGAACTGAAATCGCTGCACAAAATCGCGGACGGACTGAATCATTTACCCGCCATTTGCGGTGAAATTTCTCAACAAATCGTAGAAGAACCGCCCGTCAATTTGAACAAGGGCGGCGTGATTGCCAACGGCTTTAACGAAGAATTGGATGACCTGCGCGGCATTATCAAAAATGCCCAAAGTTTGCTCGAAAATATCCGCAACCGGGAGGCGGAAGCGACGGGCGTCGAAAATCTCAAAATCGGTTTTAATAACGTCTTCGGCTACTATTTGGAGGTCACGAACAAATACAAAAATAAATTCGAGGTGCCCGCCGATTGGGTGCGCAAACAGACGCTGACCAACGCCGAACGCTACATTACCGATGAGTTGAAAAAACTCGAAACCAAAATACTCGGCGCGGAAGAAAAAATTCTCGCCCTCGAAGAGCGGTTGTTTGAAAATTTGGTGCTGTCGCTGGGGCAGTATATTCAGCCCGTGCAGCACAACGCGGCTTTGATTGCGCAGTTGGATTGCCTGATTTCCTTTGCCAAAATCGCGCAGCGCAACCGCTACGTGCGTCCGCAAATGAACGACGGCTACGCCATAGAAATTAAAAACGGACGGCATCCGGTTATCGAGCAGCAACTCGAACTCGGCAAAAGTTATGTGCCGAACGACGTTTATTTAGACAAAGACGAGCAGCAGGTTTTGATGATTACCGGTCCGAATATGTCGGGTAAATCCGCGCTGCTGCGGCAGACCGCGCTCATTTCTCTTTTGGCACAAATGGGGAGTTTCGTGCCCGCCGATAATGCAAATCTCGGCATGATTGACAAGGTATTTACCCGCGTCGGGGCGAGCGACAACATCAGCAGCGGCGAGAGTACCTTTATGGTCGAAATGAACGAAACCGCCTCGATTATGAACAACATCAGCGACCGTTCGCTCATTTTACTGGACGAAATCGGGCGCGGCACGAGTACCTATGACGGTATCAGCATCGCCTGGAGTATCGCCGAGTACCTGCACAACAACGGCGCGGTGCAGCCCAAAACCCTCTTTGCGACGCACTACCACGAACTGAACGAACTTGCCGGCAGATTTCCGCGCGTCCGTAATTTTCACATCAGCACCAAGGAGGTCGGGCAGAAAGTTATCTTTCTGCGCAAACTGACACCCGGCGGCAGCGAGCACAGTTTCGGTATTCACGTCGCCAAAATGGCGGGAATGCCCCGTGCCATTGTCGAGCGCGCCTCACACATTTTAGCCCAACTCGAAGAGCAGCGTGTCAGCGCGGACGGCAGCCCGGAAACCGCCGACGGCATCAAAACCAAAAGAGCCGATACGAGCGACATCATGGCAGCGATGCAACTCAGTATTTTTGAAACGGCAGATCCGGCGGTGGGGAAGATTAAGGAGCAGTTGGCTGATATTAATGTGAACAGTATGACGCCGATTGAATGTATGATGAAGTTGAATGAACTTAAAAAACTTTTAAGTTAGTTGGTGGTTGATGGTTGCCGGACGGGTCAGCTTGTCGGGCTTTAGGTTTTGATTTTTGACTGTTAATTTGTATTTTGCTTTAAAATTAAAATTATGGAAGCGAAAATATTGAATAAGCTAAGCGTTGCAGAGTATCTTGAATTAGAGAAAGCAAACGACGTGAAGTATGAATATCATGACGGAGCGGTTTATGCTATGGCGGGGAGTTCTCTTAATCACTACACTATATGCGGAAATATTTTCTATGAATTGGAGTCTGCTTTTCGTAACGGAAAAAAATCTTGCAGGACATTTAACACGGATGCGAAGGTAAGAATAGAAACTAAGAACAGTTACGTTTATCCTGATGCTACGGTCGTTTGCGGTGATGTTGAAATGTCAGATAATCAATCTGATGC
>JAHDCG010000123.1:9993-18621 GCA_020629965.1 Saprospiraceae bacterium | reverse complement strand
ACTCGCGACCCCGACCTTGGCAAGGTCGTGCTCTACCAGCTGAGCTACTTTCGCAGTATCGGAACATTGTTGCTTTTAACGCAACATTCGGTAGAAAAGTTCCTAAAGTTGTTTGCTTTTCTTGTAAAGCGACGCAAAGATAGCAGCGTTTCCGGCAATAATCCAAACCTTTTTTCGACTTTTTTTACAATTTTTTTCACCTCGATTCATAACCGCTTGATAGTCAATTTTTTGGGGCAAAAATTATTTTTGAAAGTTTTTGATAATTGCTTAGGTATTGAACTTTGTTAGCTCGGAAAAAGGTACGAGGTACTTATTTTTTGTAAAATTCGTAAGAGTACCGAAATATTGCAGAGTGTTTGCAGGAAAGTACTCCGCACCTAAGCCTCTATCTCATTTTGCATTTTTAAATATACACGGCGTTACCGAACAATTACCGCTTGGTTTCCTTTTTACTTTATGAAATTCGGAAGACCGTGAACTGTCAGAGTTTTCCTGATTTTGAATTACCAACAAAACAAAAATCTATTCTGATGAAAAATTTCTTTTTCCTGTTATTGACCTGCGCGGCTTTTTTTACCGCCTGCAATAACGACAACGCAGACACGCGCAACAACGTCACCACCGAGCCTGAAATGAACGTCGAGGACGAGCAAACTGCCCCGGCGAGCGAGGTCACGGTTACGGACTTCGGCGGCACTCAAGATTTTCCGAACGCGGAAATGACGAGCATGGAATATAAAGGCGGAACGTTCACCTACGGCGTGAAAAACTATGAACTCGGCGTGCAAACTCCGGACGCCGACCAACTGATGTGCGCCAACTCCGATAAGGGGCAGCACATTCACCTCATCATCGACAACGAGCCGTACATTGCCAAGTACGAGGCGTCATTCGAGCAAGACGTTGCCGAGGGTACGCACCACATTCTGTCTTTTCTGAGTCGCTCTTACCACGAGTCGATTAAGAACAGCACCGCCGCCAAAGCGATGAAAGTTTCCGTAAAAGACGGTGCATTTGCGAAGTCGAAAGCCATCGAAGACCCGATGCTTTTTTACTCCCGCCCCAAAGGAACTTACGTCGGCAAAGACACCGAAAAAGTCCTCTTGGATTTTTACCCGCATAACGTAGAGTTAGGTGCGGATTACAAAGTAAAAGTCAACGTCAACGGTGCGGACATTGCTATGCTCGACGAGTGGAAACCTTATGCGTTAAAGGGTTTGCCGATGGGCGACAGCAAAATAATGTTGACCTTGGTTGACGGCAGCGGAAAGCAAGTCACCGCTCCTTTGAACCCCGTGACGCGGGTGATAACCTTGAAGCCCGACCCCGCAAATCAAGGGTAATTTGATGCTTGTTGAATCGTTGAGGTGTTGAATTGTTGAAAACCGTTTACATTGGTATTGTCTGCAATTTGTACGCGTTCAACGACTCAACAACTCAACCCAAAAAAAAAAAGCACGATGAAACCAATCATCGTGCCTTTTTTATTTCAAAACGAAAGGTGCCGCATCCCCGTTTTTTTCTGAAATTCTTCTGCACTCAATACCTCATAATCCGTCGGAATAAGTCCGATTTTTTCGGGTACATTTTCGCTCACTTGCTGCGCCGTAAAGGTAAGATGTGCGTGCGCAGCGGGCAGCGTATATTCTAAAGGAAAGCCCGCTAAATCGGGAAAAACGGCCTGCACTTCGGGCATTTGTGCTTTTATTTTATCCGTGACCCACAGCAGTATTTTTTCGTCGTTGACCGTCGCAATTGCCTTTCTGCAAATGTAACCCGCGATGGTTTTCGTGCTGCCCGTTACATATTCAATCGCCGTACTTTCGACTCGCAAATCGCTTTTGACCTGCGGCTTGTCGGCGTATTCGACCGCATATTTTTGACCTCCCAAATCGTACAAATGCGTCTCTCCCTCGGTTTTTAAACGCACGATTTTTTGCACTTTGACCCCGCCGGATTTCATTTCGATTTCCGTCACTACCTCCGTCGGCGAAAAAGCGAAACTGCGCCGGGTGCCTTCCATGAGTGCCAATTCGGGGACATCGGTTTTGACGTTTGTCACCGTAAATTCTATCATGCCCGACTTCAATTTTTTCTGCGCATAGCCGGCGGGCAGAAAAAACAGCACCGCAACGGCGAAAACGACCGCACGCAAAACGTATCTTTTATTCATCATCATGAATTTTTTATCGGTCAACGTATCATCACGCCCTGCGCGTCTAAAAACGGAATGCGCGTAAAATGCGACTTGTCGATGCTGCCTTTGACAAACACATATTTTTTATCAAACATATTTCCGTCGAAAGAAAAACTCACCCAATACTCATTCGTCAGGTGGAAAAGTTTGGTTTGTATCGGTTCGATTTTGACAATTTCCATCGCCGGTATTTCATCGTAAAAATAGCGCAGCGTGGTCGTTTTCATCTTTTCGCCTTCGATTTCTCCGTAGCCGCGTGAGTTAATCAACACATTCGACAGCGGTTCGTCCTTCAGATTTATCACATAAACGTCCCACAGTTCCTTCGCTTCCTCCGCATCGGCACGCGGCACCACGGCAATCGCGAGGTCTTCTACTTTTAGGTTGGGAATATCTTTTTTCATTGAGAATTTTTTAAGACGTTAGATATTAGACGTTAGACGTTGTATTCTTTCCGGGTTGTTTTTCCATTCATCTGAACAGTAAAAATTATTTTGCTTTCTTTTTAACCAAAAGCCCCTTCGGCCGCAAATTCAAATTCAAAAAGCTCTTGAAAATGCCGTTTTACCTTCCTTTTCGTTTCCTCGATGTCGATTTCCCTGCAGAGTTCAGTCGCCAATGAGGTCACGTCTTTATCCTTGTCGTCGATGCCACAGGGCACGATATTTTTGAAGTAATTCAGGTCGCTGTTGACATTAAAAGCGAAGCCGTGCAGCGTCACCCACCGACTCAAATGCACCCCGATTGCACAGATTTTGCGCTTCGGGCGTGTCGCATCTTCTTTCAGCCATACACCCGTAAAGCCTTCAACGCGCATGCCTTCCACCTCGTATTCGGCGAGGGTACGAATGACGGCTTCTTCCAAAAAGCGGACATATTTATGCACATCGGTAAAAAAGCGATCGAGGTCGAAAATCGGGTAGCCGACAATCTGCCCCGGACCGTGATAGGTAATGTCACCGCCGCGATTTATCTTAAAAAACTCAATTTCGCGCTCTTTTAATTCTGCTTCATCGAGCAGCAAATTGTCGAGCGAACCGCTCTTGCCGAGCGTATAAACGTGCGGGTGGTCGCAAAAAAGCAGGTAATGTCGGTAGGGTGAAAAATCCGCATCTTCGGTACTCAAATGTCGATTACTCAACTTTCTGTCCACGACTTCGCGCAGCAGTTTTTGCTGATAATCCCAAGCGGTTTGGTAAGAAATGTTACCTAAATCCTGATAAATAACTTGTTCCATAAAATGCGGAAACGATAGGAAAAATGACTTTCTTTAAAAATCCGGTATCAAGGGATTTTCAAAGAACAATAAAAACGAAATACGGCAAAGCAAAACACCGTTTTTCAAAAAGTCCGCGAATATACGGATAATATTTATGTGAAGATTATTTGGAATGTTAATTTTGGTTTAAGGAAAGAACTCTCCGCTCTTTACTCTCTACTCTCCACTAAAAAAAGCCCCGCACCAATCAAGGTACAGGGCTTTAGCTTTCATTCGGAAACTTAACGACATACAGGATTAAACCTTCGGTTCGTCGGAGTCGTCGTCTTCAATAATCGTAGCATCGTCAATCAATTCGTTGCCGTCGCCGTCCGCATCTTCAAAGCCGGGCAGGGGGGTATTGCCTTTTTTGTTATTGGCGACGTAGCCTTCAGGCGCGTCGGTAATGCGCATTTCGCCCTCTTTGGGCGGGGCGGTTTCGTCGTGATAATCACCGTCGGCAAAGCGGGCGGCTTTTTCAAAAAAACTGTCGTGACCGGCAAGATTGCCTTTATCGAGCGCGTCGGCGTTGGTTTGTTTGCTGTAGCCGGTCGCCTTGTCGGTCATTTGTTTGCGCAGTTCTTCCGCCTTTTGTACGGCGGCATCCATGCTGATGGCATCCGTTTCTTTGCGTGCCGCGTCCGCCAAATTTTCCGCTTCTTCTTTTGCCGCGGCTTCCTGTGCTTTGTCGTAAACTTTGTCAAATTCGGCTTTCGCTTTACCGGCTAATGCACCGCCGACACCGATGACTTTCGCACCCACTTCTTCGCTCAAATTTTTAGCCTTTTCCAAGGCTTCTCCGCCGCGTTCTATGACGACTTTGCCGACGTCTTCGCTGATTTTTCCCGCACGATTTGCCAAATCACCGCCCGTATCGAGGACGGTTTTACCTACATTTTCGGTAAAAGAAGCGGCTTTGTCCGTTGCACTTTTTGCGGTTTCCTGACCGGTGCCGGTGACACTTTCCGTGGTATTTTTAATTTTTTCCGCCGTTTGGTCGGCAGCGTATTTTGCTTTTTCCGAATACTCACTTGCTTTTTCGGCGGCATTTTCTCCGGCGGTTTTTGCTTTATCGCTGAAATCGGCGGCGGTTTGCTTGGCTTTGTCAAACATTTCGCTGCCCGATTTTTTGGCGCGTTCGGCTATTTCGGCGGCATCGTCGAAAAAATCGTCGAATTTATTTGCGGCCTTTGCTTTCAGTTCTCGGGCTTTGCGGGCGGCAGCTTCGGCCATTTCTTCGGCATTTTCACCGAGGTCTTCCGCAAAATCTTCTGCGCGGTCTTTGGCTTGGTCGTAGGCATCGCCCGCAGCGTCGGCAGCTTTATTTGCGCCCGATTTACCGACGGCTTTCGCACCGAAAAACAATTTTTTAAAATCTCCTAATAATCCCATGGTACAGTTGTGTTAACTTTTCGGCGAGTCCGACCGGACTTGACAAAAAGAGGTTAAAATCGGCTTTTTCAAATCTTATGCAATTGTATTTCACTGCATGGATAACATTGATTTGCAGTCTCAAATTTTTTCCGGTCAACAACTATCAACATCACCCGGATGAATACATAAAATCGTGAAAACCTCAAGGTGTTGAAAGAAAAACAGCAGAGTAATTCTCAATCCGCTCATTTTCAAAGGTCAAGATAAGACATCCCTAACAATTTTCCTAAAAACTTCGACAAACGACCTTTTTTATTTTTCTTCGTCCGATGAAAACGGAAAAAGGAATCACATGGCACCCGACGGAAAAAATTACTGCCGCCGGTCGCAAAACGGTCACGGACGCTCTCGCCGCCGAAGAGCCGCTGGAAATTCGTTTGGCATTTTGGCAAGGCAAAGAAATCGTACAAAGGAACCTCGCCGTGACAATGCGCACCCCCGGCAATGATGTAGATTTGGCATTCGGTTTTCTGCTTTCCGAAGGCATTATTCGGCAAAAAAACGACGTGGTAAAAGCGGAATATTTACCGCATAAAAGCAAGCTGTCACAAGAAAATCGGCTGCTCATCGGTTTGGCGCGGCACGTCGATTTTGCTTTTGAAAAACTGGAAAGGCACTTCTACACAAGCAGCAGTTGCGGGGTTTGCGGCAAGTCTTCCGTCGAGGCGATCGGCTTGCAACACGATTTTGATTTAGGGGATAACTCCCTGAAAATCAGCGAGAAAACAGTTCGTACTTTGCCCGAAAAACTCCGCTCCGCCCAGCGACTGTTCGAGGCAACCGGCGGTATTCACGCCGCCGGACTGTTCGATGCCGCCGGAAATTTACTGCTGCTGCGCGAAGACGTCGGGCGACACAATGCCGTCGATAAGGTCATCGGGGCGGCTTTGCAAATGGACGATCTTGCTTTAGAAAATTGCATTCTACAGGTCAGCGGGCGCACGAGTTTCGAACTGGTGCAAAAGACTTTGGCAGCGGGTATTCCCGTCTTGTCGGCGGTCGGTGCGCCCTCGGGTCTGGCGGCTGCTTTGGCGACGGAAAGCGGGTTGACTTTGTTGGGTTTTGTCAACGCCAGACGGTTTAATGTGTACGCGGGGAAGGAGAGGATTTTATGAGATTTACGATGTACGAATTACGATTTACGAGGGCGAAAACAGTTTGCGCATCTACCTTTGTAAATTGCCGAAAAGTTACGTTTCCATTCTTATATTAATGCCAATGGGACGGGACACTTCAGCCCGGTATGTAAATGCCGGGTAGAACGGAATGCCGATACATCCAAACAAATTTTAAACATGACAAACATCAAAAAAGTACCCGACAATCATCCGGATTTTAGAAAATTAGTCGCACAATTAGACGCCTATCTCGCCGTGACCGACGGGGAAGAACACGATTTTTATCACCAATACAACGGTTTGGAAAGTTTGGATTGTGCAGTCGTCTGTTACGAAAATGAGGAACCGGTCGGCTGCGGTGCCTTCAAAAATTTCGCTGCGGATACAGTGGAGGTAAAGAGAATGTTTGTCGAGCCGTCGGCGAGAAGGAAGGGAATTGCGGCTAAGATTTTAACGGCTTTGGAAGAGGAAGCGCGTAATTATAGTATGCAATTTTGCGTATTGGAAACGGGAAAAAGACAGATTGAAGCGGTGCCGTTTTACCAAAAATGCGGATATAAAATAATTGAAAATTACGGACAGTACGTCGGTATGGAGAATAGTGTTTGTTTTCGGAAGGGGCTTTGAAAGGAGACGTTAGACTTTGGACTTTAGACGTCAGATTTTAGACGTTAGACTTTCACCATACCCGCAGCATTTTTTAGTTTAAGTGGTTTTTTCGGTAAAGGGGCAAACAGAGAAAAAAGCAGACCGAGTCAGAGCGAGAATCCGATAAATCCCGTTAATCTTGTTTAAAAAAAAAGAGAGAGATAAGCAGTATGCTTATCTCTCTCACCTCTCACCTTAATAGTAACAAAACCGTCTCACCTTCGCCGCGTGTTTCGCCAAACGCACGACCTGACAGGCGTAGCCGTATTCGTTATCGTACCACAGGTAAAGTATCAGATTTTGTCCGTCTTTGCTGACGATGGTCGAGGGCGAATCTACCACCGAAGTCGTCGTCATGCCGACGGCATTGGTGCTGACGAATTCGGTTTCGGCGGAAAAATGAATCTGCTCTACCAAGTCGCCGTGAAAGGCTGCGTGGCGCAGCAGATTATTCAAATCGTCGGCGTTGGTTTCTTTTTCGACTTGCAAATTCAAAATCGCCAAAGAGACATTCGGAGTCGGAACGCGCACCGCATTTCCCGTCAGCGTACCCGCCAACTCGGGCAGGACTTTACCGACCGCCGCCGCCGCACCCGTCGAGGTCAGTACCATGTTGACCGCCGCACCGCGACCGCGCCGGGGCTTTTTGTGGAAGTTATCCAACAGATTTTGGTCGCTGGTGTAGGCGTGAATGGTCTCGATGTGACCCTGCTCGATGTGCAGTTTTTTATGGAGCAAACTCAACACCGGCGCGATGGCATTGGTGGTACAACTCGCCGCGCAGAAAATATTTTCGGTGTCGAGGTCGAATTTCGCGTGGTTGACACCATATACTATGTTCGGAATTTCCTTGCCGGGAGCGGTCAGCATGACCTGTTCGACGCCGGGGCGCAGGTGTACGGACAGGGCCGCTTTGTCGCGCCATACACCGGTATTGTCGATAACCAAAGCGTCTTTGATGCCGTATTCCGTGTAATCGACCTCGCTCGGATGCCCGGCGTAGATGATGCGGACGCGGTTGCCGTTGATGATGAGTTCGTCGCCGTCGGGTGTTACGCTGATGCTGCCGTGGAAGTCGCCGTGTACGCTGTCGGTTGCCAACAGAGCCGCGCGTTTCAAGGCTTCTTCGTGGCGGTCGGACATTTTCGGGCGCAGCACGATTGCTTTCAAGCGGAGCTGCTCGCCGCGACCGGTCGTGGTCAAAATGCGACGCGCCAACAGGCGACCGATGCGACCGAAACCGTACAAAACCACATCTTTCGCCTTTTTGTTTTGTGATTTTTTGGCAATAAAATTCTTCAATTTGTGCCCGACAAAGTCATCGACATCATCGTGTTTTTCCTGCTCGATGGCCCATTCTACGCCGAGTTTGCCTAAGTCTAAGACGGCGGCGGGCATTTTCGGCAAATTTTTTACCGCACGGGCAATGTGCAGCAGGCTTTCTACGGTGACTTGTTTGTCCGTGTATTTTTTGGAATGCTTAATATTTTTCAGAATGCTGCTCGGCGGTGTATCGTAGATTTCGCGGCGAAAAAGAATGAGGTCGATGCCGCGGTCGAAGCGCAATTCGCCGACGATTTGCAGCAGTTCCAAAGCCGTTTTTTCCTGCTCGCGCCATTTTTGCAAATCCGCCTCGGTGCGGTCTGCGGTCAGAGTATTTTTAAACATGTGGTGGTGGTTTGATTTTATTTGATTAGAAAACAACGGCAACGACCGGTTACGCCGTATTACTCGCCGATTGTTTTCGGGTAAAACTTTATTCTAATTTGCTGACACAAAAATAGGCTTTTCGGAATAAATAGAGATAAATATTTACAAAGTAAATTTTTAATTTGGAATCGATGTCATGACCTCTAAGTGTACCGTGCAAAATTCCGTCCGGTCGTGTCAAAGATTTATCATTCCTTCTGCGGATAATTTTTGTTTTGAAAAAATGGGCTAAATTGCGGGTTTTATGAAAAGGAGAGAGG
>JAHDCG010000123.1:0-9893 GCA_020629965.1 Saprospiraceae bacterium | reverse complement strand
AGGCACAGCCTCGCGCCAACTTCAGGCAGTCTAACGTCTAAAATCTAACGTCTAAAATCTAACTAAGCATGCAAATAAAAGAGCTGGAACCAAAAATAATGTGGAAAAATTTTGCCGATTTGAATGCCGTGCCGCGCCCTTCTAAAAAGGAAGAACGCGTCATTAAATTTATGCAGGATTTCGGAAAAAGGTTGAACTTGGAGACTGTGACCGACCATATCGGTAACGTCATTATCAAAAAGCCCGCTACCGCCGGCATGGAAGACCGCGCAACCGTCGTCTTGCAGTCGCACCTCGATATGGTGCATCAGAAAAATAACGATACCGATTTTGATTTTTACAAACAGGGCATCGACATGTACGTGGACGGCGACTGGGTGAAGGCAAAAGGCACGACCCTCGGCGCGGACAACGGTATCGGCGTGGCGTCGATTATGGCCCTTTTAGAGTCCGACGACATCCCGCACCCGCCGCTCGAAGCCCTTTTTACCATCGACGAAGAAACGGGTATGACGGGCGCGTTGGAGTTAAAAGGCGGCTTTTTAGATGCGGAAATCATGCTCAATCTCGACACCGAAGACGACGATGAACTGACCATCGGTTGCGCCGGCGGCATCGACATTACCGGTAAGGGCAGCTATGCGCAGGTCGCCGCGCCGGAAGGTTACACGGCATTCAAATTGACCGTAAAGGGACTGACCGGCGGACACTCGGGCATGGACATTTACAAAGGCAGAGGGAACGCCAATAAGTTGATTAACAGGCTGTTGTATCGTTTGAATGAAAAGGCGAACGTTAAAATTGCAGGCATTGACGGCGGCGGATTGCGCAATGCCATACCGCGCGAAAGCACGGCCACGGTGTTGACTCCGAAAGCCGGTTTTGCGAAAGTGCAGGCGATAATTGAAGAAGAAACAGCAATTATTAAAGCCGAATTCGGCACGACCGACCCGCAGGTTTCGGTCGTCACAGAGAAAACCGACGCGCCGGCAAAAGTCTTGGACAAAAAATTTCAAGACACTTTTTTGCGCGTCATTTACAGCATACCGAGCGGCATTTACCGCATGAGTCCGGACATCGAACACCTTGTGCAGACGTCCAATAATTTGGCTCGTGTCTTGGTCAAAGACGGCAACTACGAAATCCTTTGCCTGACCCGCAGCAGCGTGGATACCGAAAAATTCGACCTTGCCGACGGCATCAAAGCCTCTTTACAACTTTTGGGGGCAGAAGTCACTTTCGGCGGCAATTACCCCGGTTGGACACCGAAGCCCGACGCGCCGATCGTCAAAATCATGAGCGACCTCTACCGCAAACGCTTTAACGAAGAACCCAACGTTAACGCCTGCCATGCGGGTTTGGAATGCGGCATTTTAGGAACAAATTACCCCGAAATGGAGATGATTTCTTTCGGTCCCAATATTCGCGGCGCACACTCGCCCGACGAGCGCGTGCAAATCAGTTCCGTGCAAAAATACTGGGGATTTTTGCTGGAGACCTTGGAGAATATCCCCGCTGCGCGGGATTAGTTGTCGGTTGTCCGTTGCCGGTTGCCCGAAGGTGCGGTAAAGTTCTTTGACAATCAGTTGAGAACCGATGATAAATTAATCGTTCAGAAATTATTAAAATTCAGGTTGAAAAGTTGAAAACCGGCAGAACGCGAAAAGATGAAATTGTGAAAACCGGCAATATCGAGTCGCGCCCGTCAACCGTCAACCATCAACCGTCAACCAACAAAATGCGAAAAACAGAAAAATCCGCCGCTTTATTTGCGGAAGCTAAAAAATATTTTCCCGGAGGCGTGAACTCGCCCGTGCGGGCCTTTAAATCCGTATCCGGACCGCCGCTTTTTATTAAAGAAGGCAACGGCTGCCGTCTGACCGACGAGGACGACAATACCTACATTGACTTTTGCTGCTCGTGGGGACCGCTGATTTTGGGGCATAATAACGACTACATTCGGGAGTTTGTGACCGAAACGGTGGCAAAAGGAACGTCTTTCGGTACGCCGACCAAACTCGGTACCGAACTCGGTCAAATGATTATCGAGAACAACCGCTTTATCGAAAAAATGCGTTTTGTGAGCTCGGGCACGGAGGCGGTGATGTCCGCGATTCGGCTGGCGCGCGGCGTTACGGGAAAGGATAAAGTGTTGAAATTCGAGGGCTGTTATCACGGGCACGTCGATAGTCTGCTGGTGAAAGCCGGCTCCGGTTTGGCGACTTTCGGAGTGAGTACCTCGGCGGGTATTCCGGAGAGTTTTGCGAAGGAAACGATTGTAATTCCTTTGAATGACCCGGATCTGTTGGATGCGACTTTGCAGCGTCACGCCCACGAATTGGCCTGCATCATCGTCGAGCCGATACCCGCCAATAACGGGCTGTTAATACAAGACCGCAGTTTTTTGATGTGTCTGCGTTTGAAGTGTTATAAATACGGCGTTTTGTTGATTTTTGACGAGGTAATTTCGGGCTTTCGGGTCGGTTTTGAAGGGGCGGCGGGTTACTACGACATCGAGCCGGACATCATAACTTACGGCAAGATTATCGGCGGCGGTATGCCCGTCGGAGCCTACGGGGCGAGTGCCGAAATTATGAGTCACATTGCCCCCGAAGGCCCTGTGTATCAAGCCGGTACGCTCTCCGCTAACCCCGTGGCGATGGCGGCGGGTTATGCGGCTTGCAAGCAACTTTTAGCCCCCGGATTTTACGAAGACCAAACCAAACGCACGCAGGCATTTGTCGCCGAAATACAAGCCTACTGCGACCAAAAAGGCTACGACGTGACGCTGCCGAATATCGGTTCGATTTTTTGGGTGGCATTTACGCAAGACCGCATTACGCGCAGCGACCAAATCGACCCGGCAAGTATGGAGAAGTTCAAGATTTTACACCACGAGTTACTGCAAAACGGTGTGTATCTCGGCCCGTCGGGTTATGAGGTGGGCTTCGTTTCGGCGGCACACAGCGAGGTGGATTTAAAGGAAGCGGCGGGATTGATTTGCGAGGCGATGGATGTCGTTTTTGCGAGTTGAAACCGAGAGTATTTTGCACAAAAAAAGCGTCGAGAACCCGATTGGTCTTCGACGCTTTTTTATTTTGTGCGAGAAAGTTTAATCCTCAAAACAATCCGCAAAGTGTTCTCGGATAACCTCTTCGAGCATTTTTTCGGTCAGCGGTTTATTCATAAATTTATTCAAAGTACCGGTCTTCTCTGCTGCTTCCGCGTCATTCGGATTGAGGGAAGTTGTCAACATGACGATAACGATTTTCGCTTTTTGACCTGCTTCCAGTTTTTTATATTCCTCCAAAAATTCCCAACCGGTCATGCCCGGCATGTTGATGTCGAGAAAAATCAAGTCGGGCTGGGGAAAGACTCCGTCCACCGCCAAGCGCAGATAATCCAAGGCTTCCTGTCCGCCTTCTCTGATAATGATTTCTTCGGCGCAGCCGTATTTACGAATAACGCGCGCATGAAAAAAATTGTCCGCCTCACTGTCGTCTATCAATAATATTCGGTTAAGTTTTTTCTTAAATGCCATAATGAAAATTTTCGCAGGTTCTCTGTTTCGCCGCAAATGTACGTTTATCTTTCAGAATGCAGTCTTTGATTACGGAAAAAAAATGAGCTGTCGGGTACTTCCCTGAATAAAAATGCTTTCGGTCTTGCCCGAAACGGTGTCTGTGTTTAACTTCGCCGCATGAATTTCAAAAGCATCTTATTTCGTCTGCTCGGCATGAAAAACTATTTGCGTGTCGTCAGTCGCGGCTTTTTCGCTTCTTACAAAGCGGGCAGGCTCAAATCCGATCCTGATTACCACGTGCATTATTACGTGAAAAATCTGATAAAACCCGGCGATGTCATCATCGACATCGGCGGTAATTTGGGTTATTACTGCGCCCTTTTTGCCGAGTGGACGGGCGAAAACGGACAGGTGTATTCCGTAGAGCCGGTGCCCGTTTTCCGCGAAATTCTACGAATAAATACCGCTCGTTTTCATAATGTCACCGTTTATCCCTTTGCCCTCGGTGACGAAAACGGCAAGAAAATCACCATGGGCGTACCGACGGGTCATAAACACTTTCGGCACGGGCTGACGCACGTGATTTCGCAAAATTCAGATACCGAACACTCGCATACTTTCTCTGCCGAAATGCGGCGCGGTTCCGATTTATTTTCCGATTTAGAGAAATTGGATTACATCAAAATGGACGTAGAGGGCTACGAAATTCACATTCTGCCCGAGTTAAAACCCGTCATCGAAAAACACCGACCGATTATTCAGGTCGAACTCGGACACGAAAGCCGCGCCCGTTTGCTTGATTTTCTGCAATCGTTAAATTATGTGCCGCATTGGGTCAAAGGGGAGGAATTGTTGCCGTTAAAAGGAAATGAGAAGGAGGCGAGAGGAGATTTGATTTTTTTGCAGAGGAAATAAAAAAATGCGGAATACTGCAAAACAGTACTCCGCATTCATGCGATTGCCTACGGGCAACCGTCAACCGACAACGGTCAACTACTTATTGATATTCAACAATTCTACGTCAAAAATTAAAGTAGAGTTCGGTCCGATATCGCCGCCTGCGCCGCGCGCACCGTAAGCCAAATCAGAAGGAATGTACAGTTTCCATTTGGAGCCTTCTTTCATCAATTGCAAAGCCTCTACCCAACCCGGAATTACGCCGTTGACGGGGAAAGAAGCCGGCTGACCGCGATCCACGCTGCTGTCGAATACCGTACCGTCGATGAGCGTACCGTGGTAGTGCACGGTCACTTTGTCGGTTGCTGCGGGAGATGCACCGGTGCCTTCGTTGATGACTTCGTATTGCAGACCGCTCGGCAAAGTTTTTACTTCGGTGCGTTTGGCGTTTTCGGCGAGAAATGCTTCGCCTTTTTCCTGATTTTCTTTACCGGCGCGTTCCGCTTTGCTCTGCATATAAGATTGCAGATTGGTGTTAGCGGTAGCGACGTCGATTTTGAGGTCATTACCTTCGATGACGTCTTCGATAGCGCGTGCGAGGTCGGAGGGGTTAACCTCGTCCAATCCTTGTTGTTTCAAATTTTGCGCGACCAAAACGCCTACGCTGTAGCTCAAACTGTCCATTGCTGCTCCGTTATCAGACCCTGATGTTTGGCTGTTGGCGCCGTTAGGAGTGCAGGCTGCCAAGAGCGAAACCAGTGTCAATGTGAAAAAAAATGATTTCATTTTGTTGAAATTGATTGAATGCCCGCAAAGTCTTGCGCGCGAATTTTTTATTGCAAATCGGTGTGAATAATTTATGCAAACCGACTCTTTTATTTGTCTAAACTGTAAACTTTGCTTGCGTGTTTAGCCAAATCGGGCGCAAAGGTATGAAATTTGCAGCAAAATACGTTTTTGGCAGTAATAATAATATGTTGCCGCAATTTCAGACATACCCGCATTTAGGAATCGTTAACAGCCTTTAAACCGGCAATAACTAACATAATTTATTTAGGTTCGTTTTATATTTGTACTTTTGCCTTGTAAGGCGCGAAACCGCACTGCAACCAAAAACAATCGAAAATTAACTCATTCGGGAAGATTTTTTCCCGCACAAAAATTTTGCATAATGAAAAAATTATTTTCCCTGCTCTTTATTTTAGCTATGATTACGGGCGTTTCTTTCGCCCAGGAACTCGAAGCCGCACCCGAAACCCCCGAAGCGGTCAGCGGTCCGGTCATGCAATTTGAATCTACGGAAGTGGACTACGGCGAAATCGAGCAACACAGCGACCCTTACCGCTTTTTTGCTTTTACCAATGCGGGTACCGAGCCTTTGGTTATTCAAGCGGCAAAAGGAAGTTGCGGCTGTACCGTACCTACTTATCCGAAAGAGCCGATTTTGCCGGGTGAGTCAGCCGAAATCAAAGTGCGTTACGACACAAAGCGCATCGGTAACTTTACAAAAACCGTAACTTTGACGACCAACGAAGCGACTCCGAAGCACGTATTGCGTATCAAAGGAAAAGTAAACGCTGCACCGGAAGAGCCGGAAGCAGTACCGGCGAGCACCGGCGGTTTCTAAGAAAACAAAGGTATAAAAAAAGCCTCGACTTCACGCAAGTCGGGGCTTTTTTTGTGCATACTTTTGTGCGGAAAAAAAGAAAACCCTTGCCACGAGGCAAGGGTCTCTAACCCAAACAAATAAACACAAAAACTACTTTTTAAGATTATAAGGCAAACATAAAACGTTTTACATAAATTCACAAAAAAAAGAAATAAATATATTCGGTTTTGTGACAGATGAAAATGTTTATTTTTAGACGAATAGCTTTTATTTTATTGAGTCTGATTGAATTTATGTGACGCTATTTTTACTAATTTTTTTTCTTTTTTGTGTCACTTTTTTTGCGGTCAACTACAATTTTACGGATAGGAGATTATATATTTTTTTAACTTATAAAACAAAGGCTTTATTGCTGCGGTGTCCGCGAATTTTCGCCGGTAAATTTATCCGTCTTTTCGTAAAATTTTTATTTGTTGGCAAACTAAGAACCGCACTGTGTGTTTTTCGTTTGCTTCCTTTTTCAATCACTACAATTACAGAACAAATAATGATATTACTCCTTTCTCCCGCCAAAACACTCGATTATTCACCCGCCGAATTTTCCGAATACACACAGCCGCGCTTGACAGACGACAGTCAACTACTTATCAATTTGCTGCGGGAAAAATCTCACGCCGAGATTAAAGGTATGATGAAAATCAGCGATAAGCTGGCGGAATTGAATTTGGACAGGTTTCGGAGCTACGAACAACCGTTTACGCCCGAAAATGCGAAGCAAGCTCTTTTGGCATTTAAGGGCGATGTTTATACAGGATTAAATACCGATGATTTTACGGACGCCGATTTACTATTCTCCCAACAATGTGTTCGCACCCTTTCGGGGCTGTACGGCTTGCTGCGTCCTTTGGATTTAATGCAGCCTTATCGTTTGGAAATGGGAACGCGGGCGGAGAACGAACGCGGCAAAAATCTGTATGAATTTTGGGGAGACAAAATCACGAATTTAATCAACGCCGACCTCGTAAAAACGAGCAGCGATACGGTGGTCAATTTGGCGAGTCAGGAGTACTTTAAGGCGGTCAAAACCGATAAAGTCAACGGCAAAATCGTTACGGTGCACTTTAAAGAAGAGCGTGACGGCAAGTTGAAAGTCATTGCTTTTAATGCCAAAAAAGCGCGCGGTATGATGACGCGTTTCGTGGTCAAAAATCGCCTGGAGCAGCCCGTCGATATGAAAGCCTTTAACGAGGATAACTATATTTTTAACGATGAAATTTCTACCGATGATGAATATTTTTTTACAAGGTAGCGATATAAGTAATTGATTTTTAGGTGTTTATGTTCTGTTGTTCGGCTCCTCTTTATTTTCTCTTTTTGAAAATACGGAAGGTAAATAAAATCCGGCAGGAGAGGGGCGCGGCGTATTGCCCGCAGACTGTTTTCCGTTATTTTGCGATAATAAGTAAACGACTGAAAGTCAATCCGGTAGTGTTTTTGGTGACAGAAAAAGCGGTTTTCAGTATTTCGCTGTCCGCTCCTCGGGAAAACAATTTAGTTAAAAAAATATCTGAAACTTACTCCGTGATTCATTGGGAAAACCGGAAAAAAATCTCACCTTTGCAGTCCTTCACATTTAGAGTCTGATACTAATAATTTACTGAGAAAAAAGTCCTTTTCGGGCGACAAACAAACTAAAAGAAACAAGAAAGGGGAGGTCGTTTTGACGTACCGTAATCTTTCATCGGCAGTATTTTTGATATTGCACTGCGGATTATGATAAATGAATTCACACATAGTTCATTTATCTTGCTGTCTCCGCAACCTTTATGTCGGGTTGCTTCGTGCACATCTGTGTACAATCTTTGCGGCCTTCGACATCTGACTTACTGATACAACAAATATACATAGGGGGATTTTAGCGGTTGTTCGTTCAGCCGCGTTTAGAAGCACTAACTTTTAACTGAATTGCAAACCAATCAGAATGGTCAACGATTGTACTGCGGTCTGGAACAACTGTTTGCAGACGATACGCAGAAACGTAAATAATCAGAGTTTTAAAACTTGGTTCGAGCCTATCCGCCCGGTCCGCCTGAGCAACGGTGCGCTCACGATTCAAGTCCCCAATAAGTTTTTCTACGAGTGGTTGGAAGAGCACTATGTGTCGTTGTTGAAAATGACCATTCGTCAGGAACTCGGTGACACCGGCCGCTTGGAGTATCAAATCCTGATGGCAAAAGCCGGACAGCAACCGCAGATGCACGACAACCAAATCCGAGTGCCGATGCCGCCCGCTGCGGGAAAATCAAAATTTAAAGGAAAAAATATTAACATGCCCGGCGGGATGGATGCGGGCAATATTAAGAACCCGTTTATTATTCCGGGTATCAAAAAGCTGAAAGTCGATCCGCAGTTAAATCCGAATTATACTCTGGATAATTTCATAGAAGGTGACTGCAACCGCCTCGCCCGCAGTGCCGGCTATGCGGTTTCTAAAAAGCCGGGCGGCACCGCTTTCAATCCGTTGGTAGTATTCGGTGATGTAGGTTTAGGTAAAACACACCTCGCGCAAGCCATTGGTAATGAGGTGCTTAACAGTAATCCTACGAAGACTGTCTTGTATGTCAGTTGCGAAAAATTTACCAATCAAATCATTGAAAGCATCAAAAATAATGCGGTCAATGACTTGGTAAACTTCTATCAGTTGGTCGATGTGTTGATTGTCGATGATATTCAGTTTTTGGCAAATAAAACAAAGACGCAGGAAATTTTCTTCCACATCTTTAATCAACTGCACCAGCGCGGCAAGCAAATCATATTAACCTCCGATCGCCCTCCTAAAGATTTGGAAGGCATGGAAGACCGTTTGATTTCACGCTTTAAATGGGGATTGAGTGCCGACCTACAGGTGCCGGATTTCGAGACACGCCGCGCCATTTTGGAATCAAAAATGATGAAAGAAGGCGTACACATCCCGCCTTCGGTTTCGGAGTATATTTGCTACAATATTCAAAACAACGTGCGGGAGTTAGAAGGCGTCCTTGTCTCTCTGATTGCCCAATCTACGCTCAACAATCGCGAAATCGACATCGATTTAGCTAAAAAAGTTATTCGTAACTTCGTCAAGCAAATCAATAAAGAAATCAGCGTCGAGTTCATTCAGGGTTTGGTCGCCGAGCATTTTGAAGTGCCGGTAGAAAAGCTGTCCGGTAAAACCCGTAAGCGTCACATCGTGGTAGCGCGTCAGTTGTCTATGTATCTTGCCAAGAAAATGACCGACCAATCACTCAAAGCCATCGGCGATATGTTCGGCGGCAGAGACCACAGCACGGTCATTTACTCTTGCAAGACAGTACAAGACCTGCTCGACACCGATATGGTCTTTAAAGATACGGTAGTCGAGTTGGAAAAGAAAATCAAATTGACACTAAACGACCGTTAAAAAAAGAAAAGAGTTGCGGAACTATTTCGGTTCTGGACACGTATATATTACAGTAAGAGTCAACGACAAATAATTTATTTGTCGGCTAAGCAGTTGTAAATGAACACTTTAAAAGTAAGGTGTAAAAATAATCGAAAAAAATCCGGATTAGGGTTGCACAATTAGAAAAACGGTTATACATTTGCGTCCGCTTAGCAAAAAGAGCTATGCTTTTAGGAGGAGTGGGTGAGTGGCTGAAACCACCGGTTTGCTAAATCGACGTACTCTGAACGGGGTACCGCGGGTTCGAATCCCGCCTCCTCCGCAAGATATATTTACAAGAAAAAGAGAAGTTCGGGGCGTGGCGCAGTCCGGTTAGCGCACCTGTTTTGGGAGGGCCGCAGGTTCGAATCCTGCCGCCCCGACTACTAACCCGCATAGACATA
>JAHDCG010000122.1 GCA_020629965.1 Saprospiraceae bacterium | reverse complement strand
GGCGAAGAGCCGGAACTGCGCAACGGCAACAGCTTTTTGCACGATAATGTGGATTGATTTTTTGAGATTTTAGATGTTAGACTTTAGACATTAGACTACTGCACTGACTTCTTGCTTTCTCGCTCATTCACATAACAGTTAATCTTCTTGCCCCTCCTCGGGCGAGGATTTTAGCCATCATAACTTGCTATTATAACGGTTCGGGCGATTGACTTCGCTCGAACCTTTTGGCGTTTTTGTTTGCGTCGGTATATGGGAAAAGGTCAAAAGCGATTGGGGTTGCTTTTGACCTTTTTTTTGGGATAATTTTACTTTTTTATAATTTTCTGACATTAGAACCTCTATAACTCAAAAAACTTATCAGTCGGAAAATCACTATGAAAAATAAATTTCCTCGAAAACAATGACTGTGTCTAAGAGGGTGTGGCTTCTGTACTTTTGAATACTAAAAAAGCCGAGCGCATTGTTGCACTCGGCTCTTTTTGCTTTTGATTTATCGGTAGCAGACCGGTTTTTCTTTTTGAAGCCGCCGGAGGCGGGAGGAGGACAGGCACGAGGCGAGAGCCTCGCGCCAACAGGGGGGGTGTGTGTTAAATCCGCCAACTAATAGTGCGCTCGCCGGAATGCGGAAGACTGTGCACGGGCGGGAGCCTCGCGCCGACAAGGAAATAACAGAAACCATTTTTTTCCTCATATTTCACCCGGAATCAGAATAGGGAATAAATGAAAATAAGTTGGTTTAAATTTGTCTCATAACTTTTGGTATAAACTGAAAATTTTTCTAAACCAAATTACTAACAAAACATCTTGTTATTCGTGATTTTTAGATATTTTTAAATTTTTATCCATGCAATACTCCACCACTGTCACAAAAATAGCTGCTTTAGTTATTTTTCTCACATTTTCATTTTTTCAAAATCTTTCTAAAGCGCAGGAATTGAACTTGTTTACTCCTGCTGTTTTAACCTGAAATAAATCTACAACAAGATGAATTAGATTTTGTACAAAGAATTGCAAATTTACCGAATGTTGAAGAGATTCAAATTGTGCATTTTGGCAATCTGCCGAATATTCAGCAAAACGGGATAATTCACTTTTCCATACCCATTTTTGAAGATTTGGTTTATAAAGCACAAGCTACAGTCGTAGAGGCTGCAAATCCCGATGAATACAAATGGATTGGTAAATTGGTAGATAATGCCGTTGGTGATATTGCTGTCATGAAAGACCCGCAAGGCGGAACTTGTGCTCTTATTAATTTAATTGACAGGACTTATTCCGTTTTTCCTATAAAAGGGAATATAGGCGTTTTAGCAAAAATAAATCATCAAATCGGCGAAACTGTCTGCTCGGCGGGAAGTGAAGGTGTGTCATCATCTACGGAATTCTGTGATGCCACGCCGGACTGTTCCGAAGGCGAACTTGATGTTTTAGTTTTGATAACAGATGAAGCACGGGAATTTTTTGCCGATATTAATAACCCCTTTCTTGCCACTTTATTTGCAAATTTTGCGTTTGCAACTGTTGAAATTGCTCTTATTAACAGCGGTATTTCTAATAAAAAAATCAGGTGTCGACCGATTGCGTTTGATTTTAATGATTATTCGATTAACCTGGATATTCGAGATGATTGTGAAACATTAGAAGAATTACCCGAAGCACAAAACCTTAGAAACCTGTATGGTGCAGATTTAGTAGTCATGTTGACCAACCAAAATTATCCAAACGCACGCGGATTCGCATCTACTGTTGAACCAAATGACGAAGAGTCATACGCAGTAGTTGAAGTAGATGCTATGATTGGAGTCGGTCCCGATTGGGTTTTAGCTCATGAGATGGGTCATTTGTTGGGGGCAGACCATAATTTTGATGACAATGGCAGAGATATTATGCTTCATAACGATTGCGCACACGGTTGGAAATTTACGGATAATACGAATACAGAGCAAAGGACGGTTCTTGCTCTTAATTTTAACAATACCGGTCGTATTTTACATTATTCAAATCCTGCTGTTGATTTCAACGGGCAACCGACCGGAAACGACGAGGAAGGAGATATAAGCGACTCAAACAATGCACGTAAAATAGATAATGCCTTCTGTGAAGTAATGCACTACAGACCCTCGCCTGAATTCTCTGCAATTATTGGCGGAAGTCCGCTCTTTTGCGGCATCGGTCAATCCTCTTCACAACAAACCTATTACGCATCTGTCACGCCTTCCGCGCCTGATTTTCCCGTGAAACCACCTTATCAATATGAATGGCGTTGGACAACGGACGGCTTTTCTTTTCCTGATGCACCGGGAACGTTTTTAGGTAATCAGCCTACTGTAACAATCGGTCAACTTTTAAATTGCCCCTCATTCTTTTTGCACTTAGAAGTAACGGGGTCTGACGGTGAAGTTTACAATACCTCACGTTTTATCAGTACCGCATTTTGTACTGACTGTCCCGGTTTGGCGGAAAATCCGATAGAGCGTAATAATTCCAACAAAATAAATACTGAGATTTCTGCTCTCAAGGATATAGCAATTTATCCTGTTCCTGCAAGAAGTAATATATTCGTTCAGTTCTCCGATAGAAATACATTAGTAAACTCTCGGTTCACTATACTTAATTTACAAGGAAAGGCTATTTTCGATAAGCAGATTGACGCAGAAGAGAAAAAACTCAATATTAACACATCAGGATTTTCTTCCGGGGTTTATATTTGTAAGTGGCAAAATGCCGAAACCGTAATTTCCAAAAAAATCGTAGTTTCACAATAGAAAATAAAGTCGATTTGACTCCGCCGGTCGGCAAAGTCAAATCGACTTTATTTTTAGAATAATTCCATAATAATCAAATTCTAATAAACCCTTTTCATAAATTAAACGCATGAAAAATTTACTTTTCTCAACAAGTTTATTATTTATTTGCCTTTTCTTAAGCTGCGCAAAAAAAGAATATACTGCAAGGGTAGCTGCCGGCCGCAGCAACGGAGTTTTTACCGCAGATTTTAACAGAAATACCGACTGGGAGGCAAGTGCATTAGCCATAGATGCCGATTCAGCAGGTCTTATTCATGTACATTGTACTGCTTATTTTGATAATCCTGAATTCGGATTGATACAAAATGAAAGTTTAGTTTTTGGGAGTATTCCGCGAAAAACCGGAAGATATCATTTATCAAAGAACGTTCCGGGGGGCGGTTACGCACAGACGGTAAGACTACATATATTCGCAAGCGTAGATGCAGGCGGTGACGGCTATCATCCGCGCCCTAATCAACAAAATTGGCTTGAAGTTAGTCAGATTGACACCATAGCGGGCTATATGCGCGGAGAGTTTAATCTGCACTTAGCCGTAGAGGACGAAGATGAAATGGAAGCTCCGTGGAATCCGGCAAAGGTTTCCCTGACTAACGGAATGTTTGAGGTGAAACTTCCGGAATAACAACAAAATGTGTGAGTAGTGCGATACTCCGTTCGTGCGAGGCTCCTGCCTTGTCTGCCTCTCAAGGTGTGCAGCATTAGTCCGCCACCGGCGTAATCAGGGGGCGTTTCTAATTCCGCCGGAGGCGGGCAAATATGAGACACGAGGGGCACCCTCGCGCCAACTAAAGCCAACTAAATTTCCAAACCCAACCGAACTCCAAAGTTAACAAAAAACGGCGAAAACCCCCCGCTCGGAAATTTTCGCCGTATCTCATTCTGCGTAGCGACCCTACACCAACAACCCGCTCTCCATTTCCACCGTCATAAAGTCCCGCTGCTGCAATCGCTTGTGCCACGCGCGGGTTTTAATCAATTCATACTCAAAAAAATAATCGTTGGTCAGCAGTTTTGACTCGTAGAAAGTCTTGTCGTCGCCCGTCGCGCCGGCTTCCAAAGCGGCGGCGGCGGTTACGGCTTGTTTGAGCCACTGCCAGGCGAGTACCGTCGTACCGAAATAATCGAGGTACATCGTTGCGTCGCTGAGGTAGCGGCGCGGGCCCTCTTTGGCGGCAACTTGAAAGAGCGACATGGTGATTTCGCCGAGTTTGGCGCAGGTGCCGGCGAGTTGCTCGGCGCGGGGCTTCAAGCGGTCGTGCCGCATGGCGGACTCGATGACGCTTTGCACTTCTTTCATCAACAGCTTCATGGCTTTGCCGTCGTTCATCACCACTTTTCTGCCCAATAAATCCATGCCGTGAATGGTCGTCGTGCCTTCGTAAATCGAATTGATACGAATGTCGCGGTACAGTTGCTCCAGCGGGAAGTCGTCCGTGTAGCCCGCGCCGCCGAGTACCTGCATGCCCGCGCTGACGGCGTCCGTGCCTCTTTCCGCCGGGTAGGACTTGGCAATCGGTGTCAGCAATTCTAAAATTAAATGCGCATTCGCCGCCTCTTCGCCCGTGCTGCCGACGTGTATATCGTGTAGGCGACTGCATTCCAACAGCAGCGAAACCGAGCCTTCGACTACCGCTTTTTGAAACAATAACATGCGTCGCACATCCGCGTGGTCGATAATTAAAACCGGGTCGGCATTCGGGTCTTTATTGTCGGGGTGTCTGCCCTGCGGTCGCTCTTGCGCATATTGCAACGACGCGTAATACGCCGCGCTCGCCGTGCCCGAGGCCATCAGTCCCGTCCCGATGCGGGCTTCGTTCATCATCTGAAACATGTAGCGCAGACCCCGATGCGGTTCGCCCACGAGGTAGCCTTCCGTGCCGTCGTTTTCGCCGTACATCAGGTGCGCCGCCACGTAACCGCGTTGCCCCATTTTGCCGTAAATGCCGGCGGTAATGACGTCGTTATTCACCAATTCTCCGTTTTCGGGGCGGTGCTTCGGCACTATGAAAAGCGAGATACCTTTCGTGCCTTTCGGGGCACCGTCGATGCGGGCGAGGGTGAGGTGTATCACGTTATCGACTGCGGTATGGTCGCCGCCCGAAATATAAATTTTCTGCCCTTTTATTTTGTAAACACCTTCCGTATCGGTCGGCGTAGCGGAGGCACCGACGTCGGTCAGCGAGCTGCCCGCCTGCGGCTCGGTCAGTGCCATAGTGCCCTGCCAATCACCGCTGTACATATTTTCGATATACGCATCTTTTAATTCTTGCGAGGCAAAAGACTGTATCAGATTTGCCGCGCCGTTGGTCAAAAAAGCGTAGCTCGCCGCATTGGCGTTAGCGGCATTAAAAATGACCTGCGCCGCACTTTCCAGGGTAGCCGGCATTTGCTGACCGCCGTCGTCATAGTCCTGCCCGGCACCGATCCAGCCGCCGTCCGCGAGGGCTTTGAGGGCGTCTTTCAGTTTCGGGTGCACGTGTACCACGCCTTTTTCGGCGTAGGCTTTATCTTTATCCATCTCCCGATAAATGGGAAAGAGGTAGTTGTCGGAAATGGACTTGGCGGCGGTCAGTGCCATGTTCATGCCTTCCTTATCGTAGTCCTGAAAACGCTCGAATCGGTTCAGTTTTTCTGCTTCGAAGACTTCGTGCAAGAGAAATTCGAGATTGCGAATGCTCACATAATTATCTGCCATAACAAGTATTTTTTGATGATATTTTCGGCGAAGATAAGGGTTTTAGCGAAAATTCGCTGCGGGTTAGATTTTTTTTAGACAGGATTTTTTTAGGGGAGAGGAGAGAGGAGAGAGGGGACGCGAAGATTTTCCTAAGACAGGATTGACGGGATTTTTTGGATTTTTATTTTTAGGGGAGAGAGGAGAGAGGGGAGGAGATGCAAAGATTTTTCTAAGACAGGATTGACAGGATTTTTTGGATTTTTATTTTTAGGGGAAAGGAGACGAGGAGATTTTTTTAGACAGGATTGACGGGATTTTTTTGGATTTTAGGAGAGGAGAGAGGATTGAACGCAGACCTTTAGAGGCAAGGGCGCAGAGGCGCAAGGTTTTTTTACGGAAACCTATTATTTCAACTTCTCTGCAAACGTTAAACTACGGCACAGAGCGACGCGCCTATCGGTAGAAAGAATTTTTGTCTGTGCCGCCAAACCCAAAGTTATGGTCGCTGCCACCAACAGAAAGGTCGCTCCGAGCCCGCTATGCCTAAGAGGAGTGCTGTTCATTAAGAGAAAGAAAGTGAAAAGATAAATCGAAAGAAAAATGCAAACCGCAAATAATCCATAAAAAATTGAGCAAAAAACCATAACCCGTCCAACAACCATCAACTACCAACCACCAACCGAGTTCACTCCTCGGGGTCAAAAATAAACACATACATCATCAAAATAATCATGGAAAAAACGAAGCTGACGACCGTATCGAGCAGAATGTCTTTGATGTAAACAAAAGTAAAAGCCTCGACGGAAAAGTAGTAAAAAAGATGAAAAAGCATGACGAAGGAGGCGTAGCGAAAAAACCACGGCGCACCCATTCGCTTTTTGGAAGGAGAATAGAGCAGATTGTAACCGCCGCGCGGCTGAATGACCGCCAACAGACCCTGCCGCATAAAACCCGTAGCCGTAGCCGCCGCCGCGTGCACACCGAGCGACCAGTAAAACAAATCGACGCTGATGCCGATTAAAAAACTAAGACCGATAACCAAAGTCGTCGGGGTGCGCAGAGGTAATAAAATGATAAAGACCGGATACAAAATGAGATGAATGTACTCGAAAAATGCACCGCCGAACTCGACGCGCTTGAGCAGCAGCCCCTGTACCAAAACCAAGACCACAAAGCGAATGCCGTTGCTGAGTACCGTACTGTTCATAAAAAATCTTGTAGTTTTTTACTCATTTTGAGTAAGAGAGATTTTACGAAGTAAAATCAACTTCATAACCTATCATCCGCGACTCCGATAGCTATCGGAGTCGGGACAGGTATTCTTCATAAAAATCAGGTTCATTAAATCTAATTCACCGGTCGCAAAGCCTGCAAAGAGTCGATTTGTGCGCGTTTCAGATTTTCGACCACGTAGCCGTATTTTACCGTGCGCAGATTTTCGGAAAGGCGCACCTTTATATCATAAAAATTACTGCCGGGCTGAATGCCGAACTCTTCGATAATGCCGATCGGCACGCCCTGCGGAAAAATCTGCGAAAAGCCGCCCGTTTGTATCGTATCGCCGACTGCGGGGCGCACGTGTTTCGGTACGTCGCGCAGACTGACGAAGCGGTCGTCGTCGCCGTCCCAGGCTACCGTACCGAAGTCGCCCGTGCGGCGCAACTCCCCGTTGACCCGCGATTGCTGATGCAGCACCGTCATCACCTGTGCAAAATCTTTACTTACATCCGTTACCACGCCGATGATGCCTTTTTCAGTAATCACACCCGAATTTCTTTTGATGCCGTGTTTTTTTCCGCGATTGAGAATAAAATAATTGTTCTTGCGCGAAACTGTTTTATCCGTAATTTTTGCCGCCGTAAAGACGTACTGCTGCTCGAATTCCGTGCGCACCACCGTGTCGGTCTGCGACTTGTTAATATATAAGGCGTTGTCCAGTTTTTCCAGCATCCGCGCATTCGCCTTCGCCAGACTGTCGGCGTAGCTGTCCAATTGCAGATAATCGAGCGTGTTTTGTGAAACCGCGTCGGTTTTTGCCACAAAATTATTCAAAGAGTTCACGTAAATTTCTTCCTGTTCGGGATTGAACTGCACGACGAGAAAAATACTGAACACTTCCAGTATCCCGAAAGCCAACAGCCCTCCGTTGCGGATAAAAAGAAGGAATAATTTTCTCATTGCTAAAATCGGAATTTAAAAAAGGTAAGCGCAAACAAAACCACCGCAAGACACAAAAAATGCTCTGCGGTGGCCGTATAGATTTTTCTGAAAAAACAAAACAAGTTAAATATTTACGAAACCGATTGATAAAAGTCGAAAGCCCCCGTCAACCGTCCACCGTAACACCGTCCACCGTTACACACTTCTGCGGTCAATCAAAAAGCTAAACTTATCCGTGTTTTTCAGAGCAATACCCGTACCGCGCACCACCGCACGCAGCGGGTCTTCGGCGATAGAGACGGGCAGTTTTGTCTTTTGCGAAATGCGTTTATCCAGACCGCGCAGCAGTGCGCCGCCGCCGGTCAGGTGCAGTCCCGTTTTGTAAATATCGGAAGCCAACTCGGGCGGCGTATTTTCCAAAGCCTTCAAAATGGCATCTTCCACTTTAGAAATCGACTTGTCCAAAGCGTGTGAAATTTCGCGGTAAGACACCTTGATTTGCTTCGGAATACCCGTCATGAGGTCACGACCGTTCACGGCGTAATCCTCCGGTTCTTGGTCTTTCGGCAGTTCGTGCAGTGCAGAGCCGACGTGAATTTTAATCTGCTCGGCGGTGCGCTCCCCGATGAGGATATTGTGCTGACGTTTCATGTAGCCCATGATGTCTGCGGTAAATTCGTCGCCCGCCGTGCGAATAGATTGGTCGGTCACGATGCCCGAAAGAGCGATAACGGCAATTTCCGTCGTACCGCCCCCGATGTCGATGACCATGTTGCCCACCGGTTCTTCTACGTCCAGCCCGATACCGAGGGCGGCTGCCATCGGCTCGTGAATGAGGTAAGTTTCTTTGCTGTCCACGTGGTCGGCAGAGTCAAAAACGGCGCGTTTTTCCACTTCGGTGATGCCCGAGGGAATACAAATGACCATTTTGAGGTGAGAGAAAAACTTACGGCGGTGCCCGATTTGGTTAATCATGCCTTCAATCATGCTTTCGGCTGCTTGAAAATCCGCAATGACCCCGTCGCGCAGAGGGCGAATGGTTTTAATGTTTTCGTGCGTTTTTTCGTGCATCTGCATGGCTTTCAAGCCGACTGCAATGACTTCGCCGCTGCGGCGGTCGATGGCGACGATAGAGGGTTCGTCCACGACCACTTTGCCGTTTTCAATGATGAGGGTATTGGCCGTACCCAAATCGATGGCTATTTCTTGCGAAAAAAAACTGAATAATTTCATTTAAATGAGTCTTCCCTTGTTTATGTCTTTTCCTGCTCGCTGCACACCGGAATGCGCTCGGGTTCTTGTTACAAAAATCGGATTGCCCGCAGGTAAATCTTTAGGCGGTGTAGTATTTGTTTGAATTGCAATGCAAAAGAACGCAAATTCCGCGACAAAGTATAAAATATTCTTCGACGTTTCCGGGTATTTTTGCAACATTTTAAAAAAGTTTTGTTTGCGGCGTTTAAAATTTGAAAAAAAGAAAAATCGGCATAAAAAATCAGCGACGGCAAAGCAACCGCAGAGAACACCGTTAGGGTGTTGAAGGTCTGAAAATGTCGATTGAAATTAGAAAAGTGAACTTTTAAATTTTATTTGCTTTTGATTAGATACGGAAACAAAGGTTGCCGATAATATTTGTCTCCGCTTCCCGATTTTTTCCCTAACTTGGCATTTCTATTTTAATCCGACAATAAAAAACTCTGCCGCCAAAAAATTTTATGAAAAATACTAACCTCTCCGCCTGCATCGACCACACCAATCTGCGCACCGACTGCACCCGTGCCGACCTCGAAAAGTTGTGTGCCGAGGCAATCGAGCATCAATTTGCCGCCGTTTGTATTCCGCCCTATTTTGTCGAAGAGGTCGCGCGCATTTTACAAGACAAAAACGTAAAAGTCGCCACCGTCGCGGGCTTTCCTTTGGGCTTTCAGGGCACTTTTGCTAAGGTTGAAGAAATCAAGCGTGCCGTGGCTTTCGGAGCGGACGAAGTCGATGTTGTCGTCAATATCGCCGCCGTCAAAGACAACAACCGTAACCATGTAAAAAGCGATTTAGACAGTTGTGTCAGCGCGGCACATATTCGCGGCAAGACGGTTAAAATAATTTTGGAAACGGCTTTATTGACCGAAGCGGAAATTTTGTGGCTGTGTGAAATGTGCGCGGAATTGAACGTAGATTTTGTCAAAACCTCGACGGGAAAAGAAGGCGGCGCAACGGTGGAAATCGTCAAATTTTTACGGAAAAATTTACCCGAAAATATAAAAATAAAAGCCTCCGGCGGCATCCGCGATGCAGCAACGGCACGAGCCATGATTGCGGCGGGCGCAGATAGATTAGGGACGAGTTCGGGGGTGAAAATTGCCGAAGGAGCAAAGGATGAAAATGCGGTATATTGACCGAAACCTCATATCACATAATCACCTGAAATCAGAAGCCTGCCCGTAGAGACGTTGCACTGCGACGTCTTTGCCGTGAAAAATAACCTGTCTCGTCTTGCGAAATTTACCTTTTGTTCTGAACTGACATCGGTCTGCGAAAAGACGTCCCGCCGGTACGTCTCTACAAAGGCACAGGCGCATTATTCCGTAGAGACGTTGCACTGCGACGTCTTTGCCGTGAAAAAATAACCTGTCTTGTCCTGCGAAATTTATCATTCGTGTTGAATTATAATCGGTCTGCGAAAAGACGTCCCGCCGGTACGTCTCTACAAAGGCACAGGCGCGTTATTCCGTAGAGACGTTGCACTGCGACGTCTTTACTGTGAAAAAATCACCTGCTCCGTTTTCCGAAAATTATCTTTCGTTCTCAACTGACATCGGTCTCCGAAAAGACGTGACAGTGTCACGTCTCTACAACAATACAGAACCGGTACACCACAGAAACATGAAGAATGCAGCAACCACCCCCGGAACCGCCCCCCCCCCTCGTACATCGTAATTCGTAAATCGTACATGTTTTCAAACAATATCCCGAAATAACTGTAAAATGCTGTGAGAATCTTATAAATTTGCGCGGAAATTTTTAAACCCGGACAAAAACACCCGGCGCGACTTAACTAAACTAAAAGACGAAAAATGGCAGAAATTATCAGAATGCCCCGCATGAGTGACACCATGGAAGAGGGAAACATCGTAGAATGGTTGGTGAATGAAGGTGACTCCGTAGAGTCCGGCGATACGCTCGCCGAGGTCGAAACGGACAAAGCGACGATGGAGTTGGACAGCTATTTTGACGGAGTATTGCTGCATATCGCAGTCAAAGAAGGTGCCGTGCCGATTAACGGAATTATTGCCGTCATCGGGGAAGAAGGGGAGGATTGGGAAGCTGCCATCAAAGCCGAAGAAGGCGGCGGCGAAGCGAAAAAAGAAGAAAGTGCGAGCCAAAACGGGCAGGAAAAAACCGAAGAAAAACAGCCCGAACCCGAAACAGTGACGGCAGAAGCAAGCAGCGACGGCAGCCGGGTGAAAGCATCGCCTTTAGCGCGCAGCATGGCTAAAGAAGCGGGCATAGATATTTCGCAAATCAGCGGCAGCGGCGACAACGGTCGCGTCGTTAAGCGTGACGTAGAGGCGCAAATGTCCGAGCAAAAATCCGCTCCGGCACCGCAGGCGAACACGGCACCGCCCGTAGCTGCCTCGCCGAGTGCCGCACCCGCGAGTACGCCGCCCGCACAGAAGCAGGAGAAAAAAGACGGCCCCGGCGTCGTGCCGTTTGTCTTTAACGCCGCCGGCGGAGACGACTATACGGACACCCCCGTGACGCAGATGCGCAAGGTCATCGCCCGTCGCTTGGGAGAGAGCAAGTTCGGTGCGCCGCACTTCTACCTCACCGTAGAAATCAACATGGGCAAGGTGATGAAATTGCGCAAGCAACTCAACGAAGTCAGCCCCGTGCGTATCAGTTTTAACGACCTCACGGTCAAAGCCTGCGCCGCTGCTTTGCGTCAGCACCCGAATATCAACAGCTCTTGGATGGGCGATCACATTCGCACCAATAAGAGCGTCAATATCGGCGTCGCCGTGGCGGTCGAAGACGGCTTGATGGTGCCCGTACTGCGCCACGCAGATATGAAATCTTTGTCGCAGTTGAGCAGCGAAACCCGCCTGCTCGCCGGCAAAGCCCGCGAACGCAAACTGCAACCCGACGAAATGACGGGCAATACCTTCACCATTTCTAACCTCGGGATGTTCGGCATCGAAGAGTTTACGGCGATTATCAATCCGCCCGACTCTTGCATCCTCGCGGTCGGCGGCATTATCGAAAAGCCGATTGTCGAAGAAGGAAAAATCGTGGTCGGCAACATGATGAAAGTCACCCTGAGCTGTGACCACCGCACGGTGGACGGTGCCTCGGGCGCGGCATTCCTCAATACTCTGAAAGGTATTTTGGAAAACCCGACGCTGTTGTTGGTCTAAACGAAAAGTTTACTTTTCGTCTAAGCGGAGAGTAGCGAGTGAAGAGCTGAGTGTCTCTTTACTCGCTGCTCTCCGCTCTTTGCTTTACCCCCTTTCTTCACAAAAATAACTAACCGTCATGCTGAAAATCAAAGATTTGCCCACCGCCCCGCCGAAAAAAGCGGACAGAGACGCACTCGAAAAAGAGACAAAAAAACTCGCCAAACGTCTCGCCGATTTACAAGCTGTGATGAATGCGGAAGGGAAATACAACCTGCTCGTCGTGATGCAGGGTATGGACGCAAGCGGGAAAGACGGCGCGGTCAAAAAGGTGTTTAAATACTGCTCGCACATCGGTATTCATTTACATTCATTTAAAAAGCCGTCGAAAGAGGAAGCGGCGCACGACTTTTTGTGGAGAGCACATAAAATTACCCCGAAAAAAGGCGAAATCGCGCTGTGGAATCGCTCGCATTACGAAGATGTGTTAATACAACGTGTGCACGGTTGGATTGACGAGGAGCGCGTCGCTAAACGTTTTGCGGCGATAAATGCTTTTGAAGATTTGCTGCAATTTGATAATGACACCGTTATTTTCAAATTCTTCCTCAACCTCAGTTACGACCAACAAAAAATTGAATTGCAGGAGCGCATCGACGAGCGCGAAAAGAATTTCAAGTACAATCCGGGCGATTGGGCGGAGCGCGAACACTGGGATAAATATATGAAATGCTACGAAGATGTGTTGAATAAATGCAACCTCGTGCCGTGGACGGTGGTGCCGGTCGATGAGCGTTGGTACCGTGATTATGTGATGCTGAAAACGATAGTCGAAAAGCTGGAAACGCTGAATATGGAATATCCGGAGATAGAGAAGTAAAACAGAAAAGCGTCCGTTGCGATAAAATGCAGCGGACGCTTTTTGGTTTTTACGAAGTTCAGAAAAATGTCGAAACATACCGTGTTATCCGTTAGAAAAGTACCCCGTACCTAAGCGAATATGATTTTTCGGACAAAAGGCAGTCAGAAATTTTCAGGCGCGCGGTGTTTTGTTTTCGATGTACGCTTTGCCGTCGCGTACCGTCAGTAAGCGTTCAATGTTGCCGTCAATGCTGATTTTGAAGCTGCCCTCCGGCAATTTATCCAAGGAAATTTGCTTTTGGCACGTTTCGCCGGCGCGTAATTTAGTGGTGAAAATTGTATTACCCGCCAAGTCTCTCACTCGCAACGTTACTTTTCGGTCGGTTTCGTTTTTGCAGGAGAGAGGCAGCATTTTTCCCGCGAAAGGACGGGCTTCGATACTGATACCTTCGATTTCTTTGCGCAAAGGAAAGTATTCTTCTTCCGTTGAAATTGAAACGGTGCCCGCTTGAAGGGTAAAAGGCTTTGAGATTTCAACGTCCGTCGCATTTTCCACGGAAAGAGAATACGCGCCGTCAGGCAGGGTATGCAGTAAAAAACGGCGACCGTAATCTTTGCGATCTTTGATTTTGTCGAAGTAAATACATTCGCCTGCGGCATCTTTGACACGAACGACGACCTTTTCCGTAGTGATGTTAATCAGGCGTAAGTCTAAGGTGTAATCGACTACGGATTCGGTCTGCACGAGCAGCATGTCCGGGCGGGCATCTTCCGCAATAATGTTGTTAGCAAAGCCGAATTGCAAAGTGAAAACGGCGATTAAGGTAAAAACGATTGCTTTACAGGTGTGCATAATAAAAGGGTTTTGTGCGGTCGGAAAGACGTGAAAGTCAGGTGTACCGCGGTTTAGGATATTGTTTGGCAGGGTGTAAGGGGCGTCTCCGAAATCAGAGTACGACCGCTTTACGCCGGTTAAAATTTAGTTTTAGAAAATGAAATTTTAGGGGGAAAGTGCGCCGTGACGCAGTTTACCCGAGTAAGAGAAAAGGCTTAATTTTTCTCGATTATTTTGTTTGTATTGTTTGAAGGTAATGACCGGAGAGTGACCGCGAGGGTTGCAAATGACCTGCATTTTTTTCTGCGTCGATTACGGCAAGAGGACGGGAAAACGACTTTTTTTGTTACAACATCGTTAATTTCTTTTGGAAACAGGGTAGAAGTGCTCCAAAAATTTAGATTATAAGTAGTTGAAAATCAGTATTTTAGTGAGTTTTATTTCATTTTGATAATAATTGAATTAAGTTCCACACAAATTAAGAAGAAGATAACAGGAATTTTTTTCCGTTTCCACCCAACCCTTTTTTTGCTGTTCTCGTCTTACCTGACAAAGTACCTAAATCCCGTTTTATTTATACAACCTTTACGAATGAAGTTTCCGTATTTTCATTCCGATTAAAAGTACAAAAAACCGCAATCCCAAAAACCATGATAAAAAAATGTCTGACATCTACTCTTAATCAATTTAAAATTAAATCGTTAAGTTTTGTAAATGTCAGACACTTTGTGAGTTGAACTTGCTTTTAGCAGGTCGAATAAATTTGACGCTACGGTGAGGCAGCGGCACAAAAAAATCTGCTTAAAATCCACCTTATCCGCCAAATCTGTCCCCGTCCCGTACTCAAGTCGGGAGAATCTATTCTACGCGCTCACGGCATCGACTCCCACCAACTTCTTCGCCGCCAAATACTCCGCAATTTGCACCGCATTCGTCGCCGCCCCTTTGCGCAGATTATCCGACACCACAAACATATTCAGCCCGTTTTCCACGCTCTCGTCGCGGCGTATTCTGCCCACAAAAACCTCGTCGCGATTCTTGGCAAAACGCGGCATCGGATAGACATTCATCGCCGGGTTATCTTCTAAAATAATGCCGTCGCCGTCTTCCATCATTTGCTTGATGTCGGCAATGTCGAAAGGCTTTTCCGTTTCCACATTCACTGCCTCCGAGTGACCGCCGTGCACGGGTACGCGCACCGCCGTCGCCGTGATACCGATGCTGCTGTCGCCCAAAATTTTGCGGGTTTCGTGTACCAATTTCATCTCCTCTTTGGTGTAATCATTTTCCAAAAACACATCACAGTGCGGCAGACAATTTTCAAAAATCGGGTAATGATACGCCATTTCTTCCGCTTTCATTTCAAAGCCCTTCGCCTCCATATCGTACTGACGCACGGCCTTGACCCCCGTTCCGGTAAAAGATTGGTAAGTCGAAATCACCAAACGCTTGATGCCGTATTTTTCGTGAATCGGCTTGAGTGCGACCACCATTTGAATCGTCGAGCAATTCGGATTAGCGATAATTTTATCTTCCGCCGTCAGCGTAGTCGCATTGACTTCGGGCACGACCAATTTTTTCGTCGCATCCATGCGCCACGCCGAAGAGTTGTCGATGACCGTCGTGCCGACCTCCGCAAATTTCGGTGCCCATTCCGTCGAAGTGCTGCCGCCCGCCGAAAACAGCGCGATGTCCGGGCGCAGATTTATCGCGTCCTGCATACCGACGACGGTGTATTCTTCGCCCTTAAATTCAATCGTTTTACCCACCGAACGCGCCGAGGCGACGGGGATTAACTCCGTGACCGGAAAATTTCTTTCTTTTAACACCTCCAACATCACACCGCCGACCAATCCGGTTACTCCGACTACTGCTACTCTCATTTTTTTTTTGTTTATGGTTTATTAGTTTATGGTTTATTGCGCAGAGCGCAATCCCGTACTTTAGGCGAACGGTTTATGGTTTAATGACCTTTTTGCCGTAAACTATAAACCGCTAAACCATAAACCAACATTATTTTAACAACCGCAAAGATAAGCCAAACCGTAATTTACCTTACTTTTACGCTGCAATTACTAACGAAAAAAATAATGCCAAAGTTGCTTTTGATTTTCGTAAAATAAGGCCGGAACGGGTATAAATTCTTACGCTCTTCAGCCGCACATCGAATAAAAATTTATGAAATATTTCATCCTGCTGTTTACCGTCTGCTTTCCCTTGCTCGCTTTTGCTCAACTCACCGACGACTTTTCCGACGGAAATTTTACCGAAAATCCGCAATGGGTCGGCGAGGTGGATAGCTTTATCGTCAACGAAAATAACGAGTTGCAGCTCTTTGCTGTCGAGGGTTCGGGTACGAATACGTCTTACCTCAGCGTGCCGGCAGCTACGCAGGGAGCCGCGAATTGGGAGTTTTTTATTCGTCAGGAATTTTCGCCCTCGACGAGCAATTTTGCCCGCGTTTACTTACGCGCGAATACACTCGATTTGAACGGCGACGTCGAAGGCTATTACGTGCAAATCGGCGGCATTTCCGGCGATGACGACGCAATAACGCTGAACCGACAGGACGGCGGCAGCTCCGAAACCCTCATCACGGGTACGGTCGGCGGCGCGAGTGACGACCCCACGGCGGTGCGCGTGCGCGTAGAACTCAACGACGCCGGCGGGTGGGTGCTGTTGGTCGATTACACGGGCGGCACGGACTTTATCAGCGAGGGCGGTGCGAACGACTCGACTTATAACTCGGGCAGCTACTTCGGCTGGCGATGCCGCTACACCGCGACCCGGGGCGATAAATTTTTTCTGGATGATGTCTTTGTCGGGCCGCTGTTTGTCGATACCGAGCCGCCGCAGGTATTGAATGCTTCCGCCGAAAATAATACTACGGTTTTGCTGAATTTCAACGAGCCGATTGTCGATTTTTCCGTCGCAAATTTCAGCATCGACAACGGCATCACGGTCGAAAACGCGGAGACGGACGCCGTAAATCCCGCTTTAATTCGTCTGACAATCAGCCCGACTTTGCAAAATTTTACGACTTATAATGTTACCGTTTCCGACGTGCAGGATGCGGAAGGGAATGTCTTGGTCAATCAAACCGTCGGCTTCGATTTTCTGCAAGCCGAACCCGTTGCCGAAGGCGATATCATCATCAACGAAATTATGGCCGACCCGACCCCGACGCAGGGTCTGCCCGATGCGGAATTTGTGGAAATTTATAACCGCAGTCAAAAAGTCATCGAGTTGAGTACCTTGTTTTTTGTCAGCGATGCTTCACCCGACCGACTCTCGGAAGGGCTGATTTTGCCGGGCGAATACGTGATAATTTGCGACGACGGTTTTGCGGGAGACTTCGCGCCTTTCGGTCAGGTAGCGACGGTGACTTCCATGCCCGCGCTTTCCAACGGCGGCGACGAGGCGGGAATTGTCGATGCCGCCGGCAATGAAATCGACCGCACGGATTACAGCGATGATTGGTATAATGACGAAGAAAAAGCGGACGGCGGTTTTACTTTGGAGCGCGTCGGTGCACTCGCGGACTCGAATTGCTCGGGGAATTGGCGCGCTTCGAACGACAATCAGGGCGGCACTCCCGGGGCGGTCAATTCCGTTAACGGGCAGTTTACCGACACGGAAGCTCCTCTTATTATTTCCGTCGTACCCGAAAATGCCTCCGCAATTACGGTGACTTTTTCCAAAGGATTGGACGGCGACGAGGCGCGGGAGGAATTGAATTACAGCATCGACAACGGGATTACCGTCAGTTCTGCCGGCATTCAAAATGCGGAAAATACCTCGGTTTTGTTAATTTTGGACACGCCTTTGCAGGGCGGCACCTCGTACACGCTGACGGTCAGCAATGCCGTCGGCGACTGTCTCGGTAACATGACCGTCGAAGACCAACGCAAATCTTTCGGTCTCGCCGAAGCCCCCGCACCGCTCGATATTGTCATCAACGAAATCCTTTTCAACCCCTACACCGGCGGCAGCGATTACGTGGAATTTTTGAACAACAGCGAAAAAATTATCAACTTTTCGGAGTTCGGGGTATCGCCGTTTCAGATGTTTCCCGGCGAAATCGTCGTGCTGACCGAAGACCGCGAAGACGTACTCCGCGACTACACCGTGGAAAATCCCGCCAATCTTTTCCTCGCCGATTTGCCGTCATATAACAATGATGCAGGCGAAGTCGTCTTAACTATCGGCGGCGTGACTATTGACAGTTTTGCTTATTCCGAGGACCTGCATTTTGAGTTGCTGCGCGACGAAAACGGCGTGGCTTTAGAGCGCATCGACCCCGATGCCCCGACAAATGCCGCCGGTAATTGGCACTCTGCCGCTTCACTTGTCGGCTACGGCACGCCGACGGCGGAAAACTCACAGTTGATGCCGACGGAAGTTCCCGCCGTCGCCGATTTTTTCACGATTGAAAATCCGCGCGTGTCTCCCGATGAAGACGGTTTTGAGGATGTGTTGGTCATCAATTACAAATTCGACGAGCCGGGTTATACCGCTAACATTCAAATTTTCGACGCACAGGGCAGATTGGTTAAAAGTCTGAATAACAACGAGTTATTGGGTTTTGAAGGCTCGCTGAAATGGGACGGCAGCACGAATGATAAGGCGAAAGCGCGGATTGGGATTTACGTTTTTTACGCGGAGGTATTTCGACCGGACGGGAGTGTGGCGGAGCAAAAGGAGGCAATTACGGTGGCGGGAAGACTTTAACGATGTACGATTTACGATGTACGATTTACGATTGCTTTGGGCTTGTGGAGTGCTTTGGGTTGCGGTTTTTGTTGCCTTTGGGTCTGTTATCTTGTGTCTTTTTGATTTACGATGTACGATTTACGATTGCTTTGGGCTTGTGGAGTGCTTTGGGTTGCGGTTTTTGTTGCCTTTGGGTCTGTTGTCTTGTGTTTCTTTGATT
>JAHDCG010000121.1:11713-18850 GCA_020629965.1 Saprospiraceae bacterium | reverse complement strand
CCGCCGGGCTTGGCGGTCAGGCTGAAATCTTCCGGCTCTGCCAACTTTCCGATTAAACGGTACTCGGTGCCGTCCAGTCTTTCGATTATGACGGGCAAAAGACCGTTGTCGGTTATCGGTGCAAATTTTCTTTCAAACCACGGGGTCATTTTCATTTTTTCGGGATTTTTAGATTTTGTGAGATTTTAGACGTTAGATGTTAGACTGCTGCGCGTCTTGTCTTCTCGTCCCTCCGGAAGACTTGGAGTTGCACATCTCTATAAAGTAAGCGATAGAACAAAAATACGGAGTAATCAATCCGTTTAAGCGAAAACAGCCCGACACCCACCAACTTCCACCCGTCACCTACCTACTTCTTCGCCATTAAATTCGCTTTCAAAAAGCCCTCTAAATCGCCGCCCAGCACCGCATCCGTTTGCGAGGTTTGGTAGCCCGAGCGGTGGTCTTTTACGCGGCGGTCATCGAGGACGTAGCTGCGAATTTGGCTGCCCCATTCGTTTTTCATTTTCTGTGCTTCCACGGCGTCGCGCTCTTCGAGTTGCTTTTGGATTTCGAGTTCGTACAGGCGGGATTTCAGCATTTGCAGGGCTTTCTCCCGATTAAGATGCTGACTGCGCTCCTGCTGGCATTCGACGACGACACCCGAGGGCGCGTGACGTACCCGCACGGCACTTTCCGTCTTGTTGACGTGCTGCCCGCCCGCGCCGCTGGCGCGAAAGGTATCCCAGCTTAAGTCGGCGGGATTGATTTCCACCTCGATGGTGTTATCAATCATCGGATGCACGAATACCGAAGCAAAGGAAGTCATGCGCTTGCCCTGCGAGTTAAACGGACTGATGCGCACCAAGCGATGCACGCCGTTTTCGCCTTTGAGCATGCCGTAGGCCATGTCGCCGTTAAATTCGAGCGACACCGACTTGATGCCCGCAACCTCTCCGTCCACCCGACTGAGGGCAGAGACTTTGTAGCCGTTTTTTTCGCCGTACATGAGGTACATGCGTTCGAGCATTTCCGCCCAATCGCAAGCCTCCGTACCGCCGGCACCCGCATTGATTTCGAGAATGGCGGACATTTCGTCCTCGGGTTTATTGAGTGTCGTGCGCATTTCCGTGTCCTCGATGAGTTCGAGGGTTTTGGCGTATTTCGCTTCCACTTCTTCTTCCGAGCCGAGTCCTTCGTCTTTCAGAAATTCAAACAGAACTTCCAAGTCGTCGAGTTCGGTTTCGACGGTTTCGTAGAGTTTAACTTTGTTTTTTAAACTCGTCAACTCCTTCATGTGCTTTTCAGCGGCGGTAGAATCGTTCCAAAAGTCCGGGTCGAGGGACAGTTGGGTTAAATCTTCAATCTTCAAACGTCGGTTATCGACGTCAAAGATACCTCCTTAGCAAATCTCCTCTCTGTCGGAGCTCCTTTAATTGGTCAATTGTCATTGTTTCTTTTTTTTTAGCTGAGAGTAGCGAGCGGCGAGTAAAGAGCCGGCACTTTCAACTGTTTTTATTCAATTTCTCCCACCTCCACGTAAAAAATCAACTCCGCGTCGGGGCCGATTTTCGGGGGTGACCCCGCCTTGCCGTATGCCAAATGCGAAGGAATAAAGAGCACGGCTTTGGTGCCGGCATTCATGCCTTCCAGACCGATGTCCCAGCCTTTGATGACTCTGCCCGCACCCAGCGGAAAGCGGTACATTTGTCCTCTGCCGAATGAATTGTCGAACATTGTCCCTTCCTCGGCGGTCACTCCGTAATAATCAACGTTTATAACCTTGCCGCGTTCAGCCTTATCGCCGCTTCCGTTTTCGATAATTTTATATTTCAAGCCCTCGGGCGTTTCCTGAATGCCTTCCAAGGTGCCGGCTTGGTATGCCGCGCGTAAATCCGCAGTCGTCGTCGCGGCTTTGTTTTCTTTTTCTTTTAAATTTTTGATTTCGTTGACGCCGATTTGATAAATCAGGTAGTCTTTGTCCTTATGCTGCGGCTGTACGTTGCTGCCTAAGCTGTCCACGGGAATGTAAATGCGGGCACTGTCGCCGACGGACATTTTGCGCAGCATCTCGATGACGGGCGAAGGGTTGCCGGTGAGGCGCGAAGGATTCGGAATGACCAACTGCTCGGAGCGACCGCGCGCCTTGCTGTCATAGACTAAGGTGTCGTCAAATCTTTGCTGTAAATCAAAAATCACCAGTTCTCCCTGTTCGGGTACATTTCCCTCTGCGTCGGTAAACAAATCGTAGGCGTAACCGCTGTCTAAGGTCGGCATTCCGGTTGTGTCGATGCCGTTCGCGGTTTCCGTTTGACAAGAGGCAAAAGTCAGAAGGGCAAGACAAGAAAGCAGGAAAAAACGCATAATTTTAGTGGTGTTGGTTTGGTTGTAAATAAAACATTGGGCGGCAGCCGGTGTCAGACTCTTTTTTTTTGCTTTAGTATTTTTATATACTTCAAATTTACAATTTATGCAGAAGAAAGCGTCAGACACCTACGGTTCTTTTTCGGTGCGCAAACTTCACTAATTACGCCGGCTTTGACAAGTTTGCGAAGATATATTTGTTTTGAGCGTGTAATAAAAAAGGGCAGTGCATTTTACCGCTTCGTAGCGTCGGTTTTAACCGACCTGCTGATATAGCTGATTGATTAAAGTCGGTGCTGCGAAGCGAGTTTTTTCCCCGGTCTTTCTACATACACACAATTGTTTTTGCCGGAAATAAAAAATCTGCTGTGCTCCTTGTTCGAGGCACAGCAGATTTTAATGAAAGCAAAAAAATTTTCTATTTCACCTGACGATATTTCGCCGAGTTGGCGGGGTCCACTTTTGTCATCGTCGAAATGAGCAAATTTTGCTCTGCGGTGTCGCCGCGTTTGAAAATTTCCACCAGTTCTCCGTTTTTCGTGTTAGAAAAGACCTGCAAAATCATCGTGTTCGGGCGACTGCGGTTCAGCTCACCGATGACCGTAAAAGTGTCGGAAATAATCGCCCGCCCGGCTTCCGGATTCTGTGCCATAATGTCCAGACCCTGACGGTGGTAGTCGTACCAAACTTGGCGGAAATCACGCAGACGCGGGTTCAGCATATCATCGACGAGCCAGTAGCGGTTGCGGTTACTGTCAATCGAACGCCAACCGCTGCGCAGGGTTTCGGCAAGATTTTGCGGAATGAGGTTAACAATTTCGCGGGCAGCCTGCAAGTGCGTTTCGCCGCCGTAGGGAGAAAAACTGTCGCCGTCTAAACCCAAAACCATGTAGGCGTAAAAGCTCAAAAGCGAAGACAGGTTAGTCGAAAAACTGTTTTCCGAAAAGTCAATTGGCGCGAATTGCTCGTAATCGAAGGCAAATTCCTTATCGACGTGCGTTAGTATCGGCGTCGAGTAGTTGCTGTTGTAAACGGGACGCGTCGCCTGTATCGCAAAGTCGGCTTTGAAGCGGGTCTGCGTAATTTCCGAGGAAATTGTCATGTTGATGTCGAGCTGAATTTTTTCAAATTCTTCGTACTCCGTTTCCGTAAATTTCGTGTTGTTGTAAAATTCCTGAATGGTATTTTGCAAAGTTTCAAAAACCTTCGGGTCGGCATTCTGCAACGACGGCGTTTGAATAATCACGTTCGTCCGAAATTCTTGTGCTTCGGCACGCGAAACAAACACGGACAAGCACAAAAGCATTAAAATAAAGCGCATAATTTTCTTTTTATTTTCGACAGAGATACGCTTTTTACTTTACTCACAGGGTGACTCAAAGTCACCTTTTGAGTAAAGTGAAAAGCGTCTTCGTAACTTTTATTTTTCTTGTAACCTCACCACCTCATCCAAAATATCCTCGGCGACGGCGAGTTTAGATTTTAACTCGAATTCCGTGATTTTATTGTCACCGTCGATAAAAGTAACCTTATTGGTATCGTGTCCGAAACCCGCCCCTTTATCGGTCAGCGAATTTAAAACGATAAAATCTAAATTCTTTTTACGCAATTTCCCGGCGGCATGTTGCCGACCGTTTTGCGTTTCGAGAGCAAAACCGACCAAAATCTGTTTTTCGGTCTTCATTTTTCCCAAGGCGGCGGCAATATCGGGCGTTTTTTCCAAAACAATCGTCATTTCCTCCTCGCCCGGCTTCTTTTTAATCTTTTGGTTAGCCGCGTTTTTCGGTCGGAAATCGGCTACCGCTGCGCAAAAAATTACGACATCCGCTTGCGGAAAATAATCCTTTGCTGCTTCGTACATTTGCTGTGCACTTTTGACGCGGATGAGTTTGATATTTTTGTGTTGCGGCTGCAAAGCGGAAGGACCTAAAATCAGTTGCACCTCTGCACCGCGCGCCGCCGCCGCTTCGGCAATAGCGAGTCCCATTTTTCCCGTCGAGCGATTACCGATGAAGCGCACGGGGTCGATAGCTTCGTGCGTCGGTCCGGCGGTCAGCAGAATTTTGTTGCCTTCCAAATCTTGTTTTTTAGCAAAGTGTTTCTCCAACAGCGCGACAATTTCTTCGGGTTCCGCCATGCGCCCGTCGCCCGAAAGTCCGCTTGCCAGCTCGCCGTTGCCGACGGGTATCAGCGTATTGCCGTAAGACTGCAAACGCCGCACATTTTCCTTCACCGCAGGGTGTACCCACATATCTAAGTCCATCGCCGGCGCGAAAAAAACGGGGCAGCGTGCCGACAGATAACAGGCAACGACCATGCTGTCGGCGATGCCGTTTGCCAACTTGCCGAGGGTCGTAGCCGTCGCCGGAGCAATGACCATCGCGTCCGCCCACAGCCCGAGTTCGACGTGGTTGTTCCACCCCTCGGCGGAAGTGACGGATTGGTAAACGGGATTTTTGCTCAGCGTAGAAAGGGTAAGCGGCGTAATAAATTCGGTCGCTGCATCGGTCATAATAATCTGCACTTCAGCACCGGCTTTGATGAGCAATCGCGTCAAAAAAGCGGTTTTGTAAGCGGCGATGCTGCCGCAAACGGCGAGAATTATTTTTTTATTTTTTAGAATGGTTAGATTGGTTTGAGTTGGTTAGAATTGTTGGAGTACTGGTTGCCGTAAAAAAGTTTGAGTTGTTTGATGATTGTTAGAGTAGTTTGAGTTGTAGTTGCCGCATAATTGTTGTAAAAATATCAACGGCGAACGAAACCCGCTTCCGCCAAGTATCGTTCGCCGCCGTCAACCGTCAACCGTCAACCGTCAACCGTCAACCGTCAACCGTCCCCTAAAACTTGTCTTCATTTTTGGCGTCACGGTAGTGGTAATGCAGTTCGCCTTGGTTAAATTCTTCGGTAGCAATCAAAACCGGGTTGGGCAGACGCTCGTAGAATTTCGAGATTTCGATTTGCTCTTTGTTTTCCGTTACCTCTTCGATCGAGTCGGAGGTGACGGCAAACTCTTCGAGTTTATTATGCAACTCGTGTTTGATATCCACCTGCAGTTGTTTGGCGCGTTTGGTGATGATGTTGAGTGTTTCGTAGATACTTTTGGTATCATCGACCATGCCTTTTACATCACGGGCGCGTACATTGGGGTCGAGACCCTGAACCTGATTTTTGATATCAGCCATTGGTAAAATCTTTTAATTTATCCTGAGAGTCGGCGTAGAGCGAGCGCACTTCTTTTGCGTAGTCGCTTTCGCCGTATTTTTCTAAAAATTCCTGTGCGGATTTGCTTGCTTCTTTGTAGCGTTTCTCGCGTTTGTCGTAAACGGAGTTGGCTGCCATTTCGTAAGCGGCTTTCACCGACTTATAACGCACTAATTCCGCATTAGTTGTCTCGGGGTATTCCGCCAAGACGGTTTCGTAGCTGACAAGAGCGGCTTGGTATTGCTTTAAATCGTAGTACAATTCCGCCGTCTCGAATGCCTTTTTCTCCATCACCAAACGCATGCGGTCGATGAGGGTATTCGCCTCGACGACGCGCTCGCTTTCCGGATAGGTATTGACAAATTGCTGAAATTCGTCAATCGCTTTCTGCGCAAAGGTTTGGTCTAAACGGTAGGTCGGTGCCATTTGATAATTGCTGTACGCCACCATAAAGTCCGCGTCTTCGCGCTTGGCGGAAGTCGGAAAGGTAGAGACAAAATTTTCAAAATAGTAAGCGGACAGAATGTATCGACTCAGTTGATAATAGGTATCGGCATATTTGTAGTAAATATCCTCCAATTCCTTTTTGCCGCGATAAGCACCGATGAGCAATTCAAAAAGCGTTTGAGCTTTAAGATACTCGCCTGCGTCGTAATATTCGTAAGCCTTTTTATACAGCAATTCGGAGTCTCCGCTCGCACGTACTTTCTCAAATTCCGACTTGCAGGAAGAGAAAAATACGGGTAAGCTGATGCTCAAAATTAAGGCAAAAATGATGCTTTTTTTCATAGGAGCGCAAAGATAAGAAAAAAAGCGGTCAGCCTTGCTACCGACTTCCCGCTTTTTGAATTAGTTGTATGAAATTTGGTTGTCGATTGACGGTTGTCTGTTGCCCGAGAGGCTTCCGCTTTGCGACAATATAGAGACTGTAAACTTATCTGATTGGTTGGTTCATACGTGTTTTTCTTTTGCTTTTTACTGCGCGACTATCAGCATTTCGCTCGTAACGATTTGATTGTCAATGTTTAAAGTCACATAATAATTTCCACCGGTCAGGTCGTTTGCGGAAAATTCGAGCGTATTTTTTCCCGCAAACACACTCACCGTTTTAGTCATCTTTTGGTGTCCGAAAATATCGGAAACGACTAACTCGGCGCGGTCGGTCGGACGCAGAATTTCCACATCGACTTTAACGGTTTCGCTGCCGAATACGGGGTTTGGGTAAACTCTGTTGACTTCCGCATAAGCGCGTTCGATGATGACTTTTTCAATCAAAGAATACTCGAATGCACCGTCGAAATCGACTTGCTTTAAACGGTAATAAATCGGCTGATTGACGGGCGCGTCGTTATCGACAAAACTATAAAACCGGTCTTCGTCGGTTGTCCCCTCCCCTGCGATGCGGGCGATTTCTTCGTAATTGCGGAGGTCGTAGCTGCGTTCTACGCTGAAGTATTCGTTGTTGATTTCGGTGGCGGTTTCCCATTCTAAGATGATGTCGTTGTCTTTTTCGACGGCGGTAAAATCAACCAAATCCACCGGGAGAACGCCGGCGGTTGTTCCCTGCATGAGCGTATATCCGCCGTTGTCACC
>JAHDCG010000121.1:0-11613 GCA_020629965.1 Saprospiraceae bacterium | reverse complement strand
CCGGGAGAACGCCGGCGGTTGTTCCCTGCATGAGCGTATATCCGCCGTTGTCACCGCCCGGTGAATTATTTGAGTTTACAGCATTGCCCGCTCCTCTCAATAGCCTGTCTCCTGCTGCCGGAGCTGTCCAACTGACATCCCAACAAGCGGTACTATTACCATCGAATGCTTTAGGCGCATTGTGAGTTACATAAGCATTGGCGGCTAACAATCTTGTACCCTCTCCGCTGATTAATGTAAAAGCATCGTTACGCGTGCTGCCGCTGCCATCATCATCAAAAAGCGCAAAACCGCCCGCACTTTTGTTAGTATCAGTCAAACAAACTGTAATAAGATATGTCTGATTTGGCGTGTAAGTTGCCGGCAATCCTGTCAAAACAAAATCGTTAGGGCCATTAACAGAACCGCTGTGACAACCACTACAATCACTACCGGCATATCCGTCTAGTTTGTCCTCAAAACTTCTCGGCGCGGAAGAAATAAAAAATACCGTCACCGCTGCGGCGCAGGCAAGAAGGAAATAAGTTAACTTTTTTGTCATCTGTAAAATCAGTTATTTGTGAAAACATCGGCGATATCCAAAGCCGTGCGGCTCGGAAAATTTAAGAAAACAGGTAAGTTATAAAGGAGAAGAGGAATCAGTACAGGTAAAAAGGGGAAGACAGTACCGGAATCAAAAAAGGTACCGTTTGCCAACACAAACAGTACCTTTTTTTAAAATGTTCGGTAGAATACCGAAATTTTCGGGTTTAAAAGTTTAAGGGTTTAGGCGTTTAAAGCGTACCGGGGTACTAAACGCCTAAACAACTAAACGCCTAAACAATCTTTACGCTTTATCCTTCTTCATCGGACGGCTCACGCCTTTCTTTTTACCCTTGGTTTTTTCCGCCAATTTAACGGCTGTCAAAGCGTTAATCGTACCACCGGAAATTGCCAAATCGGTGAAATTTACCGTCTCGTCCGTGCCCGGTTTGCGCACTTTTACGGTAATCGGATCGACCGATGCCATCAAGATACTTTTCACTTGCTCGGCGGTCAAATCCGGGTAGTAAGAACGCAATACCGCCGCTACGCCCGCCACGACCGGCGATGCCATGGACGTACCTTGCAGGTATTCGTACTCATCGTCCGGAGTCGTCGAGTAGATATCGACACCGGGCGCGAATACATCGACGTTTGCTTTTCCGTAGTTAGAAAAAGAAGCGGGTGAGTTTTCGCCGCCTTTCCAATCCAATGCACCGACTTCTACCCAGTTTTTCGCTTTTTTCGGACCGAAAAGTCCGCGTTTTTCAAAACCGTCGTTCGGGAAATTATAAGAAGTATCGTTGTCTTGCGCAGAGTTACCCGCTGCGTGTACCAACAACACGTCTTTTTTCATGGCATATTTCACGGCTTTATCGACCGCTTCTTTATCCCATTTGAAGCCTTTACCGAAAGACATATTAACCACGCTCGCGCCGTTATCTACTGCGTAAATGATAGCATTCGCCACGTCTTTATCGCGCTCGTCACCGTTGGGTACGGCGCGGATAGTCATAATTTCTACGTTGTCGGCAACGCCGTTCATACCTACGCCGTTGTTGCGGGTCGCGGCGATGATGCCCGCTACGTGGGTACCGTGCATGGCGTCCGGACCGTCGTAGATGTTATTGCCGTAGCCTTTTTCGTAGCTGTCCGCGTAGTTGTCGCCTACGATGTCGGCGCGCGGGTCGAAGTCGGGGTTGTAGTTATACTTCACCGATTTTTCGAGGTATTCAACGTAGCCGGTCAGTTGCTCTTCCACCTCGTTGAGATTAGGATTGCGGCTCATGATGTTTTCCAAAACGAGGATAGAACGCTGCATCGCCTCATCGTCGGTTTCGTAGGCCGAAAGGTCTTCCGCCGTCACATCCTCTTTTCCGAGTGCTTCCTTAATTTTACCGATAGACTCGACGATGCCGCTGTACACCGCAATATCTTCCATTTTGCTTTCACGATTAGACTCGATTTCTTTTTTCGCGCGTTGGTAGAGGTCGTATTCTCTTTTGTTCTTTTTGCCTTTAATATCGTCGCGTTTTTTGCCGTCGTACATCGGCTTGAGTTTTTTGTAAACGCGCGCCACTTCGAGGTTATCGTCGTTAACGTTGCGACCGTCTTTGCCGCCGATAAAGTTCCAACCGTGAATATCGTCCACGTAGCCGTTATTATCGTCGTCGATGCCGTTATCGGGAATTTCGTCTTTATTGACCCACATCACGTCTTTCAAATCTTCGTGGTCGTAATCTACACCCGAGTCGATGACCGCTACGACGACGGTTTCGCCTTCACGACCTTTCAAAACGGTTTCATAAGTTTCTTCAATGCTGATGCCCTGCACGTTGGCTTTGGCGGGAGAAAGTAAAAACCAATCCTGCGCGGGTTTGCTGTCTTGCGCAAAGATTGAAGTTGCAGCGACTAAAAATGCTGCGAGAAAACTGAATTTGATTTTCATATTTTGTGTTGTTTATTGGTTCTTCAACAAAACTCCCGATGGTGACACAGAAAAATTTTAAACCCAAGTAATTATCCGCATTTTGGGTTTCAAATTTTTCTCTGTCACGAGATTTGTTGAGAACAGTTTTAATTTTTTCTGATTAGGTTACACATTTTTTACAAAATGTGTAACGGGCTGTTAAAAGGGAAAAATCGAATTTCGGAACGCAAAAGTAGGGTTTTACTTTTGATACCTTTATGCACTATGTCGTTTAAATCCGTCCGTTTGTCGGTTAATCCCCGCTTTTTCTTTCAGAAAGAAGGGTTTGAAAGTTTGATAGTTGTATTGGAGCTACGCATTAAGAGGATTTTAAGAAGAGAAAAATGTCGCCTTTTGTTATTCAAGACAGATGCGCGGATTTACCGGATTTTAAGCGGATTTATTTTTTGTACAGCTTTGTAAAGACGCGGGAAAACGCGTCTCTGTTATGAAATTTTTCCGTTCCCAAAACTTTCACATAAATCTTATTGTCTCTTTAAAAGCGACTTTGAGCGATTATTCTCAAATCCTAAAAATCTTGTCAATCCTGTCTGAAAATAAGTAACGGTATGAAAATTTGGAAAAACGACTTCACTCTCGAAGGGCTGAACAACGGCGGCAAAAACTGCATGGTCGAACACCTCGGCATCGAAATAATTGACTTCGGCGACGACTACCTGACCGCCAAAATGCCCGTCGATGCACGCACCAAACAACCGATGGGACTGCTGCACGGCGGCGCGAGTGTCGCCCTCGCGGAAAGTCTCGGCAGTTTCGCCTCGGTGCTCTGTGTCGATATGAGCAAGCAAACGGTGGTCGGTTTGGAAATCAACGCCAATCACCTCAAAAGCGCGAGCAGCGGCTACGTTTACGGCACCTGCAAACCCGTCCGTGTCGGGCGCACCGTACACGTTTGGAACATCGAAATTAAAAACGAAAAAGAAGATTTGGTCTGCGTGAGTCGGCTGACGGTAGCGGTAATCGACCGGCGAGATTAGCAGCCGATTGCTTTTAGCGCGACTGTAAATGTTGAAGAACCCCGTGTCGGTTTAGCCGGCACGGGGTTTTTGATGTTTACTGAAAATCGATTGAATCAGACATACTTTTTAAGGGCCCTCATAGACTATGGTGCGGTCGGATGCCTCCTCGTAAAAATCCGCCGCGCCGTTGCATTCGTTACCAACCCAAGAACTGATACGGCATATTGTATCACATTCGGTGTTGATTATCGTTTGACCTGCATCAGCTACGCCCATACAGCGCATCAAAAACACCGTTTCACCCTGAAATATGTAACGCTCAATGTTGGTACGACAAAAAGGATAATTTAAATCATCGTTGTCAATGCGGCTTTGCAGACAATCCGGTATCGGCGCGGCAACGATGGCTTCATCGTCATTGCAAGAGTAAAATACGAAAAGCGCACTCGTGATAAAAAGGAATAAAAGATATTTCATATTAATTATTTTGTTGCGTTACGCACAGCACGGGGCACTTCCGAAAAGTGCCTCGTCATGTGACTTAAACCCCAAACCACAAAATTTATTTCACTCCTCCTCATAAATAACCTCCGCGTCCGTGGCAACATCGTAAAAATTCGCCTCTCCGTCACAAGCAAGAGCACCGACAAAACCGCCGAGCATACAAATCGTATCGCATTGCGCATCGAGTACCACATCTGTCCCGTCGAAACAAGAAGTACTGCTGAGCACAAAAACATTTTCGCCTCTAAAATTATAGCGCGTCACCAAACCGACGCAGCTCGTGCTGTCCAACTCACCCGAGTCAATGATGTCTTGCACGCAAGCGGGCGTATCGGGCGCGGCATCGTCATCATTACAAGCGATGAAGGTCAAACCGATTAAAGTCAAAAGAACAAAAAGCAGATTTTTCATGCTGAAAATTTTTAAATGAACGTCAATAAAAGGTATTAAAAAGAGAAGGTAAACCCAAGCAACAATCACCCCGCAAGTGGCTACGGCACGGGACACTTCAGCCCGGTACGTGAGTGCCGGGCAAATGCTACACCTACTACACCTACAAGACCTCCCAAATTCCCCCGACCGTTGGGTCACAATTCGTTAATAAACCGTTATTTTCCAAAAAACCTTGTATCTTTTCCCCGCGTTTTTCATCTGACCCGACAGCACACACACACATATAACAGACTTAATACTTTTTTACTTTGAATCCCGTTTTGTCGAAGACGACTCTAACAACTCAAACCACTCAAACCACTCAAACTAACTAACCAAATCTAAAACGACTATGAAAAAATCATGCGCCTTCCTCCTCGCAATTTTCCTGCTCACCACCGCTTTTACCTGCAACAAAACGCCGGCGGAAAATCTGCAAGCCGAACCTCCGATACAAAAATTTACACCGATGACAACCGATAATTACCCCGCCGCGTGGAAGACCGTGGACAGTCTCGAACGGCAAGGTCTGCTCAAGTCCGCCCTCGAAAAAACCGAGGCGATTTATGCCCGTGCCAAAGCCGACAAAAACTTTCCGCAAATCGTCAAATCCGTCATTTACCGCTCCAAATTTGTCTCCGCGACGGAAGAGGAAGGCATGGCGGTCGTGATGCAGCAATGGGAAGAAGAAATCGAGGAAGCCGACGCCCCGACGCGGCAGATTTTGCAGTCCGTCTATGCGGAAATTATCGACGGCTACCGCCGCAATAATCAGTGGCGTATTAATAACCGCACCGAAACACAAAACTTTGACAATCAAGACATTAAAACGTGGTCGGCGGCGCAATACACGGACTATACGAGCCGCTTACATCTGTCGGCTTTGGAAAAACCCGCGTTGCTGCAACAAGTGGATTTAGGCGACCTTTCGGCTATTGTCAAAGATGAAAATACGACGAATTTGCGCCCGACTTTATACGACCTGTTGGCGCACCGTGCGCTCGATTATTTTATGAACGAGCAAAATCATTTGACGCAGCCCGCTTACAAATTCGAGTTGCGCGACCCCGCCGTTTTTGCTTACGCGAATGAATTTGTGAACACCGAATTTACCACCCGCGACACCGCTTCTTTCAAGAAAAAAACGCTCGATATTTTTCAGGATTTGTTGCAATTCAGAATGCAGCAGAACAACACCGATGCACTCGCCGACGCCGATTTAAAACGCGTTAAATTTGTGTACGAAAACGCGGTCATGCCCGACAAAACGGCATTGTATAAAGCGGCTTTGAAAAAAATGTACGCCACCTACGAAGCCGAACCGACCGCCGGCGAAATCCTCTTCAATCTCGGTGTGCTGCAAATGCAAAAAGGCAATGCTTACGATAAAAATAATCCCGAAACCAACGACGAAGCGCACAAAAACGGACTCGTTACGGCCCTAAAAACCTTCCGGGAGGTCTCGGAAAAATACCCGAATACACCGGGCGCATCGCTTGCCGTACAACAAATCAACAACCTGACGAGTAAACAATTTGCGCTGCAAACCGAGCGTGTCAACGTCTCCGGTCAGCCCTTTTTGGCGCAGTTATCTTATAAAAATGCGGAAAATGTTGCGGTGAAAGTCATTGCATGGAATCAAGACCGGCAGGATAAACTCGAAAAAATTCGCCGCGACGATAACCGCAGTTGGCAGCCCCTCGCGGAATTTCTCAATGATTTTTCCGCCGTACAAAATGAGACCTACAACCTCGCCGGGACGCAAGACCTGCGCGAGCACACCACCGAGATTGCTTTCGAGACTTTGCCTTACGGCGACTACCTTATCGTGGCGGGCAGCGACGCGGATTTTAAGTTGCAAAACGATTTTATCGGTTACGTCCGCACGACGGTTTCGGACTTGGGTTACTGGGCAATGAATGCGGACGGGCAGGAGCGCAAAAAAGCGGAATTTACGGCTTTTCATCGCAAAACGGGTGCGCCCGTCGGCGGTGTAAAAGTGGAATTTTACACGGATAATTACAACAGCGTACTGCGCAAAAATCAGTATAAAAAAGTAAGCGAAACGCAGACCGACGCCGACGGTTATTTTAAATCTTCGGTGCCGACCGGCAACAACCGCCGCTACAATAATAACAGCTTCCGGGTCAAACTGACGCAGGGCGACGATGTACTTTTTCTCGATGAAAACTACGTTGACAGCGAATATCCCGACCGCCGCAATGTTTCCTATACCGTGCAATTTTTCACCGATCGCGCTATCTATCGCCCCGGTCAGACGGTTTATTTTAAAGGTCTGCGACTGAATTTTGACAATAAAAATATGCCTGCGCCGGCGGCTAATCAGACCGTTTCCGTCAATTTTATGGACGCGAATTACCAAAAAATTACCTCTGCCGACTTCACGACCAATGAGTACGGAACCTTCAACGGAACCTTCACCGCACCGCAGGGCGGCCTGCTCGGCAACATGACTTTGCAGACTTCCCACGGCAGCAAAAGCATCCGGGTAGAGGAATACAAACGCCCGAAATTTGAGGTGAAATTCGACACGCTCGACGTGAGTTTTGCGCTCAATGAAACAATCGAAATCAAGGGAAAAGCCGCTGCCTACGCCGGCAACAACATCGACGGCGCACAAGTTACCTACCGCGTGACCCGCGAGGCGCGTTTCCCCTATCTGCCGTGGTGGTACCGCAGCCGCCTGCCCGCCTCCCCCGCCATGGAAATCGCCAACGGCACGACCCAAACCGACGCGGAGGGTAAGTTTACCGTTGACTTTAAAGCCATACCCGACCCGGATATTGCCGCGAAAGACAAGCCGATTTTCACTTACAAAATCACCGCCGACGTAACCGACCTCACGGGCGAAACCCGTACCTGCACGCAGCGTATCAGCGTGGGCTACACCGCGTTGGAAATCAGCGCACAACTGCCCGCCGAGGCGGAAGCACAGGATTTACAGCGCATCGACCTTTCGACCCGAAATCTGAACGGTGACTTTACCGCCGCACAGGGAAAATTTGAACTGAAACTGCTCGACGCGCCCGAAAAAGTGTACGTCAGTCGCTATTGGGAAACGCCCGATAATCCGCTTTTATCCAAAGCGGAATTCACGCAAAAATTCCCGCATTTGCCTTACCAAAATGAAAACGAACCGCAAAATTGGGAGGTAAAACGAACGGCATTCAGCGCGGATTTTGATACGAACAAAAGCAAATTTATCGACTTGAGCGGGCTGACCTTAGCCCCCGGCGTCTATCGCGCGGAGATGAAAACGCAGGATAAAAACGGCATCGATATCGAGTGGGAACAACTCGTGACGGTCTATGATTTGACGAAAAACGAATTGCCGGTGCCGCAAGTCGGTCAGCATTTTCGGAAGGATAAAAGCTATGAGCCGGGTGAGTCCGTCGCGGCGACTTTCGGGACTTCCGAGCGGGATTTGAAAGTGCTTTTTCACGTTATCAAAGACAAAAAAATCGTATCGCGTAAATGGTTGACAATTAACGGGATAGACAAAGAAATTATGCAGGTCGCGGAAAGCGACCGAGGCAATTTTCACTACGCCTATAACTATGCGCGACACAACCGCAGTTTTAACCGAGTCAGCACCGTCAAAGTGCCGTGGTCGAATAAAGATTTGACGATTGCTTACACGACTTTCCGCGATAAACTGCTGCCCGGTCAGGACGAAGAATGGCAACTGAAAATCAGTGGCCCGAAAGGCGGAAAAGTCGCGGCGGAAATGCTCGCTACTATGTACGACGCGAGTTTGGATGCCTTCGCGGCGAACAGTTTCAGCCTCAGTCCTTTTCCGATGAATAATTACGCGAATTTTCGCATGGACGGCGCGGGATTTTCGGCGGACAGACTGCGGAAGTATGAGGAGAATTGGCAGGAGAATTTAAGTTTGGATTACGCAGGGCGGACTTATCCGGGGTTGAATTTATTTGGCTTTAGTTTGTATGAAAGAATCATCAGAGAAACCGTTTTTATGGATGCAATGGTAGAGGAAGAATCTGTCCTCGCAGGAAGTCCGCGCCGAAAAGCTATGTCAAGTTCGAGAACTGCCTCGCCGCCCCCGCCGCCTTCCGCCGCGCCGCGAGCTGCGATGGGTATGTCGGCAGATGCCGAAGCAGACACCATCGAACGGGAAGAGCAAACCGAAAATGCGGCGAGTGAACCCGCAGCGGAAGCTCCCCAAACCCCAGCCGTCCGCGAAAACCTCAACGAAACCGTCTTTTTCTACCCCGATTTAATGACGGATAAAGAAGGCAATATCATCGTCAAATTCAAAATGAACGAAGCTCTGACACGGTGGAAATTTTTGGGTTTGGCGCACACCAAAGACCTGCAATCGGCGGTGACGGAAAAGGAAATCGTGACGCAAAAAGACCTCATGGTCGTGCCGAATGCTCCGCGCTTTTTCCGCGAAAACGATAAGATTGAATTTACGGCGAAAGTGGTGAATTTGAGCGATAAGGAACTCAGCGGCGAAGCAAAATTAAACCTCGTTAATCCGCTGAACGGCAAGCCCGTTTTTACCGATAAAACTTTCACGCAAAGCTACACGGTGGCGGCGGGTCAGTCGGCGCGGGTGGCTTGGTACTTCGACGTGCCGGAGGTGTCGAAAGTTGCGGTCATCGAGCATACGACCTCGGCGACGGCGGGCAATTTTTCCGACGCGGAGCGCAGCGTGACACCCGTTTTGACCAATCGCATGTTGGTGACGGAAACCATGCCGCTGCCCGTGCGCGGCGGGGAGACGCAAACTTTTACTTTTAAAAGTATGCAGGAAAAAATGACTTCGCCGACCTTGGCAAATGAAGGATTAACGCTCGAATTTACGAGCAATCCGGCTTGGTACGCGGTGCAGGCTTTGCCCTACCTCATGGAATATCCGTATGAGTGCACGGAGCAGATTTTCAGCCGTTATTACGCTAATTCTCTGGCGACTTCGGTGGCTAACTCGCATCCGAAAGTCAAGACGATTTTCGAGCAATGGCGCGACCGTGAACCGGATGCCCTGTTGAGCAATCTAAGCAAAAATCAGGAACTGAAAACCGCCCTTTTGGAAGAAACGCCGTGGGTACTGAACGCCCAAAGTGAGACGCAACAAAAACGCAACATCGGCTTGCTTTTCGACCTCAATAAAATGGCAAACGAGCAGACCGCCGCGCTGCGCAAACTGCGGGAGCGACAGATGCCGGGCGGTGGTTTTCCGTGGTTTCCCGGCGGGCGCGACGATTGGTACATCACGCAGTATTTGGTCGAAAGTCTCGGGCATTTGGATAAACTCGGCGTGGCTGATGTGACCGAAAATACACAGACTTGGCAAATGGTCAAAGACGCCGTGAATTACTGTGATAGCCGCGCCGTCGAGCATTATGAAAAATTGGAAGAGAAAGCAAAAGACGGTAAGTTGAAATTGGAAGACGACAATCTTTCTGCCATGCTCATTCACTATTTGTACGCCCGTTCTTTCTTTTTGGAAGACAATAACGCGCAGGCAAATACGGGCAAAAGTAACCTTGCCAAAACCAAGAAATACTTGAAACTGAACGGGAAAGCGCAGGATGTTTACGATTACTGCGTCGGACAGGCGGACAAATATTGGTTGGATAAAAACATCTACCATCAAGGTATGATTGCTCTCTCGTTGCATCGTCTCGGCAAAGGCGAAACACCCGCAAAATTGGTAAAATCTTTCAAAGAACGGGCGATTAACAATCCCGAACTCGGTATGTATTTTAAGGGCGAAACGGGCTATAATTGGTACCAACTGCCGGTCGAGCGGCACAGCCTTTTAATGGAAGTCATGAATGATGTCGCCGACGACCAAAAGGCGGTGGAAGATATGAAAACGTGGTTGCTGAAAAACAAACAAACAAATCATTGGCGCACCACAAAAGCGACGGCCTCAGCGGTTTACGCGCTTTTGGCGACGGGCGATAATTGGCTGTTGGAAACGGAAGCGGTGGACATTAATCTGCCCGCATTGTCCGACAATTCTTTCAAAAAGCAAATCGACACGGCACAGCAAAATGCGGAAGCCGGCACGGGTTATTTTAAGACGAGAATTGACGGCGAAAAAGTCAAAAAATCCATGGCTATGATTGAAGTTTCCAACCCGAACAAATCCGTCGCCTGGGGTGCGGTCTATTGGCAGTATTTCGAGCAGTTGGACAAAATTACGAGTTTTGAAGACACGCCGTTACAGATTAAAAAGCAGCTTTTCAAAGTCAAGCTGACCGACACGGGCGAAAAAATTACGCCGGTCAATGCAGGCGATGCTTTAAATCCCGGCGAAAAACTCAAAGTCCGCATCGAACTCCGCGTGGACCGACCGATGGACTACGTGCACATGAAAGACGGTCGCGCCTCGGGCTTCGAGCCGCTGAATGTGCTGAGTCAATACAAATATCAGGGTGGCTTAGGCTACTACGAAAGCACCCGCGATGCCTCGACGGATTTCTTTTTCGCTAATCTGCCGAAGGGAACGCACGTCTTCGAGTACCCGCTGCGGGTGGTGCATAAGGGAGATTTTTCCAACGGTGTGACGACGGTGCAGTGTATGTACGCGCCGGAGTTTTCGAGTCACAGTGAGGGGGTACGGGTTGAAGTTGAATGAAGGTTTGAAGTGTTGGAATGGTTAGAATTGTTAGAAATTGTTGGAGTCGTATGTTGATTTGAAAACGTTTTCAAAATCGATATACGACTTTTTAATACTCAATAAACGCATAAAATTCGGTTTATGAATGTTGATATTTTGCCTGTCCTTTTTATCGTCCTTGTGTTTCTGTTGATGTGGGTAGTGTATAAATTCATAGATTTTATCGAAAAAAGGAAAATCGAAAAATACTTTAAATCGAAAGGTAAAACAGTTGTTAAAATCAGCCCGTCTGCAGCTTCATTATTCAAAAACAAACAACTCATAAAACGTTTGGAAAAGCCTGTTCCAACGAGCGTTATCTTTACTTTTCCGCTGATGGAATTATTTAACCGCTCCCTAAATTTTCATAAAGTACATTTTGCCGACGGCACAACCAAGCAAATTATACTTGCTGAGGAAACGAAGCCGTTTATCAGATACAGAATTTATGTTGACGAGGCGAGTAAGTAAAGATTGCGGGAGTGGTCAGAACGGCAAAAGCCGTATGCAAATTTAGAAATGATTCTAAATTTGCATACGGCTTTTAATTT
>JAHDCG010000009.1:78958-80708 GCA_020629965.1 Saprospiraceae bacterium | reverse complement strand
TTTACCTGCCAAAAAGCAGATAAGGTGATAACTATCAGCTTTTCAGGTCTAAACGATTAAAGGCATAAACACCTAAACAACTCCTCACAACCACCTTTTCACAAATCTTCGAATAAAACCGTTGCGGCTGAAGACCTCTGATTTGGAGCCTTTATCAATTTTAAATTCTTGACGACAGTCCTGATTTTCCCATTGCGAGTGACCCCAACAATTAGGGCAGGCGGTACTGTCTTGTACCACGGGCACAACTCCGTTATTTTCAAATTGTGAGTACCCCCAACAGTTGGGGCAGACAGCGGCGGTCGGCATGACGGAAGAAACTCGGGTGTCGCGGATAACATTCATTGATACTGACATAATCGAAGATTTCAGAAGGTAAGAAAATATTGTTTTTGTTTGTTCTATATTACAAAGGTAGGAGTGAAATCCGCGCAGTGTTGGTGCGAAAGTACCCGCCGCCGGCACGATTGTCTCTTTTTAAAAAGAGCAGGATAAAATTGCCGAACCCGCCCCGTAGCATCGACTTTAGTCGATTGGCTAAAAGAAAAAAACGGCTTCCGCCGGGAAGACGAAAGCCGTTTAAAAAACCTGAATGCGTATGTATTTTGTGTTTAAACCGTCAATGAAAACTCGTCGATTTTATTTTGTAATGTCGCTTTGGATGCCAAACCGACCAAGTTTTCCTGCACCTCTCCGTTTTGCAAAAAGAACAGCGACGGAATGCTGCGGACTCTAAACTGACGCGCCAATTCCGGGTTCTTATCCACGTTCACTTTGGCAATCGTAAAGTTATCGGCGTTCTCATTTGCCAATTCTTCGACAATCGGCAACAAAACCTTACAGGGTCCGCACCAATCCGCGTAAAAATCCAACAAAACGGGCTTTTCGCCGGCGATGATTTCTTTGTAATCCTGAATATTTTTAATTTCTAACATGATATTGAGTTTTAAAGTCTGAAAGTCGAAAAGAATGCTTTTCTCTTCGTTTGATAACACAAAGGTAGGGGGAGAAATCGCGGATTTTCAGGACAAAAGTACCTGCTGCCGGTACAAAAGGGGCAAACTATACAAACGCGCCTTTTTGCACATTTTTTTCGGTGAAAAAATATGCCGCGCGTTCCTTACCTTTGCATCTCAACAAAGCAAATTTTATGAAACTCGAACACATCGGCATCGCCGTCAAAAATCTCGAAACGAGCAACGACCTTTTCAAAACCTTGTTCGGCAAGGCGCATTATAAAACCGAAGCCGTAGAGTCGGAAGGCGTGAAAACCTCTTTTTTCCAAACCGGCGAAAGCAAAATCGAGCTTTTGGAAGCCTCGAATCCCGACAGTGCCATTGCAAAATTCATCGAAAAACGCGGCGAAGGCATCCACCACATCGCCTTTGAAGTCGAGGACATTCACGCGGAAATGCAGCGCTTGGAAGGGGAGGGCTTTCGCCTGCTCAACGAAAAACCGAAACGCGGTGCGGACAACAAACTCATTTGCTTCCTGCATCCGAAAAGTGCGAACGGGGTTTTGGTGGAGTTGTGTCAGGAGATTAAGGAGGCATAAAAAAATTATCTTTACCGTAAATCTTTACTTAGCTTTCGTTATGAAAGAATCAGCGTAAAATCATAAGGAATCATAAGAATCAGCGTAAAAAAATTACGACTTGTTGATACTCAGCATCTTCAGCCCCCTAACCTCCACGACTGAAGTCGGGACAGGTAAGAAATCATAAAAATCAGCGTAGAAAAAATCAGCGTA
>JAHDCG010000009.1:40463-78858 GCA_020629965.1 Saprospiraceae bacterium | reverse complement strand
CTGAAGTCGGGACAGGTAAGAAATCATAAAAATCAGCGTAGAAAAAATCAGCGTAGAAAAAATCAGCGTAAAATATCACCTACCAAAATAATGAACAACCAAGAAATATTAAACAACAAACTCGCCGAAGCCAAACTCGGCGGCGGCAAAGCCCGCATCGAAAAGCAACACGCCAAAGGCAAACTCACTGCCCGCGAGCGTGTCCACTTTCTGCTCGACGAAGGCTCTTTTGAAGAAATCGGCATCCTCGTCACGCACCGCACGACCGACTTCGATATGCAAAAACAGGTCTTTCTCGGCGACGGCGTAGTGACCGGCTACGGTACGGTCAACGGCAGATTGGTCTATGTTTTTGCGCAGGATTTTACGGTATTCGGCGGAGCACTGTCGGAGACCCACGCCGAAAAAATTTGCAAAATCATGGATATGGCGATGAAAGTCGGTGCACCGCTTATCGGTCTGAACGACAGCGGCGGCGCGCGCATTCAAGAGGGTGTAAAATCGCTCGGCGGCTACGCGGATATTTTTTACCGCAACGTGCAGGCATCGGGGGTGATACCGCAGATTTCGGCAATTATGGGTCCCTGCGCGGGCGGCGCGGTTTATTCGCCGGCGATGACGGATTTTACGATTATGGTCGAAAATTCGTCCTATATGTTTGTCACCGGTCCGAATGTGGTGAAAACGGTAACGAATGAAGAAGTCACCTCCGAAGAACTCGGCGGCGCAAGCGCGCACTCGGTCAAATCGGGGGTGACGCATTTGACGGCGCAAAATGACATGGACTGTATCGCGCAGGTCAAGCAACTGCTCAGCTACATGCCGCAAAACTGCGAAGACAAACCCGCAAAACTTCCTTACGATTTAGAAAACGAAACGCGGGAGGAATTGGAAAATATCGTACCCGAATCCGCCAATCAACCTTACGACATGCGCGAGGTGATTACGGGCATTGCGGACGCGGACTCCTTTTTTGAAATTCACAAAGATTACGCGGAAAATATCGTAGTCGGCTTTGTCCGTTTGGCGGGGCGCAGCATCGGTATCGTTGCCAATCAGCCAATGAGCTTGGCAGGTGTACTCGACGTGGACAGCTCGAAAAAAGCGGCGCGTTTTACCCGTTTTTGCGACTGTTTTAATATTCCGTTGTTGGTACTTGTGGACGTTCCGGGTTTCTTGCCGGGTACCGACCAAGAGTGGAACGGCATCATTACCAACGGCGCGAAACTGTTGTACGCCTTGAGCGAAGCCACCGTGCCGCGCGTTACCGTCATCACCCGCAAGGCCTACGGCGGTGCGTATGACGTGATGAACTCCAAGCACATCGGCGCGGATATGAACTTTGCTTGGCCGGGCGCGGAAATTGCCGTTATGGGCGCGAAAGGGGCGAGTGAGATTATTTTCAGAAAAGAAATTAAAGCCGCCGACGACCCCGCCGCCAAACTCGCGGAAAAGGAAGCGGAGTACGCGGAAAAATTTGCCAACCCGTACCGGGCGGCGCAGCGCGGTTTTATCGACGAGGTGATACTGCCGAAAGATACGCGGCGGAAGCTGATTAAAGCCTTTGCGATGTTGGAAAATAAGGCGGTGACGCTGCCGAAGAAGAAGCACGGGAATATTCCGTTGTAAAACGAAGCGTTTTTTCAGGATAGGGGAGGGGAGTCAGACACGAATTTTTGCTGACTATTGCGGGATAATCGGCTTTTGTTTTTTTCTTGAGTGACTTGTCAGACTCCCGACGCGGAACAGGAGTCCGACACGGATTTTTGCTTTAGTCCGAATTAATTCTTCAATCTTGTAATTCTCGGTCGGGGTCACGTGACGGACTCCCGGAAAAAGAAAAAGCCGCGTTTTCGTTTGAAAACGCGGCTTTGCTATATAACTTTCTAACTAAACCAACTAATTTTAGTTTTTGGTAAACAAAGCAAAAAAGCGTGAGCTGTTTTTCTGCATTTGTTTTTTCACGGCTTCCAAAGTATCGAAGACCATGTCTTGCTGCTGAGCACCCAATTTTAAGCCGCCTTCGATGGCTTTACCGACGGTTTTATTCCATTTTGCACCGTTCTTTTTCGCGCCTTCCACCATTTCTTCCGCAGTTTCCAAAGAGTAAGCGTTTACTTTTTTAGCGGTCGTACCGACTTTTTGTACGCCGGATTTCAGGTCGATTTTCTCGACGGCGGTTTGTACTTTTTTCGCTGCCGTGTCGGTCAATTTCTTGCCGCTTTTCAGCATTGCGTCGGTGACTTCTACGGTCGTGTCGGTTACTTGCGTGTTAATTTTTTCCGCTGTCTTTTTCAATTTTTTCACGCTGTCGCTGAGGTCGATTTTCTCGGCTGCTTTGACGGCGGTGTCGCGTACTGCCTGACCGTTTTCCATGAGGTCGTTAGCGATGTAGTTAGCGGTTTCCTGAACTTCCGCGTTTACTTTTTGCGCGGTTTTTTTGATTTTAGCGAGGTTGTTTTCGGTAGTATTTACCGTGTTTTTCGCTGCTTTTTTTACGGACTTGGTTGCCATAATGATATTGTATTTTTGACGAAAGCTCAAGAAGAGCATTTCGGATTATTTTAAAAATGAAAAGGAGAAGTAAAGTTACTTTGGACTTCAGAGTCAGGCGTAAAAAGTCTAACGTCTAAAGTCTAACATCTAACATCTAACATCTAACATCTTACTTCACAAACTTCTGCGCCGCGTCAATCCACTCCTGCGGATTGTACATCGCGTAACGCGGGTTTTCTTTCAACAGGATATTTTCCAAACCTTTCGCGTCGAAAGCCGCCAATTCAGCGTAAGTTTTGATGCCTGCCGCTTGCAAAACTTTCTCCATTTTCGGACCGATACCGTTGATGACTTTCAAGTCATTGGCAACTTTGGTGTTCGGTTCGGTTGCGGTCATTTTAGTTGATGACAAAACTTTTTTGGTCGTTGTTTTGGTCGAAGACAACACTTTTTTCTTTGCCGCCGCAGGTTTAGCCGGTACTTTGGTAGAAGACAAAACTTTCTTGGTTTTATTTTCAACCGTTGCTGCTGCCTCGTCTGCTTTGTCGGTTGCCGTTGCGATGACTTTCTTAGCTTCGTTCTCTACCAACGTCGCTTTTTGAGCAACTGCTTTTTTGTATTGCGCGGCGGTTTTAAAACCAAAAAGTTTGCGCAAACGCTTGTTACCGGTCACGTACTGCTCTTTCATGCCTTCGAGGGCAGTCAGTGCGAGTTCTTGTTGTTGACCGAGCAGAGTTACACCTGCGTTGAGGGCTTTGCCCAATACCTTATTCCATTGTTCACCTGCTGCCAAAGTTTCGTCCACGACTTTATCGCTCGCTTTGAGCACGTCTTGGTTTACTTTCGCTGCTTTGTTTTTCAATGTGTCGGCTGTTTCTTTGATGTCAATCATTGTTACGTTTTATTTATACGGTCGGAAATTAAATCCGATTTTTTTGGATGAAAAGCGAAGCGGTAAAAGGCTTCGCGATAATTACGGGGCAAAGATAGGGGAGGGGAGTTACAGATGAGTTACAGACGATAGGGTTGCAGATTTTCAGGGTTGTAAAGTACAATACGAATGTCTTTATTCTGAGCGGGTCGAACACAAATTTTAGGACTCACTCAAGTTGATTTTTTTGGTTTATTATGCGACCCAGTAAATTTTGCTAAAAAACTGTCCCCAAAAAGCTATTTCTCCAAAATCTTCGTGCCTGCAAAAAACCGAATCCGATTTTTTTTCGTTAGTTATTTTACAAAGGAAGAACACAAGTTTTTCAATCCCGAAACACCTCCCTGACAATCTCCTTCCCCTTTTATTTTCACCGCCCGGTACTGATACATTTTTCCCGAATCTTTTCAATACAACACAACTATGCTTTTTTCAAAATTACCGGTCTCACTGATTGTTATCTTTTTATTTTCATTTTCTCCATTCGCAAACGCCCAAACCGACCCGACGGAGGCGGCCGTTGCTCATCTCGAAAAGACGAAAAAGAACTATAACCTCAGTGCCGACGACCTCACCTACATCATTACCGATAACTACACCGATCGGCACAACGGCGTGACGCACCTCTACCTGCGCCAACAATACGCGGGTATCAATCTGCCGCAGGCAAATGCTGATATTCACCTTCTGCCAAACGGCGAAGTGCTGACTATGCACAACAAATTCATACCGCAACTTGCCGATAAAATTAACACAACCGTTCCGCTTTTGACCCCGGAAGCCGCCGTGCTGATTGTAGCTGCTGCTGCCAAACTCGCACCGCAGAATTTGACCGTATTGCGCACCGAACCGGATGCCGCACAAACTACGGTCTTTGCCGCCGGCGAAATAGCTTTGCAGGAAATCAAAGCAAAATTAGTCTATCAGCCCGCTGCGACGGGTACACAAATCCGCTTGGCGTGGCAAATCGACCTTTACGAAGCCGGCGGACAAAATTGGTGGAATTCGAGCGTGGATGCCGTGACCGGCGAAATATTGGTGACCCGGAATCAAGTGCTGCACTGTGATTTCGGCAAAGGAAATGCATCTTGTCAAAATCATACACATACACATGCGGAGCACGTAACCGCTGCAACCTCCGCCAAAAACGAGAATGCAGCGGCGGTCATGAGCGGCTATCGCGTATTTCCGTTGGGCATCGAAAGTCCGAGTCACGGCGCACGTCAACTGCTTAACAATGTGCATGATGCAACGGCTTCCCCCTTCGGTTGGCATGATGTGAACGGCTCGGGCGGGGCGGATTTTACGATCACGCGCGGTAATAACGTATATGCTTACGAAGATCAAGACGGTGATAATATTCCCGGTTTTTCTCCCGACGGCGGCGCGGCACTCGAATTTGATTTTACCCTCGATTTCTCTCAAGACGTCTCCTCCGACGGTACCGCTGAAAATTTGAGCTCCTCTGTCACTAATCTTTTTTATTGGAATAATATCATTCACGATGTACTGTATCAATACGGATTTGACGAAGTAAGCGGTAATTTTCAACAAAACAACTATGGCAACGGCGGCAGCGGCGGCGACCAGGTACTCGCCGAAACACAGGACGGCAGCGGCACGAACAACGCTAATTTTTCTACACCCGCCGACGGCGGAAACGGACGGATGCAGATGTTTTTGTGGACAAACGGCGGTGCCGCAACCACCGACTTTACGGTTAACGGTCCGGCGGCGGCAGCGGGAAATTATACGGCGGTGACGGCTCAATTCGGCGACAATAATTATAATCTCACAGGTAATTTGGTACTCGCCGATGACGGCACGGCTGCCCCGACCGAAGCCTGTAATCCTTTGACAAACGGTGCTGCGATGAACGGAAATATCGCGCTCATCGACCGAGGAAGTTGTGAGTTCGGCACAAAATGCCTGAACGCGCAAAACGCCGGTGCGGTTGCCGTTGTGGTTTGTAATAATGTATCAGGCGTGCCTTTCGTAATGTCTCCGGGCAATGACGGAGGCGCGGTGACTATTCCGGCGATTATGATAAGTCAGGCAGACTGTGCGACGATACGCGCCGAGTTTCCCGGAACAATCAATGTGACCCTGCAAGGCACACCCGCTCCGCAGGATTACGACAGCAGTTTTGACAACGGCATCGTCATTCATGAGTACGGTCACGGAGTTTCTACACGACTGACGGGCGGTCCGGCAACCGGTTGCCTGTCGGGTCAGGAGCAGCAGGGTGAAGGCTGGTCGGATTATTTGGGCTTGATGCTGACCACGGATTTTGCGGCAGCGAATAAAAACGACGTGCGCGGTATCGGTACTTATGTGTTGGGCGAGCCGACCGACGGAGGCGGTATTCGTACGCATCCGTATTCTTATGACATGAGCATTAACCCACATACTTACGCTGACATTGCTGCGGAGTCTATACCGCACGGAGTCGGTTCGGTCTGGTGTGCGATGTTGTGGGATTTGACATGGGATTTAATCGAAGAAGAAGGGACGGGAACAAACGATATTTATTTCGGCAGCACGGGAGCCAATCGAGGCGGCGGGCAAAACATTGCTTTGCGTTTGGTGCTCGACGGTATGAAACTGCAAGGATGTAATCCTACTTTTGAAATTTCGCGCGATGCAATTCTTGCCGCCGACGAAGCTACTTACGGCGGTGATTATAAATGTTTGATTTGGGAGGCGTTTGCGCGGCGCGGATTAGGGGCGAGTGCAAGCTCGGGAACGACTTCGCGCAGCGACGGTATCGAGGCATTCGATACGCCGAGTTCTTTACTTCTGACGATTACCAATAACGCAAACACGGAAGAGGCGGAAGAAGGCGAAACGGTTAATTATTCTATGGTTATCAAAAACAGAAATTGCGCGACTCTCAACGGTGTAACCATGGAAAGCACGCTGCCCGCAGGTCTGACTTATGTACCCGGCAGTGCCAATAACGGCGGCAATTTCTCTAACGGATCGGTTGTTTATCCGCCGTTTAACGGTCTGGTGCCGGTAGCGGAGCGGACTTATACTTTCTCTGCGGTGGTAGCACCCGGGGCTTCCGTCCTCGCTGCGCCCGCTACGGCACAGCCCGTTAATGACGATGTAGAATCGGGTACGGGTATCTGGACGACGAGTGCCGCCGTAGGTAACAGCAATTTCAGTATTTCAAATGCTTTTCCGCGCAGCGGTTCTTCCTCTTGGTTTGCCCCTAATTCATCCGTATCGAGCGATATGACGCTGACGAGTACCGAGTTTTTATTGGAAGGCTGCCCGACTTTGACTTTCAGCCATGCTTATAATTTTGAGTTACCCTGGGACGGAGGCACCGTAGAGATCAGTACGGACAACGGCAGTACCTGGCAGCAATTGGACGATGAGATTGTTCAAAACGGTTATCCTGCCGCTATCGCGGGCAATGCGGGTCATGCCCTTGCCGGCGGAGGGGCGTACACAGGTAACAGCAACGGTTACGTTACCACGATAATAAATTTGTTTGCGTACAGCGAGCAAAATGTGCGTATCCGATTTCGGGTTGCCTCCGACACCAACACCACCGCGTCGGGTGCAAATGTAGGCTGGTACATCGATGATATTATCGTTGATAATAATACGGGAATAACCACTAATGCCGTCACGTCTTTCAGCGGCATTCAATCGGAAGACGCTTATTGTTTGCACATTTCGGGTTTGGCTTTGCCCGTTGAGCTAAAAGACCTCACCGCAACGCCGCATGATGAGCAGGGGCACATTGCGATAGATTGGACGACATTGACAGAGGTAAATAACCGTGAATTTGAGTTGCAACGCAGCAAAAACGGCAACTATTTCACAAGTATCGCTACCGTAGCGGGACGGGGAACAAGCGAAAGTGCGGTCGATTATCAATACCTCGATGAGCGTGCAGAGCCGGGTGTTGTGTATTTTTACCGCTTGCTGCAACGCGACTTTGACGGTACGACGGCTTTGAGTAAGGTGGTTTCGGCTGCTTTGGATAAAGACGAAAACACGCAAACGGACTTCATCCTGATGCCGAATCCTGCGCAGGAAAAAGTGACGATTGCGTTTGCAAATCCGATTGCGGAAGCATGGCAAGTGCAAGTTTATAATGCAGCCGGGCAAATAGTTTTGCAAAAAGCCTCTGCGGGTGATGCAGTGAATTTGGATGTTTCCGGATTGGAAGCGGGGGTTTATTTTACGGAGCTATCGGCAGGAGAGGAGCGGTTTTATCGGAAGTTGGTAGTGTGGAAATAGAAACTGTTGCTCTCGTCAAACACTAATTTTTAACTGACGAGAAGTTGAAAATCAAAAAAGGTATCGAACTCTTCCGAAAGAGTTCGGTGCCTTTTTTTCCCCAAAATCATCATTTCGCTTCCGTCACCTCCCGCAGCACCCGTTTCGTCTCCGGCAGCGGTTCGATACCGAATTCTTCCTCCAAAATCTTTTCACAAGCACGGTAGGTTTTTATAACCATCGGGCGGTTGCCCTTTTGTCGATAAGCGCGCATTTGAATGCGATAAGCGTCTTCCCAAGCGGGGTCGAGTTGCAGCGCATTTTGCGCCAAACGAATGCTTTCCGCCGGATTTTTTTCGAGCAGCATTTCGCTCAAAGTCATCAGTGCGCCGAGTACTAAAACCTGTAATCTTTCGCGCTCGTCGCTCGACCAGTCTTCATACAGGCGATTAGGCAAATAAACGCCGTGGTGCAGGTTTATCGCTTCGCGGAATGCCGTTTCCGCCAGTTCTTTATCCGTTTGAAAAGCCCGGTTACCGATGCCGATAAACTCATCGACGGCCTCGACGTCAATCCATATTTCCGACAGATTAATTTGATAAGTGACGCCCTGACGCAAAATAAAACGCGGCTCCGTGCGGCTCGGTCGGTCGGGTTCGAGGGCCTTGTTGGCACCGTGCAGCGCGACTTTGAAATTTTGCTCGCCCGCTTTCATATCCAATTCTTCTCCCCATATCCGGTCGATAATTTGCTCCTTGTGCATCGCCCGCTGCGCCCGCGCCGTCACCAAAAACTGAAACAAACGCAGGGCGTTATCGCGCCCGAAATCCTTGGTCGTTACCTCCGTATTTTCGCGCAGCACACGAAAGTCACCGACGGTAAAAACCCGCAAAGGTGCCGTCCGATATTTGTGCAAAAGTGCCGAAAATTTTTCGTGTAAATCAGGCATGGAAAATCTAAATTCTAAAGTCTAAAATCTAACGTCCGAACCTCCCAACTTCTCAACCCCTCAACCCCCGAATCTCCTCCCGCATCTTCTCCATCCGCGCCGACATTTCCTCCAGCTTCTTCATCACCGCCGCGTGTTCTTTTTGACCGCTGCGCAGGTCGGGTATTTCCGGCAGATTTTCTTTTGCTTCTTCAAAAGTAGATTCAATAAACTCGCCCGCCTGACTGATTTGCGACTGTATCTGCGCCATGCCTTTTTTCGGGTCTTTCAGCGTCGTCGCCACGATTTTCGGCGTTTCTAAAGCCATTTTTTTCCACATATCGAAGCTCTTCGACAGAATGCCTTTTTGCTCCTCGGGCGATTTATTTTCCAAGGCATTAACGGTCAATTCCGCCAACTTACTTTGGATAAATGCGGTCGCTTTATTTACATCCGAAAACCGTTTTTCGTCGCCCGTTTGCACGTGTCGCACATTGCCGCGCCACTGAATTTGCGGCTCGCCGTCTTCCGACTTATAGAGTTTTTGCGTAAATCGCAGGACAAAGGAAGCTGTTTCTTCTTTTTTCATGGCTGATGATTTTGAAGGGTGAAGGTAGATAAAAACCGGGAGAACAAACGAGGCTGAAGTTGTATTGAAAGCATTTTTTCAAAAATATACAGATTTGTATATATACAAATTTGTATATTTGCATCATGGAAAATATACAGAAAATAATAAACAAGGTAGGGCCGCCGGTTTCCGGGAAGAATTTTTTCGGTCGGAAGAAAGAATTGGACTACGTTTGGGAGATGCTGCAAAAAGGTAATAACTACAAATTTCCTTCACCGCGTTGAGCGGGTAAAACCTCCTTTGGTTTGAAGCTGCTTGAAAGAGCAACAGCAAAGAAACAGGGAGCAATTTTTTTAAATCTGCAACTTTTAAACAGTGAAGCGGACTTTTTCGATGCTTTGACGGATGAACTCAGCAAACTATCTTGGTGGAAAAGTAAGCTGACAAAAGGAGGAGCATATTTTGATTGGCTCAAAAAATTCAGAAGTATCAAAATTTCCGGTCCCGTCGATGTCGAGTTTTCCGTTGATTTCGACAAATCGGAAAGTAACATCTATCGTGAGTTTAACAGCGTTTTAAAACACGATGAGCCGACTGTCATCCTCTTTGATGAAGTGACCGATTTGCTCGATGCAATCATGAAAAAAGAAAACGGTCGAGCGCGGGCAGAGGGATTTTTGCAAGGACTGCGCAGCTTTAGACAGCAATCCGGCAGCAAAATCAAATGGATATTTATCAGTTCCGTAGGCATTGAAAACTTCATGAGCCGCCATAACCTGTCTGCTACCGTTAATGATTTCGCCACTTACGAGTTGTTAGCTTTCAGTCCTGATACCGCTGCTACTATGATTAGAGCATTAGAAGCCGGGCAAGATATGAAACTGACCGACGTAATCAGAAATAAGATGCTCGCAAAAATCGGTCACTTACTACCGTTTTTTATTCAGTTGTTGTTTGCAAAAATGCAACAATTGCACAAAATCAACGAGTCGCCGATTGATGAAGATTTGGTAGATGTCGCGTACCGAAATATTCTCAACGACGCGGAACTCAACACATGGATAGAGCGACTGAATGAGCAGTACGGTGAGCAAAAGTCTATTGCACACGCTGTTTTGAAATCCCTTTGTCACAAGCCGCAGGGCTTGCACCGAGCCGATATACTGCAAGGGCTGTCGGTGCCGGGAAGTACCGAAGCTGAAATAAGTACCGCTCTCGGCGACGTTCTTTTTATGCTGAAAAACGACGGCTACCTCGATGTAAAAGAAGGTAATTATGCTTTTCGCTCCCCGCTGCTGCGTGACTTTTGGTACAACCGCTACGTGAACTAACCACCCGAAACATTAGGAATATGATACACCCGATAGCTTACAATCCCGGTTGCTATACCGATGCTGAACTGGAAGCAATTTTCGTAGCGCGCAAAAAGACTTTCGACTACTTTTTGAACAGTATTCTCGCTAATGAAAAAGGAGAAGCGCCGCAGCATCATTTGATTATCGGTCAGCGCGGTATGGGAAAAAGTACCCTGCTGCACCGCCTCGCCGCCGAATTGCGTAAGGCATCGCACAAGGAGAAATTTCTGCCTCTGACCTTTCCGGAGGAATTATACAACGTCACTTCTTTGGCAAAATTTTGGCTCACTTCGCTCGATGCTTTTGCCGACGCGTTGGAGGCGAGAGGCGCGGGAGAGTCATTGCGCCGCTTAGACAATGACATCGACCGCTTGGCAAAATCCGCCGTCCGGGCAAAAGAGATTTTTCGGACATTTTTGGATTGGGCGGAAGAATTAAACTGCCGTCCGGTTTTGCTGATTGACAACATTAATCTGATTTTTTCACGCCTCAAAGCAGAAGAGCGACAAAGCCTGCGCGGCTGTTTAATGCAGCCCGACGCTCCGATTTTGCTGGGCGGCAGCGTAACCGAAATTTCGTACACCGAAAAATATACTGCACCTTTCTACGATTTTTTCCAAAAAAGCTATTTGCGCAAGCTGTCTTACCCGGAAGCAGTTGCCGTGCTGCGCAATCTCGCCGTGCTGCAAGACAACCAAGTCGCTTTAACTTCACTTAATCAACACCCCGCTCGCCTGCAGACTTTATACGTTCTCACCGGCGGCTCTCCGCGCGCTATGACCTTGCTGTACCCCATTATTTCCAACGGTTTCAGCGGCGAGTTATACCGCGACTTGGAAGGACTTTTGGACAGCGTCACTCCGCTTTATAAAGCCCGCTTTGAGAAACTGACGGCCGCCCAAATGCAGACCGTACTCGACGCGGTAGCTTTGGAATGGAAGCCGGTCAATTTAGAACAACTGCGAGAAGTAACGGGGATGCAAAACAGTCAGTTGTCCCCTCAACTCAAGCGGCTGACCGAGTCGGGTTGGCTGTCCGCGGTAGAAACGCCGGAAACGCGAGGAAAAAGTTATGAGGTTGCGGAGCGTTTTTTTAATGTTTGGTATTTGATGCGGCGGGGTAAGAGGCGAGACAGACATAAAATTAAAAGTTCGATTGAATTTTTGGAAGACTTTTATAAAAAAAATCCTTTAGAAGTTGCGGAGATAAACCGGGTAACTCTTGCCGATTCGTTATCTGTTTATCAGAATCCTCGGGACATTGATTTTTTAGCAGAGGTTTCCCGCCACATTAAGGCGAATAATATCGGACTGTTGCAAAATTGTTTGGAACGGCATTTAACTGCAAAAGAAAAAAACGGAAGTAAAATTGAAGAATTTTGGTATGAATTTGCTTTGCTTATTCTTGAAAATCCGATTACAACTCCCGTTCTCCAAACCTTCCAAACCACCGGCTACCGCGAAAAAATGCGTCCGTACTACGAAGCCATAGCCGCCCTTGCACACGAAAAATCGGACTTGTACGTCAATTCCATTCCCGCCGAAATGCGAGCGGTAACCCGAGAAATAATGCAAAAAATCAGGGATTTGAAAATGTGAAAAGAAAAATTGTCGTAATTTTCGCCTTTTCGGAAAAGCTAAACCAAACATGCTCAAACGCGCCGCAAAATACCTCGGATACTTCTTCGTTTTCCTGCTTGCTTTTTCGGCGGTTTATGCCGTCTGCGCTTGGAGTTTTTCGCGCATCACCGTTAATGCCGATGTTATAAATACCGAACCGGACGAGGTCTCTATTTACATTCTGACCAACGGCATGCACACCGATTTGGTGCTGCCCGTCAAAAACGACGTCGCGGATTGGACGCCGATATTCAGATACGAACACACCCTCGGCAAAGACACGACCGCGCCGTGGGTCGGTCTTGGTTGGGGCGACCAAGGCATCTATCTCGACACGCCGACTTGGGATGATTTGACTTTTGAAACCGCTTTCAAAGCCGCTTTTTTCCTCAGCGAAAGTGCCGTACACGCCACCTTTTTTAAGCAACTGACCGAAGACGAAAGTTGCAAAAAAATACAAATGACTAAGGCAGAATATGCACGGTTAGCCCGGTTCATAAAAGACACTTTGGAATGGAAAGACGGCGCCCCGATTTACATCAACACCACCGCGCAGTACGGCGAAACGGATGCCTTTTACGAGTCGCACGGCACCTACAACGTCACGCATACCTGCAATACTTGGGCGAACAACGGTCTCAAAGCCTCAGGACAAAAAGCCGCGCTGTGGACGCCTTTTGATACGGGTATTTTTCGGCATTACCAATGAGACGTTAGACGTTAGATTTTAGACGTTAGATTGCCCACGTCTCTATGTGCTTCCTTTTAAAAATCAGCGTAAATCTTATAAAATCTTAACCAATCAGCGTAAAAGATCATCGTCACAAAATTTTACGAAGTAAAACAATCAGTCATAACATATCATAATCATCATCCGCGACTGAAGTTGGGACAGGTTAAAAATCAGGTTTAAAAAAAGCATAGTCACACGATTTTACGAAGTAAGATAACAGTCATCCCGACTGAAGTACGGGACAGGTATTCCAATCATAAAAATCCTAAGAAATCAGTGTCAAAAAAAATCATAATCAAAAAAATCATAATCACATGTCAACAAAACACCTCGAAGTACAAGATTACTACGGAAAAGAACTCACCGGCACCGCCGACCTCAAAACCAACGCCTGCTGTACCATCAGCAAGCCGCCCGCGCACATCTTGACCGCTTTGGAAAATATTCACCCCGAAGTAAAGGACAAATACTACGGCTGCGGACTGACGATACCCAACGAACTCAAAGGTAAACGTATCCTCGACCTCGGCTCGGGCAGCGGGCGCGACTGCTACATCGCCGCGCAACTCGTCGGGCAGGAGGGCAGCGTCGTCGGTATCGACATGACACCCGAACAGCTTGCCGTCGCCGAAAGACACATCGACTACCACACCGAGGCCTTCGGTTACAAGTATGGCAATGTGCGCTTTTTGCAGGGCAATATCGAGCAGTTAGACGCCTTGGATTTAGAACCGGAAAGTTTCGACATCATCATTTCCAACTGCGTCGTCAATCTGGCGACCGATAAACTGAAAGTGCTGCGCGACGCCTACCGCCTGCTCAAACCCGGCGGTGAAATGTACTTCAGCGACGTGTACAGCGACCGCCGTATTTCCGCCGAACTGCAAGCCGACCCCGTGTTGTGGGGCGAGTGTCTCAGCGGAGCTTTGTATTGGAATGACTTTTTGAAATTTGCGCGCACCGCCGGTTTTACCGACCCGCGCGTCACGGAAGACAAGCCCGTCACAGTCGAAAACGAAGCCTTGGAAGCCCGCCTCGGTGACATCAAATTTTACTCGGTGACTTACCGTCTTTTCAAAATCGACGGACTCGAAGAGGACTGCGAAGATTACGGTCAGGCGGTCAAATATCTTGGCAGTATCGAGGGCAGCGCGACGGCATTCGACCTCGACGACCACCATAATTTTCCCGCCGGCAAGGTGCTGCCCGTCTGCGGTAACACTTTTTTGATGCTACAAAGGACGCGCTTTGCGGAACACTTTGAATTTTACGGAGATTTCTCGACGCACTACGGCATTTATGAAGGCTGTGGGGGGAATATGCCGTTTTCGGAAGGGGGAGAAGGGGAGGCGGGGTGTTGTTAGTTTCTTTTTATTTCATTTTTTTTGTATTTTTGCAAAAAAAATGAAATGAATATACTTGAGTTTCGAGATGCTTTCAAGAATTACCCTTTGATTTCTAAACGTGAAATTGAAAAACATTTTCCCGGATACACTGCCGATGCACTGACTCGTTGGCAAAAAAAAGGCTACGTAATAAAGATACGCAACGGATTTTACCGCCTGTCCGATAATAAATTTGACCGAGAGTCTGTTTTATTTTGGGTGGCTAATCGGCTTTACAATCCTTCTTACGTTTCGTTGCAATCTGCTTTTTCTTACTATAATTTTATTCCCGAAGGCGTTTTTCAGGTAACATCCGTTTCGGCAAAAGCCAACCGTAAATTTTCGACTCCGGAAGGAAGATTTGTTTATAAAAATCTGAAACCCGAATTGATTTTCGGATATAATTTAGTTCGCACAGAGGATTTAGTTTATAAACTCGCAACGCCCGAAAAAGCCGTTTTAGATTTTTTGCACCTTTATCCGCAATATAAAACCGAGTCTGATATGGCGGGTTTGCGGTGGAATGTTTTGGAAACGGAAGAAAAATTTAACTACAGCAGAGCAGAAAAATATCTGAAAGTTTTTAATTCAAAAGCATTGAGTCGTCGATACCGAATTTTTAAAAACTACACGAAAAACTATGCAATTATCTGAAATTAAATCCTTTTACCCCGAGCATTTGCACCCCCGCGGTTCATTTTTACTGCGTGAGTATTTACAGTGCAAAATTTTAGAAATTTTATTTCAGAGCGACTACGCAAATAAATTTGCTTTTCTCGGAGGTACTTGTTTGCGACTGATGCACGACACGCAGCGATTTTCGGAAGATTTGGATTTTGATAACTTTTCCGTCTCAAAAGATGAATTTACTCGAGTTGCCGACGTGATAAAACAAGGATTGGAATTACAAGGCTATAACGTCGAAATAAGAAACGTAATGCGCGGCGCGTTTCACTGTTACATTCGTTTTCCCGGTATCCTGTATGCACATAATTTGTCCGGTCACAAGGAGGCTAAAATTACCATAAATCTCGATACCGAGCCTCAAAATTTTGCGTTCGTTCCGGACAAGCCTTTATTCCGGAAGTTCGATGTATTTACGACTGTTTTTACGACACCTGTCGATATTTTACTGAGTCAAAAAATAGCGGCGATCGGCGGCAGAAAACGTCCGAAGGGTCGTGATTTTTATGATACGACTTTTCTGTTTGCTAAAACAAAACCGAATTACGATTACCTGACAGAAAAATTGCAAATTCATAACAAAGCAGAACTAAAAGAATACTTGCAAGACGTTTGCCGTTCTTTTGATTTTAAAGCCCTTGCAGAAGATGTTGCGCCGTTTTTATTTTTTGAAAAGGATGTCATCCGAGTAGAACAATTTCGAGAATTTTTAGCAGAAATTTGAAAGTCGGTCATACTTGTTTTTTTTCGTATTGTATTGTTTGGTTCCTTTCTGCTTCCCGCAAAATCTAAAGTCAAAAACTTCATTCAAACCTAAGAAAAATGTACCTACTCGGCTGCGACATCGGCAGTTCCTCCATCAAAGCAGCGTTGGTAAATGCCGCGACCGGCGAATCGGTACGCGTCGTTCGCTACCCCGAAACCGAGACCGAAATCAACGCCCCGCAACCCGGTTTTGCCGAGCAAGACCCCGCCGATTGGTGGCAAAATTTGTGTGCTGCTATCCAAAAATTATTGCTCGAAACGGAGGTAAAAAGCGACCGCATTCAAAGCATCGGCATCGCCTACCAAATGCACGGACTCGTCGCCGTCGATAAAGCCGGAAAGGTCTTGCGCCCCTCGATAATTTGGTGTGACAGCCGTGCGGTCGCTATCGGCAAAGCGGCTTTCACCGCAATCGGAAAGGAAAAATGTTTGTCGCATTTGCTCAATTCGCCCGGCAACTTTACCGCTTCCAAACTCAAATGGGTCAAAGAAAATGAACCCGATACTTACCGCAAAATTCATAAAATTATGCTGCCCGGTGACTACATTGCCATGCAGCTGACGGGCGAAATCAACACCACCGTCTCCGGACTTTCCGAAGGCATTCTGTGGGATTTTAAAGAAAATAAAACGGCGGATTTGGTGCTGAATCACTACGGCATCTCCGAAAGTCTGCTGCCGAATATCGTTCCTACCTGCGGACTGCACGGCAAAGTCACAAAAGCCGCCGCCGCCGCTACGGGCTTGCAAGTCGGCACCCCCGTGACCTACCGTGCGGGCGACCAACCCAATAACGCCTTGGCTTTAGGCGTATTCGCCCCCGGTGAAATCGCGGCGACCGGCGGCACCTCCGGCGTCGTGTACGGCGTGACCGATAAACTTAATCACGATCCGAAATCCCGTATCAATGCCTTCGCGCACGTCAATCATACCGCCGCCGACCCGCGCCTCGGTTTGCTGCTCTGCATCAACGGCGCGGGCAGTCAGTTTGCGTGGCTGAAAAATCAAATCGCTCCGCCGGGCAGCAATTATGACGAGATAAATGCGCTGCTCGAAACCGTCCCGGTCGGCAGCGAAGGCTTATGCGTTTTACCTTTCGGCAACGGTGCGGAACGGATGTTGGAAAACAAGAATCCGGGGGCACACTTTGCCGGTCTGCAGTTTAATCGCCACGGTCGCGCGCATCTTTACCGCGCCGGTTTGGAAGGAATTGCCTTTGCCTTTGTGTACGGCATCAAAATTTTGCAGAATTTAGGAGTGAAAGTTAACGTCATGAAAGTCGGCAACGACAATCTTTTTCGCTCCCGCGTTTTCAGCGAAACAATTGTAAATTTGCTCGGCTGTCGCATCGACGTTTTCGAGACGACGGGCGCAGCGGGTGCCGCCAAAGCAAGCGGCGTCGGCACGGGACTTTACAAAAGTTTGGAAGAAGCCGTGCCGATGGATAAACCCGAAAAATCTTATCTGCCGACGGGGGAGCAGGAGACTTACGCGGCGGCGTATCGAAGATGGGAAGAGGAATTGCAGAAAATATCAGGTTAATCCGAGTAGCCGTTTCAATCCGGATTTACCAAAATAAAGCAAAATCCAAAAAAGAAAAAATCCAACAAATCCTGAAATCCTGTCCGCTTCTCAAAGTCTAAAAAAAATCCGACAAATCCTGTCATCCTGTCCGAAAATAAATAATCATGTCAAAAACAAAACTCACCCTCGGCAAACGCGAATACTTCAAAGGCATTCCGCAAATAAAATACGAAGGCAAAAAGTCCAAAAATCCCTTCGCTTTCAAATGGTACGACGCCGATAAAGTCGTCGGCAAAAAGACTATGCAAGAGCATTTTCGCTTTGCGATTGCCTACTGGCATTCCTTCTGCGGCACGGGCGGCGACCCCTTCGGCGCGGCAACCAAAAACTTTCCGTGGGCGCAGGCAAATGACCCCTACGACGCGGCGAAAGAGAAAGCGGATGCGGCTTTTGAGTTCATCACCAAAATCGGTGCGCCGTATTATTGCTTCCATGATTTTGATTTGATAGATGAAGGCGACAGTCTGAAAGAGTCCGGTAAACGTTTGGATTTTATCACCGATTACGTCAAAAAGAAGCAAAAAGAATCGGGCGTAAAATTGCTGTGGGGCACCGCCAATCTGTTCAGCCATCCGCGCTACATGAACGGCGCGGCGACCAATCCGGACTTTAACGTCGTTGCCTACGCCGGTGCGCAGGTCAAAAACGCACTCGACGCGACCATCAAACTCGGCGGCGAAAACTACGTCTTTTGGGGCGGGCGCGAAGGCTACATGAGCCTGCTCAACACCGACATGAAACGCGAAACGGACAACCTCGCCCGCTTTTTGCACGTCGCCAAAGACTACGCCCGCAGTCAGGGTTTTAAAGGTAATTTTTTCATCGAACCCAAACCCTCCGAGCCGTTCAAACATCAATACGACTACGACGCGGCGACGGTCATCGGCTTTTTGGAAAAGCACGGTTTGCAAGATGATTTCAAACTCAATTTGGAAGTCAATCATGCGACATTAGCGCAGCATACCTTTCAACACGAGTTGCAGGTCGCGGTCGATAACAAGATGCTCGGCAGTATTGACGCCAACCGGGGCGACTACCAAAACGGCTGGGACACCGACCAATTTCCGAATAATGTTTTGGAAGTCGTCGAAGCATTACTTGTCATTTTGCCCGGCGGCGGCTTCATGGGCGGCGGCATAAATTTCGATGCTAAGACCCGCAGAAACTCTACCGATTTAGCCGATTTATTTCACGCACACATCGGCGGCATGGATATTTTCGCCCGCGCATTGTTGGCAGCCCACGACATTTTAGAAAACTCGGATTATTTAAATATGCGCAAAAATCGCTACGCTTCTTTCGAGAAAGGCAAGGGTAAAAAATTTGCGGAGGGGAAGTTGACGTTGGAGGATTTGGCGAAAATTGCCGGGAAGAAGGGAGAGCCGAAAATGCGGAGCGGGCAGCAGGAGTTGTTTGAGAATGTGTTGGGATGGTATGTTTGATGCTGAGGTCGGTTCTTTTCGGTGCTGATTATCTGCCCGTCACTTTAGTAACCGCCGGCTTTAGCCGGTCGTAAGAAAAACACTGACGTGTGATTGCAGTGTTTGCTTTTCCGGCAAAAACCTTCGTTTTCTAGACGACTTAAAAGTCGCTGTTACTGCCTCGATTCGATAACAAAGACAGACAGGAGATATATTGACAAAATCGTAATGGCTATTGCCTTAGCTGCTCATTTACAAAGCAAATAGATTAGTTTTTCACAAACTTCCGCAACACAAAACCTTCTCCTCCTTTTTCTGCAATACGAACCGAATAAACACCCTTCTCCAAACCGGAAACATCCGTTGCTGTCTTCCCGAAAATCTCGGCTGTCAAAACAAGTCGCCCGTTGACATCGTAAATTTCCGCATCGTAAATTTCGGCATTTAAACCTTCAAATTTGATGAAATTCTGCGCGGGATTAGGGAACAAAACAACGCGCTGCGTACCGAAGGCGGGACGAATATTCACCGTGCCGCCGATGACTTCAATATTGCCGTCCGCATCAAACGGGTCGGAGTATTTCTCGTCGGTGTAAATATTTACGCCCGTCAGGGTCTTGACAAAAGCCTCTAAATCCGCGCGTTCGGTGGGTGACAGATGCAGATTTGAGCCGAGAATTTCCAACCTGCCGTCCGAGTGAATATTAGGAATCAACATGTCGTAATGGTCCACAACCTCATCGAAAGTCTCGGCCTGTCCGTTGTGAAAAAGCGGCCCGTTCAGGCTGCCGTCCGGCCCGAAGATATCGCGCAGAGAAGGTGATTTGGTGATGGTCAGCACTTCGTCGCCTTCGATTTCCGTGATGACACCGTTGTTTTGACCTTCCGGCAGAAAATGAAAACCGGGTCCGCTGTGGCAATGAAAACAACCGACGCCGCCGCCGATGCGTTCGGTTTCAAACAGATTTGGGTCGGTAAAAAACAGCAATTTCCCTCGGTTTTCTTCCGACGTAAAATTCGGAAAATCCACGGTCAGGTTCGCCCCGTCATCATCTGCGCCGACCGCCTCGTATCCCGCGTCAAATCTTGCATCGAAGGACTGAATGCTGCGCATAAACTGAGCGAGTGCCCGCCCGATGCGGTCTTCGGTAATCGCATTGTCGCCGTAGGCAAAAGTAAAAAGGGAACTGTAATAAGCAAGGTCTTCCAAGTCACCGATGAGGTCGGAAAAAACGGGCGCGCCGTTTACGCCGCTGTACCCCATTTCGACGTGGTCTTTAATCGGTTGCGTCGCCAATTCCTCCAAAGTTTCCGTGCGTTCGTCCCAAAAGAAAAGCTCCGTAAATTTTTTGTAGCGCAAATTAACCAAACGCATCGGGCGGCGGCGAGAGAGTCCGTTGACGCCCGTACCCTGCAATTCCGTCAGCCCGAAGGCCCGATTTTGGTCATGACAGCTCGCGCAGGACACACTGTTATCGGAAGACAATTTTTTGTCGTAAAACAGAACCCTGCCGAGCGTCGCAATTTTATTATCGACTTGATTGTCAACAGGTTGTCGGTCGAGTTCGGGACCGATGTAGGCGGGTACTTCTTGATTTTCGTAATCGAATAAATCGTCGAGGTCGATGGTGCCCGAGATGAAAAGGAGCAGCATGAAGAGGAGGGAGATGATTTTTATTTTGGTGGGTGTGGGCATGATGTTGTTGACTTGCGATGAGTGGTGTTTTTGATTAAAAGTATGACAAATTTCGGGTATTTAGAAGGAAACAACACTAACATATTTGTGACTTTGCCGACAAAATTGTCACAAGTAATTCCGGAGTCACAGAGAAAAATGAATACGAACCCAAAAACTTCCCTTAAATTTGCCCTAATCACCTAACCAAAATCAAACTAAAAATAAAATGCAAAAACCAACCTTCGACCAACCCTACCGCCGTCCCGACCGCAGCGTAAAAGCCGAAAAAGTCACCACCCTCCCCGAGAGCATCGACATCAAATCCGCTTACACACCGGAGGACATCGCCGATGCCGAACACCTCGATTTTGTAGCGGGTATCGCGCCTAATCTGCGCGGGCCGTACAGCAGTATGTACGCCGTGCGCCCGTGGACGATACGGCAGTATGCGGGTTTTTCGACGGCCGAAGAAAGTAATGCTTTTTATCGCCGTAACTTAGCACAGGGGCAGAAAGGACTGTCCGTGGCCTTCGATTTGGCAACGCACCGAGGCTACGACAGCGACCACCCGCGCGTGACGGGCGACGTAGGTATGGCAGGCGTCGCCATCGACACCATTGAGGACATGAAGACGCTCTTTGACCAAATTCCGTTGGATAAAATGTCGGTCAGCATGACGATGAACGGCGCGGTAATGCCGATTATGGCGTTTTACATCGCGGCGGCTGAGGAGCAGGGTGTGGACAAATCTCAACTTTCCGGCACTATCCAAAATGATATTTTGAAGGAGTTTATGGTGCGCAATACTTACATCTATCCGCCCGCGCCGTCGATGCGTATCATCGGCGATATTTTTGAGTACACTTCGCAACACATTCCCAAATTTAACAGCATCAGCATCTCGGGTTATCACATGCACGAGGCGGGTGCGTCGGCGGATATCGAATTGGCATATACGCTCGCCGACGGTTTGGAATACATCCGCACGGGTAGGAAAGCGGGTCTGAAAATCGACGATTTTGCGCCGCGTCTGTCCTTCTTTTGGGGCATCGGCATGAACCATTTTGTGGAAATCGCGAAGATGCGCGCCGCTCGGATGTTGTGGGCGAAAATCGTTAAGCAATTTAACCCGACCAACCCCAAATCCATGGCACTGCGCACGCACTGTCAGACCTCCGGTTGGTCACTCACGGCGCAAGACCCGTTCAATAATATTGCCCGCACTGCGGTCGAAGGTATGGCGGCGGTATTCGGCGGAACGCAGTCTTTACACACCAATTCTTTGGACGAAGCGATTGCCCTGCCCACCGATTTTTCGGCAAAAATAGCGCGCGATACGCAGAAGTTTATTCAGCAGGAAACGGGCGTGACCAAGGTCGTGGACCCCTGGGGCGGTTCGTATTACATCGAGTATTTGACGCAGGAAATCGCCCGCAAAGCGTGGCAGTTAATCGAAGAAGTCGAAGCCCTCGGCGGCATGGCAAAGGCGATTGAAAACGGCTTGCCCAAACTCCGCATCGAGGAGGCTGCCGCCCGTAAACAAGCCCGCATCGACGGCGGCATCGACAAGATTATCGGCGTCAATTTATTTCGTCACGATGAGGAAGAAAAAACGCTCGATACGCTCGAAGTCGATAACTCCGCCGTGCGCGAGGCACAGGTAGAAAAACTGCGCCGTATTAAAGCGGAACGCAATAGCAACGAGGTTTCCGCCGCTCTGCAAGCCCTTACCGATTGTGCTAAATCGGGCGAAGGCAACATGCTCGCCCTCGCCGTCACCGCCGCCAAACACCGCGCCACGCTCGGCGAAATTTCGGATGCTTTGGAAGCGCATTTCGGTCGCTATAAAGCCACGACACAAACGATAAAAGGTGCGTACTCTAACGAGATTGCTATGAACGAAAATTTCAAAAATGCCCGCGCTTTATCCGACGCTTTCACGGAAAAAGAAGGCCGTCGCCCGCGCATCATGATTGCCAAATTAGGGCAGGACGGACACGACCGGGGCGCGAAGGTCATCGCCACGAGTTTCGCCGACATAGGCTTCGATGTGGACGTCGGGCCGCTGTTTCAAACGCCGGAAGAAGCCGCACGACAAGCCGCCGAAAACGATGTACACATTTTGGGAATTTCTTCTTTGGCAGCGGGTCACAAGACTTTGGTGCCGCAGGCGATTAAAGCTTTGGCGGACTTGGGCAGAGAAGATATTATGGTCGTAGTCGGCGGGGTGATTCCGCCGCAGGATTATCAATATTTGTACGATGCGGGCGCGGCGGGAATCTTCGGGCCGGGAACGGTCATCAGCGAGGCGGCGAGTGAGGTGTTGAAGGTAATGATGGATTGATTAAAGTGCCTGATTTCGGAGCTAAAACCGGCAAAAAAAAGTGTGGCTTTTCCGGCACAGCCTGATAGAAACTCAACATTAAAAAAAAACGCGCAGTTATTTTTCGGCGTAAAATTCGGACAGATAAATTTGATTTTTCAGGGCATTCAATCTAAAAAATGCCTTGAAGAAAAATCGCAAAAATCGCCGCAAAAATTCTTTGATTTTACTGTTCTCAAATGCTGAGGAAAAGTCAAAAAACAAATTTTCAAAAGAAAAACAACAACAAAAGTCATAGTTAAAAAATAAAATTTTAATTTTAAATGCCACACTTTGCGGGTCATTATCTCTGTTGTTGAATCTTTTATTATTTTAAGTATTTTAATCTTTTAAGGGCTTGTAACTTGTTGAAATTCAGCAAGATATAAGCCTAAGTGCCACATAATGCGGGTTAAGTGCCACGTATTGCGGGCTAACGACCACACAATGCGGGTTAAAGGTCACAGATTGCGGGTTAAGTGCCACAGATTGCGGGCGGCGTTTTGCTTGTTTATTCGTCGAAGGTCTTTATATTTGTTGCGAATTATTTTGGAAATGCCACAACTTACGCCGGTTTTCGTTAAAATATTTATTTGTTTTTCGGGCTATACCGCAAAGAAAAACCGGGTAAATATACTGCACGGAATCTAAATGGTAAGTACCGAATTCGAGAGTTTTTTCAAATGAACAATCAAACTTCACGCTCCGCGAAAAACTTGTGGCATTTTAAAACTCCGGAGAAAAGTTCCCTTTTAAATGCCACGTTTTGCGGGTCAGATGCCACACATTGCGGGTTACTTAAAAATGAAAATTATGTCAAAAACCAAGCAAAATAAGGCTGTCGTGCCGCTCGATAACCGATCTATGGTCAGAGAGGCCAACGAACTCATCGAGGCAAAGTACATTCTCGACACTTGGGAGGCACGGATTTTTCACTCCGCCATTTCCCAAATCAAGCCGAGCGACGTCGATTTTCAAAAATATAAGGTCTATATCAAGGACATCGAAACGAAGTACGGTATCAAGGACAAAGACATGTACCGCCGCATTCGTGATGCCGCAAAATCACTGCGCGGGAAGGAAATTATCATCCCGTATCGTTACGACGAGGGCATGGGGCATTTGGTGACGGGTCTGATTACCTCCTACGGCGGTCTTGATGACTCTGACGGGGCTTTCGTAATGATTGAGTTGCACCCCGATCTCAAGCCGTATCTTTTGATGTTGAAAAAGCGATTTACGCAGTACAATCTGCTGTTTTTGATGAAGATGCAAAGTCGCTATTCTCGCCGCATTTATAAATTACTCAAGCAATATCAGACCATAGGCAAGCGAAAATTTACGATTGAAAGACTGCGCGAACTGCTCTGTATCGAAGACGGCGTGTACGCCAAATACTCGCATTTTAAACGCCGGGTGGTCTTGAAAGCACAGGAAGATTTGGAAGAAATGACCGACATTCGCTTTACTTTCGACGAACACAAACGCGGCAGAAGCGTGGCGGCATTGACTTTTTACATCATCCCGAACAACCCGCAATCTGTGGCAGATAGCCCCGCAAAACCTTTGGTTATCGAAGTACCCGCAAAACGTGGCATTTCCAATCAACCCGCAATCCGTGGCATTTCGCACGATGAAGCCGAGCAAATGCGCATCTGGCGTGTGTCGAAAAAAAGCATCGAAAGTTGGATTAACGAATTCGGAGTGGAGCAGGTCGCCAAAGCCGTAGCATATACCAAAAAGGCAACCGAAAAGGGAGAAATTAAAAATCCCGCCGGCTACTTAAACAAGATAGTCCGACAGACCGAACTCGGCGCACAGGAGACGGAAGCCAAAAAAGCCAAAGCCGAAAAATCGCGCAAAGCCGCCGAACTGAAAGCACAAAAAGCCGCCCTCGCCGACGCGGAAAAGGCCGCCCGCCGCGAAAATTATGACAGTAAAATCCGCTTGGTCCGCAAAATTTTGACCGAAAATCCGATTATCCAAACTCAAGTTTTCGAGCAGGTCAAACGCAAATACGCCCGCCTTTTCGAGCCGGGTATGACCGACATGCAATGCTACGACGCCGACGGCACGACCATCCGCCCGAAGGTCAATCAAATTATTTTTGACAAATTTTCGGATATGTTTGCGCCGATTGACAAGGAGATGCAGGGGAAAATCAAGGCGATAGAGGGGAAGCGGAGGCGGTTGGGGGCGTGAAGATTTTAGACGTTAGACGTTAGATGTTAGATGTTAGACTGCTTTTGTGACTCGGGGGGATTTACTTTGGTATAATAAGTGTCTTCAATCTCCCAACTCCCGATTCGCAGGGTTGACCGGTTCCAAAGTTCAGCGCACCGGGGCACAAGTCGTTCCTGCTTGCCTTCAAGGGTAGGGTTCCCCCGATTCGGGGGCGGAGGGGGCTTAAGACGCTTGGCTCTACTCGTCTTCAACCCCCTAACCCCCGATTCGGGGGAACTATCTCCGGGCTTGAGTCCACGGTAAATTTTGCTGTTTTTGGTTCTCTTTTTGAGAAAAATCGGCGTTTAAAAAAAGCCACACAAGCAATCAGCGTAAATCATAAATAATCATAAAAATCAGCGTAAAAGGTCTAATCACACAAGCAATCATAATCCAATCACAAAAAATCAGGGTCAAAAATTATAGTCACACAAACAATCAGCGTCAAAAAATATCACCGTCCCAAATCCCAAAACACCCCCGCACTGTAACTCGGCGCAGCCGCAATCACCTCCCCCCGAAAAGCCGAAGCAAACGACACCGACACCCCGAAACCGCGCTTCACATACAAAGCCGCCTCGCCGCCAAAGCTCGTGTATTCCGTATTATTCGCAAAAATGCTCGTACCGACATTGCCCGCTGCCGTCTCGCCGTTTTTGAAACTTTCCGTCCCGTCCAATCTGCCTATGAGCCACAGCCTGCCGTCGAGCAAACCCGCGCCGACTTCCGCCCCGTAGCGCAACTCTTCCGAGAAGCCCCGCGTCCGATTATTCACACCGCCGTACACGCTCACGTAGCTGTTGATTTTTTCCGCAAGTTTAAAACTCGTACCCGCATCGAGGCGCAGATATTGGTTAAATTCACCGTCGCCGGTCTGCAGATTGCCTTGTGCGCCCTGCCCCGTTTGCCCCGTCGGAATGCCCAAATACAGCGACGCCGCTACCGCAATTCTGCTCTCTTTTTTCGTCAAACGGTACTTAATTCCCAAGTCCGTATCCCCGAAACCGTTCAAAGCCTCGCCCGGCGTAATGATTTCCGAAGTCGTACCGGATACTAAATTATTCGTCACGTTGCGACTGAAAACCGCCGCATTCACGATGCCCGTCAGGCGGTCGGTGATGCCGTATTCACCGTACACAAAGGTGTTGTAAATGCCCGTCGTGACGTTCGGGTCGATTTTTCCGGAGTCGGTGTAGTGACTGTCGAAGTTAATCCACCATTGCGAAAATTTAAAATAACCGATGCCTTTTTCTTGTGTCCACGGGCCGCCGGCGGTGAGAGTGGTAGCGGTGATTAAGAAAGCGAAGGTGAGGATGATTGCGTTTTTCATTGCTAAGCGGTTTGAATTGTTTGAAAAAAGGTTTGAGTTGGTTTGGAAAAGGTTTGAGTTGTTTGTGAGTTTGAATGGTTGGAATTGTAGGAGGCGTTTGTGAATAGTATGCGTTTTCAAAATTTGAAGACGTCTGCCCCGTTCACCGTCCACCGTAAAACCGTCCACCGTCAAAAAATCTCCCCGTCACCGACCTTGATATTGAACGGCTTGCAGAAATACAAAACGTGACTGTAATCGTCGAGACCGGCGCCGGGAATCGTGTAGCTGTGTGCGCCCGAAAAGGTCAGTACTTTGCCGAGTTCGGTCGCGCCGGCGGTGGTATTCGGGTTGTTGGTGACATAGACGTAGAGACCCGGCAGGGCAGTGGAGGCATTGTAGTTTTCGGCAAAAGTCAGGACGAGGTCGTCGCCTTCCGCCGTCAAAGTGAAGTCGCCGCTGAGGGCGTAAGTGCTCGTGGTATTGATTTGTCCGGATTTGCTCGTTTCGACGGGCGCGATAATCGTTTCTGCGCCGACTCCGACAAGCGTATTATCGCTGACCGTGATACCCTCTTCGGTGGTAAACGCGGCAGTGATGACGGAATTGCCGGCCGCGAGGGCGGTCGCCAAACCGTTTTGGTCGATGCTCAAAACGTCGGTGTCGCTGCTCGTCCATTGCACGGCGGCGGCGGTTTCCGTACCGATATTATTGAAGTAGCGGGCAGTAAATTGAAAAGTTTCGCCGAGCCCAATCGAGTCCGCACCGGCGGTCAGGCGCAGTATCGGGTCAACCTTGTCCGGTACAATGTCGTCTTTGATGCAGCTTGTAAAGAGGGAAAAAGAGAGAAGAAATCCGAGCAGTAAATTTGCATTTTTCATTATCAGGAAGTTTTTGATGTAATTGATAATGCAAAGTTGCGCGGATTTGGAAGGGGATTTTAGGAGAATTTGCGCCGAGGGAAGGACGATTTTCCTTTTATAGAAAAAAGAGGAAAAGATTCACAGGATTACTATCCTAAGCGTTGATAATTAACGAATAAACAAATAAACGCATCAACAAATAAACATCAAACTCATCCCGCAAATTCCGTCTTAAACCCCTGCGGACTGACCCCCGCCGCCTTTTTAAATACCCTGCCGAAATAAGCCGGGTCTTCAAATCCTAAATCATAGGCGATTTCCTGCACCGATTTATCGGAGTACAGCAGGTCGCGTTTGGCTTCCAAAACGATGCGGTCGCGGATGACCTCGGTCGGCGTTTTGTAGTTGTGCGCTTTGAGGCGTTTGGAAAGAGATTTTGGAGTGATAAACAATTTTTCGGCGTAGCCGGACACGGCATGAATTTCACGAAAATGCGTATCGACCAAAGTAATAAACTCGCTGACCGTCGCGCTTTTGCTGTCTTCCTCGACCGCCGCCGGTATGTTTTGCTTGCTTTGAATACGCAAAGACTCAATCAAAAACAGGCGCAGATAAGTCTCCAACATTTCCTGATGTGCGGGTCCGGGATTTTTTAGTTCATCAATCATACTTTGCACCTGTCGGCAAAAAGTTTCCTTGTCCGCGTGTTCGAGTTGCAAAAAAGCGGCCCGGTGTACATTGTTGAAAAGCACACCGTTACAGGCGATTTCTTTTCCGTGCATTTGTACGCAATAAAAGTCGCGGTTAAAGGAAATGCGGTAGCCGAATTTAAATTTTTCCGCGTCGATAGTCAGCGTCTGCCCGGGCGATAAAAAGAAAATACCCGCCCCGTGAATGCTGAATTTTTGAAAGTCGATTTGATAATCCCCGTCGCCTTTTTCAATGTAAAAAATCTTATAATGCTCTGCCTGATGACTGCGATTAATGACGCAACTCGTGTCCATGCTGACCGATTCTACCTGAAAAAACGGCGGACTTTCCACCGAAATCGGCTTTTCGTAATTGTATTTTTTTACCGTTTGAACTGCCATATTGGTTGGTTGTCAGTTGTCGGTTGCCCGTGTACACCGTTGATAAGCTACGGATGCCGTAAATGACTCGTTAAGATATTGATTTTATTTTCGAAGAATAAAACTCTGCGTTCCTGCGCTCTCTTCTCTCTCCTCAAAAACCCAACGCCCCAAAAACCCGAAAGATTTAACCGAAAGACGATATTTTTGTCCGTCAGCCGGAAAACCCTTATTTTCACGCCGCGAATTTTCGCTCGTAACCGAAACCGCCGAAATGCAATATAAATTAACAATCGACGATACCGAAATCAAACTTTCTCCCGATGCCGCGCAAAACATCGACCTTGCGCCCACGGGCAAAGATACCTTTCATATTTTGCAAAATAACCGCTCTTTCAACGTGCGGGTAGTCGCCGTAAATTTTGCCGAAAAAACCGCCGTCATCGAAGTGGACGGCAATAAATACGACATTCAAATTGAAGATGAATACGATTTATTGGTCAAAAAAATGGGACTCTCCGTCGGCGGCAACCGCGCGATGACTAACATCAAAGCCCCCATGCCCGGTCTCATTTTAGATATCCTCGTGGAGCCGGGACAGTCCGTCGAAAAAGGCGACCAAATCCTTATTTTGGAAGCCATGAAAATGGAAAACGTTCTCAAAGCCGAAGGTGCCGGCGTGATTAAGTCAATAGAAGTGAAGCAGGGCGAAGCGGTGGAGAAAGGTCAGATTTTGATTGAAACAGAATGATTTCGTTGCCGGTTGTCGGTTGCCCGTTGCCCGGTGTGCACTCTTTTAGATTTCAACGAAAATCATCTCGACTCCGATAGCTATCGGAGTACGGCACAGGTAGAAATCAGCGTAAATCAAAAAGAATCATAAAAAATCAGCGTAAAAGAAATTCAGCGTAAAAGAAAAAAATAATTCAGTGTCAAAAAACAACAAACTCTTCAGCGAATTTGCGCCCAAAACTAAAGCCGAATGGCTCGCCAAAGTTGCAAAAGACCTCAAAGGCAAGCCCCTCGATTCGCTGCATTGGGAATACGAAAACGAAAAACTCAGCCCTTTCTACCACCGTGAAGACCGCCCGGAAAGACAAAATCCGCTGACCAATCGGCAGGCAAACGGCGCGTGGGAAATCGGCGAAAACATCATCGTCACCGACCCGAAAACCGGCAACGAGCAAGCCCTTTCCGCCCTGATGCGCGGCGCGAATGCTTTGCGATTTGAGTTGACAAATTCTTTGTCTTCGGTCGAAATGCAGACGCTGCTCAAAGATATTCAGCACGAATGGATTTCCACACATTTTGTCGCCGAAAAAGGGCAACTCACACAGGTTGCGTACAACTTTTCGGCTGCCCTCAAAGAAAAAAAGCAAAACCCCGCTAAAGTCGCCTGCTCGATACAGACCGACGAAAATCCTTTAACCGACTTTGAAAACTTCCGAAAAATCCGCACAGAATTACCGCTTTGTAAATTACTCCTTGCCGACATAACTACGCAAACCGGCGCGGACAGCGAGACTTTAGCGGCAGCCGTTAAGCAAGCCAACTCTTTTCTCGACACCTTATATGACAACGGCGCGGAACTCACGGAGCACTACCAAAATATCGGTTTCGCCCTCACGGTCAGCGACGCCTATTTTCCCTCGATTGCCAAAATCAGAGCCTTAAAAATCCTGTGGCAGCAAGTCCTCACGGCATGGCACCCGGACTTTACCGCCGACCCGAGCATCGAAGTGCACCTCACCGCCGCGCAGCAAAGCGAAGACGAAGATTATAACAAAATCAAAGCCGCTACGCAAGCGATGTCTGCCCTCATCGGCGGCGCGACACGTCTGTACATTCACCCTTCCGACGATTTCAAAACCCCCGGCGGCGATAGTTTTTCGCGCCGTATCGCGCTGAATGTACAGCATCTTTTGCAGCAGGAAAGTTACTTCGACCGCGTAGCAGACCCGGCGGCGGGCAGTTATTTTGTGGAGGAATTGACGGATGTGGTAGGGGAGAAGGCTTGGGAGATTTTCAGAAAAGGAAAATAAAATTTGCTTAGGTACGGGGTACTTTTCTTACGAATAACCCGGAATGTTTCAGTATTCTTCCGGATTTTAAAAAAAGTAAGTACCTCGCACCTTTTTCCGATGTAAGAGTTCAATCGACCTGCTTTTCCAACGGCAAATAGGCCACCGCCTTTATCTCAATCAACAAATTGGGATGCGGCAACTGATGCACCGCTACCGTCGTGCGCGTCGGTCCCGTGTGGTCGAAAAACGTGCCGTACACTTCGTTGTAGCCTTTAAAATCTTTCATATCGACCAAAAAAGTCGTCATGTCGATAAGGTGAGAAAGGTCGGCATTCACGCCCGCTAACAAAGCACCGATGTTTTCGATGACGGCCTTGGTTTGGGCTTTGATGTCCAATGTCCAATTACCGTCTGCGTCCTGTTCCGCGCCGACGTGGGTATTGTCCGGGCGGCGGCTGCTGGTGCCGCTGACGTAAATGAAATCTCCGACGCGCTTAACGTGCGGGTAATTGCCGAGGGGGCGTGCTTTATTTTCTAAAACCATGGGTTGGTTGATAGTTGTTGGATGATGGTTGATAGGCTGTTCTCGCTTGAACAGCTTGGGTAAAATTAGCATTTTTTCCTTTTCTCGGTGTATTTCTGCTCTGATTCTCGCTGAATATTTCTTTTCTCTTTTCAACATCGCCGCCTGCCGTGCGTTTCATCCTTTGACAATTCAAACCCCGAATTGCTATCCGACTTCTTTACCAAAACGACACAAATGCCGCGAATTTTATTATCCGTTTTAACTACAATTTTACTTTTTTCTTCTTGTGCAAATTACAAAATAAACTACTCCAAAAACGCCGAAACCGCCACCGTGCAACTTCCGCCCGCCGAAGATTTGGAATACACCCTCTACCTGACCGGCAACGGAGGGCAACTCGTCAACGATGAAGCCTCACCCGTTCTCAAATATTTTAAAACCCTGCTCGCCGACGCGCCCGAAAATTCCGCCGCGCTGCTGCTCGGTAACAATATCTACCCGGCGGGGATGCCGAAAAAGGACGACCCCGACCGCGACCGCGCCGAGCGAATTTTGGAGGCACAGTTGGCAGCTTTGCATTCCGATAATTTTGCGGGCGTGCCGATTATTCTCGCCGGCAACGACGACTGGGCGCAGCCCGACCCCGTCAAAGGTATTAAAAGACAAGAAAAATACGTCGAAAAATACCTCGATGCCGATGAGCAAGTTTTCTTTCCCGAAGCCGGCTGCGGCGACCCGACGACCGTGGAATTGACCGATAATCTCGTTGTTATCACCGTGGACAGCCGTTGGTTTATGGAAGATTGGAACAAACTCGAAGACTTTAACGATGGCTGCGATATCACGACGCGCACGGCTTTCGGCGATTATGTAAAAGACGAAATTACCGACCACAAAGGCAAAAATATCATCATCGCCATCCACCACCCGCCTTACAGCAACGGCGAACACGGCGGGCAGTTTACCCTTGCTTCGCATTTGTTTCCGTTGCGTAGTTTGCATAAAAATTTGTGGGTTCCGCTGCCCGTCGTCGGCAGTATCGTCAACGGGATTCGCGCCTCGACGGGCAAGCAGCCGGACGTGACTTCACCGATGTACGCGGACGTGACGCAGGGTTTGGTGCACAAGGCGGAGGAATACGACAGCGTGATTTTCGTGAGTGCTTACGAAAAAAATATGCAGTACCTCGACATCGAACACCACAAATATATTGTCAGCGGGTCGGCGACGGGGCTGAGTCCCGTGAAGGCAGGTGACGGAGCAAAATTTGCGGCGGCGGTGCCGGGTTATTCCGTGCTGAAAGTGTATAAAGACGGCTCGGTTTTTACGGAATTTTACCGCGTGAATGCCGAGGGAACAAATGCGACCTTACTGTATCGCACCCGCAGTAAAAATCCTTTTCCCGAAAACAACGAAAACTACGAACCCGACATGGAAGACGCCGAAAAAACCGTGTTTGCGGACTCGGTTTCGACCTCGGTTTATCCGGCGGGTTACGACCTGCGGCTGCCCGGTTTGTTTTTCGGAAATTTTAACCGCGACCTCTATTACACCGACGTCAAAGCCCCGGTTTTGGATTTAAATACACATTTGGGCGGTATGAAAATACTGCGCTCGGGCGGCTCGACGCAGACGGTTTCGCTGCGGCTGCAGGATGCGAAAGGGCGCGTTTATAATTTGCGTTCGCTGCGCAAAAATCCGATTTCCGCCCTGCCCGACAACGTAAATTTTCCGTTGTCACAGCGATTTATGCGCCGTTTTTTTACGGGCATCAATCCTTTCGGAGCCTTCGTCGTGCCGACGCTTTCGGAGGCAACCGACATCAAACATTCCAAGCCGCAACTCTTTTATTTGCCCGAACAGGACGCCCTCGGCAAGTACAATAAACGCTATTCCAAACAGCTTTACATGTTGGAAGAACGCCCCGACGAAACCTGGCTCGACGAAGACCTTTTCGGCGAGGCGCAGGACTTCATCAGCTACCGCAAACTCTTTGAAGAAGTCAGAACCGAAGACGATAAATTGGTGAAAATCGACCAACCCGTCGCGCTGCGTATTCGCCTGCTGGATATTATGATTGGAGACTTTGACCGGCACCTCGACCAATATCGCATGGCGGAAGAAGAGACGGAAGATGCCTTTGTTTATCGTCCGATTCCGCGCGACCGCGACGTAGCTTTTTCCAATTGGAACGGTGCGTTTTTCTATCTCGGAAAAGTCCTCGACCCGCTCATTCGCATGAATCACGACTACGACAAGCGCATCACGGATCTAAAGTGGCTCATCTACCAAGCGCGCGGTTTTGACGATAATTTCTTAAATGAATTGACGTGGGAGGACTGGCAGCGGGAAGTAAAAACCATGCAGGACGGACTGACGGATGAAGTTATCGACACCGCCCTGCGGCAAATGCCCGCGCCGATTTATGCGCAAAAAGGCAAGCAAATGGAAAAAGCATTGAAAGCTCGTCGCGATGATTTACCGCGCTACGCCCGCAAATTTTATGAAATAGTCAACGAAAACGTCTTGGTCGTCGGCACGGATGACAACGACGTATTTGAAGTGACGCGACTGCCCGACGGTAAAACGCGGGTGCAGGCCTGGACGGCAAATAAACACGGCGAGAAGCGCAAACAATTCTTCGACCGCACCTATACGCCCGACGTGACGAAGGAAATCCGCGTTTTCGGTCTCGACAACGAAGACTTTTTTACGGTGACGGGCGAGGCAAAAAAAGGGATAAAAGTGCGCCTTGTCGGCGGCTATGAAGAAGACACTTTTACGGATGAGTCGAAAGTCAGCGGTCTGCGCAAAATGACGCTGATACATGATGATAAGGGCGATAATATTGTCAATAAAGGCAAGGAAACCCGCGATCTGCGCACTGACCTTTACGAGCCGAATACCTACACCTATCTGAAAGGCGACCGCAATTTTAACTACATTATTCCCTTCGTCATCGGCGGGTATAATCCCGATAACGGGGTCATCGTCGGGCTGACGGCGGACTATTTTACCTTTCCCTACCGACGCAAAAATAAGCAGCGATTGGCGGTGACCTATGCTCTCGATACCAAGTCAATAAACTTTGAATATACGGGTGAATTTCAGAGTATTTTCAACGGCAGATTGGACTTAAATCTGCACGCGCAAAACTTCGGACCGCAGTTTGTGCGCAACTACTTCGGCTACGGCAACGAGACTGAATTGCCGACGGGCGAAAACCGTGACCGCCGTTTTAATTTTAACCGTATCAGTCTGAGCCGCGTGACTTTTGCACCCTCACTGATGCGTCGTTTTACGGGGTCGAATTTTTTTTCCTTCGGGGCTTTCGCGGAGACGGTCGAGGTGGACAAAACCGAAGGTCGGATTTTGGACTCGCCGGTCTCGGACGTTGACCCGCAGGTTTTCCGCCGTAATTATTTCGGGGGTGTGCGCACGGCGGTTCGCTTCAATTTTATCAATGACAATCTCAATCCCGAAAACTCTTTTCGCTTTACTTCGGAGTTGTCGTGGCGCGCCAATCTGGAAGACTACGCGATGAACTACGCCAACATCGACGCGGCTTTTACCTACGTAACGGGTTGGGGCGAACCGCGCCGCATTACCCTGGCAAGCAAACTCGGCTACGCCCGAAATTTCGGCGATTTCTTCTTTTATCAGGGCGTGAATTTGGGCGGTAATACCAACCTGCGCGGCTTTCGTGCCGACCGCTTTACGGGCGAGGAAATGGTGTTTCAGAATACGGATTTACGCTTTCGTCTGTTGACTTCGCGCAACAAAGTTATTCCCTTTTCGGCGGGGGTGTACACGGGTTTCGACTACGGTCGGGTGTGGATTGAGGAGCGCGAATCGGACGTGTGGCATTACAGCTACGGCGGCGGTCTGTGGCTGGCACCGCTGGACGGGATTGTGATAAATGCGGCTTATTTTACCTCGGTGGAGGATACGCGGTTTGCGGTGCAGTTGGGGTTTGCGTTTTGAGGCTGATTGCTTGTGTGATTATTTTTTTTGACGCTGATTTTTAAGATGATTATGATTTGTTATGACTGATGATTTTACTTCGTAAAATGAGTGTGACTACTGCTTTTTTATTGAGCGCAGCGAAATCCCGTACTTTGGTCCGGACGCTGAATGTGCTGCTTACTTCCCGCTTCCCAACCTCTCAACCTTTTACGCTGATTCTTGTGTGACAAAGAAGACGCTGCAAACAAAATAATTTCCCTACTTTTATCCCAAAAAACAAGCCTATGCGACACCTGCCGAAAATACTGATTTTACTTTTTCTCTTTCAAAATCTTTCCGCCCAAACCAATCGCCGCCCGCTTTTTGATGACCCGGATTTATCGGAATTTCGACAACTCGGCGGCGATGCCGAATTTACCTATGCCGACGGCATTTTGACCGGCACGACCAAACACGACACGCCCAACAGCTTTTTGGCGACCAAGGAAATATTCGGCGATTTTATCTTAGAATTTTCCGTAAAAATCGAATACGGCATGAACTCCGGGGTGCAGTTTCGCAGCAATCAGCACTCGGAAAAAGAGTACGTTTTCGGCTATCAATGCGAGATAGAGACGAGCGAACGCAAATGGGCGGGCGGCATCTACGACGAGGCGCGCCGCGGTTGGCTGTACCCGCTGACGCGGAATGCGGAAGGGCAAAATGCTTTTAGAAACGGCACTTGGAATCACTACCGTATCGAGGCAATCGGTAGTCAAATCAGGACTTGGGTCAACGGTGTGTCCTGCGCGAATTTGGTCGATGAAATGACCGCTGCGGGCTTCATCGCTTTTCAGGTGCACAGCATCGGAAAAAATGATAGGGCAGGGCAAAAAGTCCGGTGGAAGGATGTGTTTATTACGACCGACCTCACACGAATACAGCGACAGGAAACGACCGCTCCGGAAGTCAGTTTATTGGTCAATAAATTGAGTGAAAACGAACGTCGCAAAGGTTGGCGATTACTGTGGGACGGTAAGACCGCAGACGGTTGGCGCGGTGCTAAATCAGACGACTTTCCCGACCGGGGTTGGAGTATGAAGGACGGCATTTTAGCGGTAGAAAAAAGTGACGGCGCGGAAAGTGCGAACGGCGGAGACATCATTACGCACCGACAGTTTTCCGACTTCGAGTTGTGCGTAGATTTCAAAATATCGGAGGGGGCAAACAGCGGAATTAAGTATTTTGTGCAGCCGGAAATCAACAAGGGCGCGGGTTCCGCTATCGGTTTGGAGTTTCAAATTTTAGACAATCAAAAGCATCCCGACGCCGAAAAAGGGACGGACGGCAATCGCACATTAGGCGCATTATACGACCTCATTCCGCCGCAAAATCTGTCGGAAGTCGGTCGCCGCCGCGATATTCGCCACAAAAACGGACAATGGAATCAAGCCCGTATTGTCGTACAAAGCGGTCGCGTCGAGCATTGGCTGAACGAAATAAAAATCATCGAATACGACCGTTTTTCGCAGACCTTTGCGGCTTTGGTCGGGCACAGCAAATATCGTGAAATTGAAAACTTCGGACGCTTTACGGCGGGTCATATCCTGCTGCAAGACCACGGTGATGCGGTCGAGTTTCGGAGCATTAAAATTCGAGAGTTTTGAGGTTCATTTTCGCACCGGCACTCGAATTTCCACCGCAAAATCATCCGCTACCGCAAAAGCCAAAAACGGCCCTTCGATGCCGTATTCCTGCCGGTCGATGGTGACTTTTCCGTTGAAAATATTGTTCTTGAACGTAAACGGAATCGTCTCCCGTTTTTTTACGCCGCGCATATCGAACATGCCCGTCACGGTGTAGCCCGACGCGGTTTTCGCAAATTTTTCCGAAGTAAAACCGATGGTCGGGTAGGTCTCCGCGTCAAACCAACTTTCGCCGCGCGCGTGTTTGTTTTTGGTATCGTTGCCCGTTTCGATGGTCGCGGTTTTGACGCTGACCTTTATGCTTGAGTTTGCCAAATCATTTTCGTCGAAAATAATCTCGCCCGTCAGTTCGCTGAAGGTGCCGGTCGCCCCTCTGCCGTCAAATTTGATGACGTAATCATCCGCAATTTGCCACGCGGAAACGGCATGGTAAGTAAAAGACAGACCGAGAAATGCAACGGCAAACAAAAGTAAATTTTTCATAATTCAGCGTTTGATGAAGAAGATTGATGTATAAACATCGGTTATCTGAAAAAAGATGACCCGTAATTTATTTATCTTCGCCCGACCTTTACAACCACTCAACCTTTACAACCTTTTCGCCCGTGGCTACACCGCTCAAGTACATTTACAACGAAGAGTTTTTCAACGCTTTCGCGCCTTTACTCGCCGAGGTTCTGCCCGATTTTTCCGCCGAAAATTTCACCAAAGATGTTTTCGCCGGCGATTGGGGGGAATTAGAATTGAAGGCGCGGATGCGGCGCATTTCTACGGTGCTGCGTGATTATCTGCCGAAAGAATACAAAAAAGCGGTGGCAAAAATCACGGCACTCCTGCCGCTCATCGAGGAAAGACATCCCGGTAGGGCTTTGGAATATATGTTTTTACCCGATTTTATCGAGCAGTACGGCTTGTCCGACGTCGAAATTTCCCTGCGCGGTATGGAGCGCATCACGCAATATACGAGCTGCGAATTTGCGATTCGTCCTTACCTGCTCGCCGACCCGGAGGTCGTGATGCGACAAATGACGGCGTGGTCAACTCACCCGCATCATGCCGTGCGCCGCTTTGCCTCGGAGGGCTGCCGACCGCGTTTGCCGTGGGCGCAGGCACTGCCGCAGTTCAAAAAAGACCCCGCGCCGATACTGCCGATTTTGGAAAATCTGCTGCACGACGAGTCTGATTTTGTGCGCAAAAGCGTGGCGAATAATCTGAATGATATTTCCAAAGACCACCCGCAGGTCGTTTTGGCATTTTCTAAAAAACATCAGGGCAAAAGCAAGAGTGTAGATTGGATTATCAAACACGCCAACCGCACATTGTTGAAGCAAGGCAACCCGGAAGCCCTGCGGCTGTTCGGTTTCGGCTCGACGGAAAAAATTGAAATTGAAGATTTTGTTTTGCGGGAAGATAAAATAAAAATCGGCGAGTCCTTAGAATTTTCTTTCACATTGAAAAATACCGACACCGCTCCCGCCAAAATTCGCTTGGAATACGGTGTGTATTTTATGAAAGCCAACGGAAGTTTGGCGAGAAAGGTTTTTCAAATCAGCGAGCGCATTTTTCCCGCCGGGTCGGAGACAAAGTTTGTGCGCAAGCAGCCTTTTAAAATTATCACGACGCGCAAATTGTACCCGGGCGAGCATCGGGTGGCTTTGATAGTGAACGGAGAGGAGCAGGAGCAGACGGGTTTTCGTTTGGAAGGGGAGGGCTGAATAAAAAAAAAATACACCGACCTGTTACGAGTCAGTGTATTCGGAGTTATGTAAGTTTCGGATTAACAGGTGTTTGTTCTGATTTGTAGGACAAGGTGAAAATCTCGGATTTTCGCGCTTTAAAAATTATTCTGCACGTTGTTCTTTACGGTTTTTGCAAGTGAAAATGCTTTTGGGTGCGAGTCGGAAAAAGAGGAATTGAAATCTCGGTTCGGCTCTTTTGCTTTCGCCGAGACTTCAATAATCCTTAGAATTTTTCCCAA
>JAHDCG010000009.1:22714-40363 GCA_020629965.1 Saprospiraceae bacterium | reverse complement strand
GGTTCGGCTCTTTTGCTTTCGCCGAGACTTCAATAATCCTTAGAATTTTTCCCAATTTAAAAATTACTCTACACGTTGTTCTTTACGGTTTTTGCAATTGAAAATGCTTTTGGGTGCGAGTCGGAAAAAGAGGAATTGAAATCTCGGTTCGGCTCTTTTGCTTTCGCCGAGACTTCAATAATCCTTAGAATTTTTCCCAAATTAAAAATTACTCTACACGTTGTTTTTTAGTTTTTTGAGATTTAAACCGTGTTTGTTCGTTTGATAGTTCAAAGTTAAGGGCGATTGAGGTTTTAAATTTCGATTTTCGGTTTTCGTCCCGTTTTTCCCTTTTATCGTCCGATTTTCCCTTTTTTGCTATCAATCCGCTTTATAGGTAAACATCTCTTTTTTCTCACCCGCGAGTAAACAGAAGGCGCGGTTAAAATCCGGAAAGCCCGGACGATTACCGTATTCCGCAGCCGCCGACAGTCGCACGGCATTCAAAATACTTTCGTTGTCGGCAGTCGGAAAAGCACTCCACAGCGAAGCGACCAAACCCGCTACAATCGGCGCGGAGTAAGAAGTGCCGCGCCCCCGACGTACCTGCGCTGCGCCGGCCACGGCAGCCACCGCCACCTGCTCGCCGAGGGCATCTACGTCCGGTTTCATTCTGCCGTTCAATTCACAAATCCGTGAAGAGAAGGCACTTCTTTTGCCGTATAAATTGCGTGCGCCGACCGCTAAGACTCCGCTGCCGTCTGCGGGACAGCTTACGTTTTGCCAGTCGTTTTCGCCTTCGTTGCCCGCACTGCACACGACTATCATGCCCGCCGCCGTAGCGATTTCGGCACCACGGGTGCTGATGGCTTTGTTTTTTCCCAAATCCGCGAAGGTGTAATTCATCGTCGGGTCGTCGAAGCGCGTATAACCCAAACCCGAAACGGCAATATCCGCTCCGAGGCTGTCCGCGTACTCCATGCCCGCCACCCAAGTGTATTCGTCGAGGTGATATTCGCCGCGCAGGTCTTCGGTTTTCAGTAAAACATAGGCCGCATCCGGTGCCGTGCCGACCATGGTGCCGGGCAAATCCGCCGCCATGACCGACAGGACTTCCGTGCCGTGTTCGGAGGTATCGAAGACATTTTCGACGCCCGTTACAAAGTCGGTGCTTTTGCGGAAATAGGGATTTTCCTGTATTTTTCCAAAAATCGGCAGGTCGTCCGCGCGCCAAAAACCGGCATCCAAAACGGCAATGAGCATACCTGCTCCCCGGTGGTTTTTGTCGTGCAGCGCGATACCGCCGAGCATATTGATTTGGTGAAAGGCATCGCCGTAAGGATTAGGGGCGGGGTCGGTTTTAGCTTTTTTCTTTTTGCGTTCGGTGATTAGAATTTCATAATCCGCGCTGCGTCCCGCCTTGCCGACTTCTTTGACGAAGGACAAATTTTTGATTTTTTCCAAATCTTCTTTTGTGCAGGTAATGATGACGGTATTCAGCCATTTCGAGCGATGTAAAATGTGGGCGCCTCGCTGCTCGATTTGATAAATGTAGCGCGTGGAAAGCGGCAAGTCCACGGCGGTAAGTTTGATATTTTGTTTTTTTCTGCGCTTTAATGCTCTCGGAGAGAGAAACTCGGCGGGCTTATCAAGCGTGTAAAAGTTGTGGTTTTTGTCGATAAATTCTATTGCATAATAGTAGGTTTTTTCGGCGGCCGCAGTCGATAGTGATATTGTAAAAATAAAAAAGGCAAAGGTGTACAGGAGTTTCATAAATTCTGAGTTTTGTTCAATGAGTTTTAAATGCGTATCGTCAGCGATATTGAATTTTCGCTCTCGCTGTTACAAATAACTTACAAAACCGGACACGCCGGTCCGCTTTTTCGATAAACAGCCCGGATTCTCTTTTTTCGGGGGAAAATCGTCTTTCGGACTTTCCGGAAGTTCTGCATCTTTTAGTTAAAATCCTGTTTGTAAAGTATGAAAAGGTTGTGTGAGCGTTTTAAAGTGAAATTATATTTCCTCATTTAAACTTCTGAAATTTATGTACAAAAAATTCAACGGCGGCATCTGCTGCGCCCTGCTGTTCTTGCTTTTTTCGACGACATCCTGCAAGAAAAACGAAGACTTCCCGGGCTTCGATTTACTGGTCGATAAAGAATGGAAACTGACCGGCGTCATTGAAGACGGCAGGGATGTCACGGAACCCTGCGATGTCGATGATGTTCTGATTTTTGAAAACGACAAGGATTTTTCTTATGAATTCGGAGAAATTTGCGACGACGCCGGCACCATTGTCGGCACCGCCAAAACTTGGGATATGCGGGAAAATTATCGCGTCGTGCGTCTGAAATTCGGCTTTCGCGGCGAAGGCACAGTCGGCAACGGTTGGGAATATTGGGAAATCACGGAACTCACCGAAACGCAACTGATACTGACCGAAGACACGGCGGAAAAAAATAATCTGCCCGTTGTAATCCGCCGCTACGAGTTGTAAAATTCGACGAAAGTAAAAAGCAAACAGTCACGAAAGAACCGAGCGGTTTTTTTCGTGACTGTTTGCTTTTTGAGAAAAACTATAAAAACTCCCTCCGAACATCCGCCCGTACCCTCCGTTCACAATTTATATACTTCTTTCCGAATACCGAAAACCTTCGTTTATGAAACAAACCGAGAAGAAATTACAATATCAAACCACGCTGATCGTCAACGGTAAAACCGAAAAATTGACCCTGCCCGCGTGGGTCAGTTTACTGGACGCGCTGCGGCATCACCTCGACCTGACCGGCACGAAAAAAGGCTGCGACCACGGTCAGTGCGGTGCCTGTACGGTCATTTGTGACGGCAAACGCATTTTGAGCTGCCTCACCTTAGCCGTCGCCAAAGACGGTTCCGAAATCAAAACCATCGAAGGTGTCGGCAGTAAAGAAAATCCGCATCCGCTGCAACGCGCTTTTATCGAACACGATGCCTTTCAGTGCGGCTATTGCACACCCGGACAAATATGCAGCGCGCTCGGCATGCTCGAAGAAGGGGAGGCGCAAACCTTGGAAGAAATCAAAGACTCCCTCAGCGGAAACCTCTGTCGCTGCGGTGCCAACGCAAATATCATCGACGCCGTCACGGAAGTAAAAGCCAACCATTATGAATAATTTTAACTACCTGCGCGCCGATGATACCGAGCACGCGGTCGCCCTCATCGGCAAAGAAACGAACAGCCGCTTCCTCGCCGGCGGCACCAACCTCATCGACCGTTGGAAGTATAATCTGACGCACCCCGATACGCTCATCGACCTCGCAAACATCGAAGAACTGCATCAAATCACGGAAACCGAAAACGGCGGTTTGCGCCTCGGTGCGATGGCCGGCAATGCCGATACCGCCTATCATCCTTTGGTCAAAAAGCGTTATCCGCTGCTCAAAAATACCATTCTCGCGGGTGCTTCGGCACAAATTCGCAACGCGGCCACCAACGGCGGAAATCTCATGCAGCGTACTCGTTGCTACTACTATTACGACCACGAGTCGCCCTGCAACAAACGCAATCCGGGTTCGGGTTGCCCCGCCACGGAAGGTCACAACCGCTTGCATGCCGTCATCGGTCACAGCGAAAACTGCATCGCGACGCATCCTTCGGATATGTGCATTGCTTTGGCCGCTTTGGATGCCGTCGTGCAGGTCACCGGTGCGGAGGGCAACCGCTCGATTCCGTTTACGGAGTTTCACCGGCTGCCCGGTAACAATCCGTCAAAAGACAACACCTTGCGCCCCGGCGAGTTAATCACTTCCATCGACTTGCCCGCCGAGGGCTTCGCCGAAAATTACTCTTACCTCAAATTGCGCGACCGCAATTCTTACGCCTTCGCTTTAGTCAGCGTCGCTACGGGTCTGAGACTGAAAGACAGTAAAATCGAAAAAGCGAACATCGCCGTCGGCGGTATCGCACACAAACCGTGGCGCGTACAAGAAGCGGAAGATTTTTTGAAAAATAAGCGACCCGACCGAGACAATTTCGCGCAAGCCGCCGAAATTATCATGGACGGCGCGGAAGGTTTCGAGCATAACGCCTTTAAAATTCCGCTGACCAAAAGAGCGATTATCAGAAACGGAATGATGGCTTTGAACCCGCAAGAAACGCAGCGACCGGGGGCGGGGCCGTCGCGGTGAGAGTTGGGAGGTTGGGAGGTTGAGAAGTTGGGGAGTGCGGGAATTTTACGAAATAAAATCAAATCATCCCGACTAAAGTACGGGACAGGTATTCCCACCATAATCATCATAATAATCAGGATCGAAAAAAATAGTCACACAAGCAATCATCGTCAAGAATTATCCATAAATGAAAAATAAGAACGGAGAAATCGGCAAAGCCAAATCGCGCCTCACCGCCTTAGAAAAAGTAACCGGCAGTGCCAAATATGCCGCCGAATACAACGTGCCCGATTTGCTGTACGGCTATATCGTCAACAGCAGCGTGACCAAAGGAAAAATTACGGCGTTGGACGAAACGGCGGTACGCGGTATTCCCGGTGTCGTCGATGTTTTATCGCACAACAATCGCCCGAGTTTGCCGTGGTTCGACGTGATGTACAGCGATATGGACGCCCCGCCGGGTTCGCCGTTCAAGCCTTTTTATGATAACGAAATTAAGTACGACCGACAACCGATTGCTTTGGTCGTCGCCGACAGTTTCGAGACGGCAAGGTATGCCGCTGCGCAGTTGAAAGTGACCTATGAGACCGAGGATTTTGACGTTGATTTAAGAAAAAATTTGGATGATGCCCGCGACCCGAGCAAGGGTTTAGCGACGTTGATAAAGCCGCTGCCGCCGAGTCCGAAGGGAGATTTTGCGAAAGCCTACGGTGAAGCTGCCGCGACTTACGACGGAGATTTTCGGCACGGAACGGAGCACCATAATCCGATGGAAATGCACGCGACGACGACTGTTTATGAAGGCGAGGGCAAGCTGACGATTTATGACAAAACGCAGGGAACAAACAATTCGCAAATTTACGTTTCCAATGTTTTCGGATTGTCTTACAGCGATGTGCGCGTCCTTGCACCTTACGTCGGCGGCAGTTTCGGTTCGGGCTTACGACCTCAGTATCAACTGTTTGTGTGTGTAATGGCGGCTTTGCATTTAAAAAGAAACGTGCGCGTCAGTTTGGACAGAAAGCAAATGTACACCTTCGGGCATCGTCCGCAGACCGTGATGAAGGCACGATTCGGTGCGGACGCTGCGGGCAAAGTGACGGCAATGCACCACAAAGCCGTTGCGGAAACTTCGCGTTTTGAAGACTACAACGAGGTGGTCGTAAATTGGGGAAATATACTGTATCCCGCGCAGAATACGCTGCTCGAATATCAACTCGTTCCGTTGGATACTTATACGCCGATAGACATGCGCGCGCCGGGCGGCAGTACGGGTATGCACGCCGTAGAGACGGCGATGGATGCTTTGGCTTACGACTTGAAAATCGACCCTTTGGAGTTTCGTTTGCGCAACTACGCCGAGCGCGACGTGAGTGAGGACAAGCCGTTTTCGAGCAAAGAACTGCGCGAATGTTACCGGCAAGGTGCGGAAAAATTCGGTTGGGCGGAGCGCAAACCGGAGCCGCGCAGTATGAAACGCGGTAATCGTTTGGTGGGCTACGGTATGAGTTCGGGTATATGGGACGTCATTGCCTTGCCCGCTCGGGCGGAGGCGATTTTTACCAAAGCGGGCAAGTTTATTGTTAAAAGTGCCGTCAACGACAGCGGGCAGGGCAGCTACACGGTGATGACACAAATCGCGGCAGAACAATTCGGTATTTCGACCGAAGAAATGACCTTCGAATACGGCGACAGCGAACACCCGCTTTCGCCGATACAGGGCGGGTCTTACACGACGGGCGTGGTCGGCTCGGCGGTCAAAGCAGCTTGTAAAGTGTTGAAAGAAGAGCTTTTCAAAAAGGCAAAACGGTTGAAAAATTCTCCGTTTGCGGACAGTGAAGAGGACGCGATTTATTTCCGAGACGGAAAAATCTACGCGGCGGATGACGATACTGTTTTCGTGAATCTAACCGACATTTTTCAAAACGAAAAAGAAGACAAAATTTCCGTCACCAAATCCAACGTTCCCAATCCGCTAAAACTCAAACAGTACACGCGGGCGGCACACAGCGCGGCATTTGTCGAGGTCGAGGTGGACGAGCAACTCGGCACGGTCAATGTCACCCGCGCAGTCACGGCGGTGGCGGCGGGAAATATTATCAATCCGAAAACGGCGCGCAGTCAGATTTTGGGCGGCATGGTGTGGGGCATCAGCAAAGCCCTGCGCGAAGAGACGCTGACGGACTTTAAAACGGGCAGGTATGTAAACCCGAATTTAGCGGAATACCATTTGCCGGTACACGCCGACATCCACGATTTAGACGTAATCTTTGTGGAAGAAAAAGACGAAATCATCAATGAATTGGGCGCAAAGGGCGTCGGAGAAATCGGCTTGGTGTCGATGGCTCCCGCGATTGCCAATGCGATATTTCACGCAACGGGTCGGCGCATGACGGAGTTTCCGATACATTTTGAGGATTTGGTTTTGTAAGAAAAGGGCCAAAAAAATACGAGCCGCTCGGAGAGAACGGCTCGTATTTTTCTTAGATTTACGCATTGATGCGATAGTAATATTCTACGTTTGCGGTGAGTTTGTTTTGTTCCTGTTCGGTCAGTTTGATTTTTCTGAAAAAAGTTTTTTTGATTTCCGGAACGGCGGTTTCAAGTGTGTTTTTATGCAACAGAGTACGCATTTTAGTCACGTATTCGACCGGAACAACTACCGCCGCTGCTATATCGATATCGGTTTTGGACGGTAATACTTTTAATGTGCGGCAGACAAACGCGGCGTTTTGAAGTTCTTCTGCGATTTTTATACCTTCTATGTAGCCTTTTTTAAAACCTTTTTTAAACCCTTTTTTCATCAACACATCCGCATAACTTCCGGGAACTGCCCATGTTTTCATAGTACATCCGTTTATCAATTCAAAATATCCGTTCCGTAATAATATCCAACATAAAAAGTCAATTTCTTTTTATCCTGTTCGGTCAATTTGATGTTATCAAAAAAGCTTTTTACAATCCTGTCAACGGCGGTTTCGCGTGTGTTTTTTTGCAATAATGTGCGCATGGCGGACACATACTTCCCTGAAAGACGCGATATAACTGCGATTTCTGCATTTGTTTTAGTCGGCAATTCTTTAAATAAAGTACACAGTATATTGACTGCGCTTAATGCTTCCGCTTTTGCTTCTGCCTCTGCCTTTTTTTCTCCCTCCTTCATCAACACATCCGCATAACTGCCGGCAACTACCTGTTCCATAATATTTGTTTTTTAATCTTCTTAGTTCACATCACTACCTTCATAGTATTTTTTTACGGATTGGACCAATACTTCTTTTTCTTGCTCCGTCAGCTTTATATTATTGAAGAAATTTCTCAAAATTTTTCCCGGAGCAGTTTTTCGTGTATTTTTAATCAGTAACAAACGCATGGTAGTCACGTGGCTTACCGAAACTTCCGCTGCGTTTGCGATTTCCGTGTCGGTCATAGATGAACTTTTCAAAAGATTACATACAAATTTAACGGTTTTCAGCGTATCTGCTACTACTTTACCTTCTACTCTGCCTTCTATCTTGCCTTCCTTTATCAAAACATCCGCATAACTGCCGGCAACTACTTGTTCCATAATATTCAATTTTTTTGTAAACTCCTTAATTTCCTGACGGTCGAAGCGATGCGCTCCGAAAATATAACGCAGCAAAATCAAAATCAGTTCTCGCTTCTCATCGTTTTCCAATTCCCGCTCCGTAAAACTAAGGATTTTTCGCGAATTTTCCAAAAAATAACCCTTGTTCCGGCTGTGCTTAAAGACCGTCAAAGTTTTGGACAGCAATACTCCCGTTTTGACAGACAGCAGCATCTCATCCGCAAATTTACTCAAATCAATTACTTCATATTTGAAATTGGCTAAGTACGGAAGAATTTCAGCGTAAGCCCCGCCAATCATATCTTTTAACTCGATATGTCTGCGCTTGGTCTCGCCGTGATACAAGACTACGGGCAATATCGGATTGATTTGCGTCGCCCCTTCGCCCCGCGTCTGTTGTCGATAGCCCAAACTCATATAATTCAACAACTGCACGGGCAGCCTTTTATCGTCATAACTTTTATGCTCGAAAAGAATGCAAACCTTCACTTCCTTACCGTCCTTGCGCGCGCAGGTATATATAATGTCCGCAAAATGCTCCTGCAACTCTTCATCGACGTAGCTGCCGTTGTCGATTTTCAAGGTACTCAAATCCAAAGTTTGCGTCAGTTCCGCATCGACAAAGTGCGTCAAAAACGCCCGCGCCTCTCTGACTATCGAAAAGGTTTCTTTGAAAAGCTTATCGTGCAGATTATTTATCTGTATTTCGTTTGGGTCTAAAGACATGCGCGTAGTTTTTTGTTGACGCAAACATAGCACATTTTTTGGCTTTGTAAAATTTTTTGTTGTTTTATTTTAAGATTAAACACATTTTATTTATTGTTAATTCTGCAAACGTATTTTAGTTTTTACGAAGAAACTTTGGGCATTTTTCAGCGAAAAAAAAACAGCCAAACAAATCCCGAGAGGATTGTTTGGCTGTCTTCTTGAGTTGAGCTGCAAAATCATTTACCATAAAAACCAATAAATCGCCGCCAAAATCAGCACCACGAATACCGTCGTGATGTTAAACACCGCATCGGTTTTGAAAAGTGCCGTGTCGAGTTGAATGGCTTTGTGGTCGTCGCGTTTGTTTTCCGTGAAAAGCATGGCGAAAACCGTAGCGCACAGGCCGACAATCAGGATACCGAAACCGTAATTGGTCGCAGTGCTGCCCGCATCCAAATCACCGACCAACAAACGAATGCCCGGAGGAATAGCAATCAAAACCAAAGTGAAACACAAACCGAGTAAATAAGGTGTCTCGTCGGTACGGGTCTTGAGTCGTGCGTTATTTTCCAATACCGAAATGACTACAATCAAGCCCGACATCACCGCAAAACTCAATGCCATGCGCACCAAAAACGGTACCTGCGGAAAGACAAATGCCATAAATGCCGAAAACGGAATGGACGCCAAAACCGCCGCCAAAGCCGCGTTGGAAGTCGCCCGTTTCCAAAACATCCCAAAAAGGAAAACCGCCACGACGCCCGGACTGATGAAGCCCGTATATTCCTGAATGTACTGAAAAACCTGCTCTAAATTACCCAAAGCCGGAGCGATAATCGCACCCAAAACCAATGCCGCCGTCGCCGAGACGCGACCGACTTTGACGTAGTGGTCTTCCGATTTATTGCTTTGGAAAAGGTTTTTGTAAATGTCCAAAGTGAAAATGGTGGACGCCGAGTTGACCATAGAACTGACCGACGAACCGATGGCCGCAATCAATGCCGCCAGTACCAAACCTTTAAAGCCGGTCTGCACGAAGTTGCCGAGTACCCAGGGGAATGCCTCGTCCGGCACGTCGATACCGAGACCGGTAAAGCCGTAATCTGCCGGATTTTGTAAAATGACGTAAGCCGCAATGCCCGGCACGACCGCAAAAAACGGAATCAACAGCTTCATCAGCGCCGCAAATGCCACCCCTTTTTGCGCCTCTTTCAGTGACTTGGATGCCAATGCGCGTTGGATAATGTACTGATTGTTTCCCCAGTAATAGAGGTTCGCAATCCACAGACCGCCGACGAGGACACTGATGCCCGGCAGCTTATCGTAAGAGGCATTGCTTTCGTCCAATATCATGTCGAAGTGGTCGGGCGCTTTCTCATAAAGGTGAGACAAACCGCCGAAGAAACTGCCGTCGCCCACAAAGGTCAACACCATGTACGCCGCCGTAAATCCGCCGATAATCAGGATGACGACCTGTATCACATCCGTCCAGACCACGGCTTTCAGACCGCCGAAAATGGACAAAGTCGCCGAGTAAATTACCAAACCGATGATGCCCCAAATCAACCCGTCGATGCCCATCCAATCGGGTACGCCGACGATACTTTTAATTGCCACGCCGCCGAGATAGAGTACGGAAGTGATATTGACCAGCACAAAAAGCGCGACCCAAAAGAAGGCCATAATCGTGCGCACGCGTCGGTCGAATCGCTCTTCCAAAAACTGCGGCATCGTGTAAATGCCCTTTTTGATGAAGACCGGCAGCAGAAATTTTGCCACCAAAATCAGCGTCAAAGCCGCCAAAAGTTCGTAGGCACCAATCGCCAAACCCATCACGTAGCCCGAGCCGTTCATTCCCAAAATTTGCTCCGTCGAGATGTTGGAAGCAATGAGCGAGCCGCCGACCGCCCACCAGGGCAGGGCACTCGATGCAAGGAAATAATCCTTCGCGCTTTCGTTTTTTTCCTTGTTGGCAATCCAAATACCGAAACCCATCATGAGCATCAAATACCCGATGAGAATGACTAAATCCGTTGTGGCAAAATCCATATTTTTCGTTTTGTCGTAGCTTAGAGTTTCTCAAAAAATTACACGTCCCTTGACGTATTTGCAAATAAAGTCCCAAATTTAGGCAAAAGAATCACCCGGCAAAGTTTATTTGAGATTTTAAACAATAAAAGAACCTTTTTATACGATTTTTAGACGTCGGGGGCGGATGGATTTAAACTTGTGAGACCGATGCACGGGTGTATTATTTCAGTATAGAAACGCTGCGCCCGACCTTGCAGGTTTGGATGCGGGTGGTTTGCTTTTTCAAGCCGATTTTCGGGAGATTTGCGTCTTGATTACGGATGAGTGGTCGGAGGTGATATCGGGGTAGGGTTGGTGTAGCTTTCGCAGATATAAATAATCAGGTGCTTATTCCGGTAATACAACTTCCCGTTCCCTTTCTCCCGTAACATCTATGAGGTAAAGATTTACTTCGATTTCTACCGTACAGACATCCGTCTTTTCCAAATCAATCCGCGACACAATGATAGTATTGCCCTCCTTCGGAATATCGAAAGGTCCGTAGGCGCGATTGTCGGCGCCTTGCGTGAGGTGAACGACTTCATCGGTAGCTAAATCGTGATAGGCGAGATTGAGACTGCTTGCAAAATAAAGCCGATTGTCGCTTTTTCTGTAAACGAGTTTGGTAATAATTCTGTCTGCACTCCCGGCGAGAGATAAGGTGTTTATCGGTTCCAACTCATCGGTTTCCGAATAGTATTCTCCGTATATTACATCTTCGGGTATTTCAGAATAAAAAATCCTATTGTCCTCATTATCCCAAGTCCATGAATGTGCTACCGTTAAACCATCCAAGGTGTCTTGAACATTTCCGAATTCATCACAAACGCGTAATCCACTTAATGGAGAAGTTAATCTTTCATATAAGTATTTCGTACCTGCGTCATTCCATTTTGCTTGGTTGTTGAAGTCTCCGTTAAGGGTAAGTCGGGTCAAGCTGTCTCCATTCGATTTAATTTTATAAAGTTGTCGGTCTTCTGCCGTAAAAATCACCCAATCTTTGCGACTCCAATCTAAATCATGTGAGACCAAATCTGTAATAAACGTAGCATTTTCCGTGCAAAAATTGTATTTCCAAATCTCTCTCTTTAAAATTGAGGATTCTTCGTATTCTCTTCTGATATAGATAATTTCATTTTCATTATTAGGATTAAATACAGGCTCTGCATACTGATAACGATTTTTTTGTACAATATTAAATCCAAGCGGACAGGGATATACTATAGAGGTATCGAAGTTGATAACCGGAATACCGGCATCTTCAGTACAGGCTGTGATTTCGGGTGGGATTGTGATGTTTTCGTCGTCATTGCAATTTGAGAAAAAGAAGATAGCCGATATTAGGAGAAATACAGTTTTACAAATTTTCATTTTACAGAATTTTAAAAGCCGAGACAGCGAAACCGGTTTTAGGAGGATATCGGCAGAATTTGAAAATTAATTTTTTACAAAAGACAGAAGCACCACTCGGTGCTTCAAATTGAACACTAATATAGTAAAATTCCGCGAGCAAGCAATGTACTGACATTCGTACTTATAAAACCTTCGGCGTTTGTACGCTCGTAATAAAGAACCTGTACTTTTCTTCCGAGTACGTTTGTTACTGAAACCGGAATTTTTAGGTCTGTAATACCGCACAAAATCAAATGAGTAATTGTCCGATGAAAATACGAAGCCGTTCAGACCGGATGAACCTACTTCAAAAACCAAGGCACCCCCTCATAATCATCCCACTCCACCCCGCCCCGGCGGCCAAAGTAACGGCGACTTTTAAGTCGTCTAAAAACGAAGTTTTTTCAGAGAAATTAACTTTGTTTATTTCTTTTATCCCGACCGGCTGAAGCCGGCGGTTACTAATTCGCTAAAACCCAAGTCTTCCCTTCATTCCCGAGTTTTGTCTCCCTTTTGTGCCAAACAAAATTACAAACCGGACATAAAAAAATCATAAGAATAAGGAATATACAACCAACCAACGCCGCGTTCCCACTTTTCTATCGTTTGGAAATCGGAAAAAGATTTCAACAAAAAAAAAATAAGGTGTTACTAATCGTTTGAATTATACAAAATTCGTAACTTTGCGCGCTAATTGTAACACCGCCCGCGTTTTGGTATCTAAAGGAAAGTCAAAACGCGCAATCGCAGTGTTATTTTATAACTGTTTACATTATAATTCAAAGGCTTTTATTAACGCTTTAGGTAGTGATGACTAACAATCGGTGTGAAAATAAAGGTGCCGACGGGAGTTTTTCCTATCGACCACCTACCACCGCCTACCAACCAAAGCCGCCCGTAATTATGACGGAAGTACAAACCATAACAAAAGTGACGAAAAGCACCCGTGCGGTACTCGCCGAGGCGAAAAAGCTGTTTTGGAAGTACGGAATCAAAAAGGTTTCCGTCGAGGAAATCTGCGCGCAGGCGGGCGTGAGTAAGATGACTTTTTACCGCTATTTTTCCAATAAAGAAGAAGTCGCGGTACACGTGTTGCGCAAAATTTTCGACGTGTCGCGCACCGAAAGTCGGCAATTGATGGACGATGCGGACTTGCCTTTGCCGGTTAAAATCGCGGAGTTGATTAAAAACAAACGCAAACACAGCGAAGGCGTCAGCCGCGAGTTTTTGCGCGATGCCTACGGCGATAATTTTCCGACGGTGAAGGCGTTTATCATTCGCTTTCGCAAAATAATGACGGCGGATTTGGAACGCAGCATCCGCAAAATGCAAAGCGAAGGCGTCATCCGCAAAGACCTGAAAATCGGTTTCGTGACACAAATGATAGACCTGATGCAGGAAAAAGCGGCGGACGAAGATTTACTGGATTTATACGATACCAATACGGAATTGATTACGGAATTGATGCAATTTTTCTTCTACGGCATCGCCGGAAAAGAGGCGCAGACGGAAGAAAATTAAGAATACCAACTAAAAACGGGTTTGTATGTTGTTTAATCAATTCAAACCGAAAATGTAAATATCCTTCGGGAACGCAGGGCGATGTGTACTGATTTTTCGCACGCCTCCACACACTTCGAACGGGGTAAACCGCCACTCGATTTTTGCAAAAAAACGAGCAAAATTTATCCGACGGGTTCGACAAAAAAAACTGTATGAGCAAGAGTATGTTCTACCAAAAGATGCAGGGTTTCGACATTCATAAGAAACTCGAAAAGGAAAACATCTACCCCTATTTTCGTCCGATCAGCTCCGATCAAGACACGGTCGTGCAGATTCACGGAAAGGATGTTGTCATGTTCGGCTCGAACAGCTACATGGGCTTGACCAATCACCCGCACGTCAAAGAAGCGGCGATTAAAGCGGTCGAAAAGTACGGTTCGGGCTGTGCCGGTTCGCGCTTTCTCAACGGCACGCTCGACATTCACATCGACCTGGAGGCAAAGCTCGCTAAGTTTTTGGGTAAGGAAGCGGCGTTGGTTTTCAGTACCGGTTTTCAAGCCAATCTCGGTGCCATCGGCTCGCTCACCGGTCGCCACGATTATATTTTAATCGACGAATACGACCACGCTTCCATTTACGAAGGCACGCGTTTGAACTTTGCGAAAGTCGTCAAATTTAAGCACAACGACATGGGCAGCCTAGAGCGCAGATTGAAAAATTTGCCCGACAATGCCATTAAAATGATTGTCGTGGACGGCGTATTCAGCATGGAAGGCGACATCGCCAAACTGCCCGAAATCGTCGCTTTGGCGAAAAAATACGGCGGCACGGTCGTCGTCGATGATGCCCACGCGGTCGGCGTACTCGGCAAGACGGGTGCCGGCACGGCAGAGCATTTTAATATGACGGACGACGTGGACTTAATCGTCGGTACGTTTAGTAAATCACTCGCCTCCCTCGGTGGTTTTGTCGCGGCAGACGAGTGCGTTATCGACTACCTCAAGCACAATGCCCGCTCCCTCATTTTCAGCGCAAGCGCAACGCCCGCCTCGGTCGCCGCTGCTTCCGCCGCCCTCGACATCATCACCGACGAGCCGTGGCGACTCGAAACGCTGTGGGACAACACGCACTACACCGCAGACATGCTGCGCAAATCGGGCTTCGAAATCGGCGACACCGAAACCCCGATTATCCCGATTTACATCCGCGACAACAACAAGACTTTCCTCTTCACCAAAATGTTGTTGGAAGAGCAGGTTTTCGTCAATCCCGTCGTTTCGCCCGCCGTGCCTTCCGACAGCAGCCTGATTCGCTTCTCACTGATGGCGACGCACACGAAAGCACAAATTGAATTTGCCGTGGATAAGATGAATAAGGTGGCGAAAAAACTCGGCGTGGGTAAATACGACCCGCTGCGCAGAGAGGAGAATGCGGTGGTGACGGTTTAGGAGAGACGTTAGATATTAGATTTTAGACGTTAGACTCCCGTTTTACCTGCGGGCGTTATCTTCAAGTATAAAATGAGGAGTTAAGGAATAAATCTTAGCTCCTCATTTTTTGATAAAAAAAACGGAAAGCCAAGTCTGACCTGTTTGTTAAAAATAACCACAAACCCGCCACCACCCACCAACTATGACAAAACTCGTCACTGTCACATCCAAAAAGCAGCTCAAAGCATTTATCGACTTCAAGCACGACCTGTTTGCGGGCGACTCGAATTACGTGCCCGACATCTTCATCGCTATCCGTGATATGCTGACGAAAGGCAAGCATCCTTCGCACGAACACATTGATTTTCAGTTATTTATGACCTATCAAGACGGTAAGCCCTGCGGTCGTATTGCCGGCATTTATAACAAAAATCACAATGCTTATACGGGCAAAAAAGACGGCTTTTTCGGTTTTTTTGACGTGATAAACGACTACCGCGCCGCCGAAAAACTGCTGAACGCCGCCGCCGATTTTTTGTCTTCCAAAAATGTCGATAACATCATCGGTCCCGTCGATTTTTCAACCAATGACCCCGCCGGTCTGCTCATCGAGGGCTTTGAGACGCCGCCGTCGATTATGATGACTTACGCCAAACCTTACTATCAAGATTTACTGGAACGCTACGGTTTTGAAAAGCGTATGGATTTGCTCGCCTACTGGATTGGCACGGACGCGGTGCCGGCGCGTATGGAAGCCCTGTCGGACAACATCGAGGCAAGACTGAAGCGCAGCGGTGTGACCTTCCGCACGATTAATATGAAAAATTTTAAGCAGGATGTCAATCAGATTAAAGACATCTACAATCGGGCTTGGGACAAAAATTGGGGCTTCATTCCGATGACGGATAAGGAGTTCGACTACGTGGCAAAAGACATGAAAATGGCGATGGATAAAGACTTTGTTTTGGTAGCGGAAAAGAACGGCAAACCGATTGCTTTTACGCTGACGATGCCGAATATCAACGAGGTCATGATTGACGTAAAACGCGGACGACTGTTGCCGACGGGCATTTTTAAATTGCTGTTCGGCAAAAAGAAAATCAAGACGTTGCGGGTGCTGACTTTGGGCGTTTTGGAAGAATATCGGACGTTGGGAATCGAGGTCGTTTTGTACGTCAAATTGCTGCGCGAAGCCCGACGCAAAGGCTACACCGGCGGCGAGGCCTCTTGGATTTTAGAAGAAAATACGATGATGGTGCGCGGACTGAAAAACATCAACGGCGAGGTCTATAAAAAATACCGCCTCTACGAAAAAACGGTAGAAATATGAGTCATATTTTACTCACCGGCGGAACGGGTTTTGTGGGCAGTCACGTCGCCGAAAAACTCTGCCGGCAAGGCGCGACGGTCTATGCGACGGTGCGCAAAACTTCCGACACCGCCCACCTGCAAGCCCTCGGCGTACACCTGTTGCAAGCCGAACTGACCGACGCCGCTGCGGTAAATACCGCTTTTGAAAAGTTACAAAACGACGGCGTAAAACTCGACGCGGTCATTCATTGTGCGGCTTTGACCCTCGCGCCGGACTACGCGACTTTTGAAAAAGTCAACGTCACCGCCACCGAAACTTTAACCCGCGCGGCGGCAAAATATCAACCGAACTTAGGGCGTTTTGTGTTCATCAGCAGCCTGGCGGCAAGCGGCCCGACGGACTACGGTAAGGAAATTCCGTTGAGCCAAATTGCGCCCGTCACCCATTACGGACGCAGCAAAGTCGCCGCCGAAAAAATCGTGCGTGACTCGGGGCTGCCCTACACGATACTGCGCCCGACGGCGGTGTACGGTCCGCGTGAGAAGGACATTTTCACCCTTTTCAAAGTCATCAAAAGCGGTCTTTTTCCGCTCATCGGCAGTAACAAACAGGCACTGACTTTCGTCTATGTCTCGGACTTGGCGGACTTAATCATTGAAGCCGCGACGACCGCCCCGCGCAACGCCGCTTACTTCGTGACCGACGGAAAAACCTACGACAAAGCGGCTTTGGGTAAGTACATCAAAAAGCACTTATCGGTACGCGCTTGGCAATTTACGCTGCCCTTAGGTTTAATGAAAATACTGGCGAATGTGTCGGAAAAAATCTCGGCAAAAGCACCGTTGAACCGTGAAAAATATAAGGAATTGAAAGCGGAATCTTGGAATTGTGAAATGCGGAAAACTTTTGCGGATTTTGAATTTGCGCCGATTTATGATTTGGAGAAGGGAGTGGGGGAGAGTGTGGCTTGGTATCGGCGGGAGGGCTGGTTGTGAGAAACTAAAAAAGGTTCATCGAACCGAAATTCGACAAACCTAATTCATCTTTACCTGATTACGTTTCTCGTGAGAGAAAGAGGCTTTCGTAGCGTCCCGATTTTAGTCGGGACCTGCTATTTTAAAAAGAGATAAACTAGCCTATCGACTAAAGTCGATGTTACGATTAAAAACATTATGATGAAAAAGCAAATACGGATTGTGAAGAAAGGGGAAGATGACAGCAATATTTTGTATTGGTTGACATTGACCGCGAAGGAAAGAATGATAGAGTTGGAAAAAATGCGTCAACAAATTAATCAACGAAAGTATGGAGCTCGACAAGGATTTCAGAGAGTTTATCGAATTACTCAACGCGGATGAAATTGCATGTTAAACGTATAAACAAATAAACGAATAAACATTTCAGAACAGCAGTCACTAAAAACCACTAAATGACTCTCATTTTAAAATATATCAAACTCACCATCCTCCTCCTCCTCACCGCCGCCTCCCTCACAGCGCAGGAGACCACCACCGTGC
>JAHDCG010000009.1:16898-22614 GCA_020629965.1 Saprospiraceae bacterium | reverse complement strand
ATCCTCCTCCTCCTCACCGCCGCCTCCCTCACAGCGCAGGAGACCACCACCGTGCGCGGTACCGTGACGGATAAGGATACCGGCGAGCCGTTAATCTCCGCCTCCGTCAGCTTTGCAGGCACGACCGTGGGTACAAACACTGATTTTGACGGGACGTATGAGCTGACGACCGACGAGGCGGTGCCCGATACTTTGGTGATTTCTTACCTCGGCTACGAGACTTTTACCAAGCGCATTCGCCTCGGCAAAGAGCAGAATGTGAATGCGAAGTTGTCGGAAAACGTCGTGACTTTGGAAGCGGCGGAGGTTGTTTACAAAGAAAAATATCGAAACAAAGACAATCCGGCGGTGGAGTTGATAAAGAAAGTGATTGAAAAAAAGGAGGAAAATCGCCCGTCGGATTATGATTATTACGAATACGAGGAGTACGAAAAAATCATGCTCGGTTTGAGTAATTTGAGTGAGAAATTTAAGAATCGCAAAATCTTTAAAAAGGCGCAATTTCTTTTTGAAAAACTGGATACGACTTCTGTGGACGGCGCGGAAACGCTGCCGATTTACTTACAGGAGACGCTGTCGGATGTCTATTACCGCAAAGACCCGGAGAAGAAAAAACGGGTGATTTTGGCGGATACGATGGTGACTTTCGAGGGCTACGGCGCGAATGACGGACTGAACGAATACCTCGACAACCTCTACCAAGACGTCGATATTTACGATGATAATATCGTGATAATTCAGCAGCAGTTTTTAAGTCCGGTGGCGGGCAGTGCGCCGACTTTTTATAAGTTTTACATCCAAGATACGCTGACGGTGGACGGCGTGGAAGTCATCGAACTTTTCTTTGCGCCGAAGAATAAATTCGACATTCTGTTTCAGGGATTTATTCACGTCGCCTATAAGGACAACTATGCGATCAAGCAGGTCGATATGGCGACCAATAAGGAAATCAGTCTGAACTGGGTCAAGTCCATGAACCTCTCGCAGACCTTCGAGAAGCGCGACGGCGAAGGCTTTATTCAGACCAACGACAATTTCTCCGCCGACTTCGGTTTGTCGAAAGACGGCATGGGAATCTTCGGCAGGCGCAGCGTTTCTAACGAAAAAATCAAACTGAACGAACCGCGACCCGACGCAGCTTACGACGGTTATGATACCGAAGTCAGCCCGCTGACCAAGCAAGCCGACGAAAATTATTGGCTGCAAAATCGGCACGACGACCTCAGCGAAGCCGAAGCGATTACCTACCAAAAAATCGACAGCTTACAGGAGTTAAAAGCCTTTCAGCGAGCCATAAATATCGCGAGTATTTTGCTGTCCGGCTATGCGAATATCGGTGAGAATTTTGAAATCGGACCGATGAATACCTTTTACAGTTTTAATCCGCTCGAAGGTTTGCGTTTGCGTGCCGGCGGTCGCACGACTCTGGAACTCAGCGACCGCACCGAGTTTGAAATGTACGGTGCATACGGTTTTAAAGACGAAAAATTTAAGGGTTATTTCGGTATCAGTCAGGCTTTGAAAGGCGGTAATATTCATCATTTTCCCGTGCGGCGATTCCGGGCGTCGGTGCAGCGCGAGACGGCGATACCCGGACAGGAATTGCAATTTGTGCAGGAAGATAATTTGCTTTTGTCTTTCAAACGGGGCATCAGTCGCGTCCAATATTTGTACAACGACATTTACCGTTTTGAATATTGGAACGAGTTTCAAAGCGACTTTTCGGTGGCGGTCGGCTTCAAGCACTGGAAGCAAACACCCGCGCTCAATTTGACCTATCAACGGCAAGACGACGGGCAAATCATCCCCGACCTGACCACCGCCGAAATCAATACCGTGCTGCGTTGGGCACCCAAAGAGCAGTTTTATCAAGGCAAACGTTTCCGCCGTCCGATTTACAATAAATATCCGATTTTTACTTTCAACTACGACAAAGGCATGAAAGGCGTGTTGGGCGGCGAGTATGATTATCACCGTTTAACGCTGCGCATTTTCAAGCGTTTTTTCCTTTCGCGTCTCGGTAATGCGGACGTGCGCTTCCGCGCCGGTGCTATTTTCGGCGAAGCGGCTTATCCGCTGCTGACGGTGCATCCCGGTAATCAAACTTACGCCTATCTCAATCAGGGTTTTAACCTGATGAACTTCTTGGAATTTACCAGCGACCGCTACGTGAGTCTCATTGTTAATCACAATTTTAACGGTCTGTTTCTCAATCGTATTCCGCTCATTCGTCAAATGAAATTGCGGGAGGTGGTCAACTTCCGCATCCTCTACGGCACCATCAGCGACCGCAATAATCCGGCTTTAAACCCAAATCTCATTGCCCTGCCGACCGATGAAAACGGAGAACCGACGACGTACAGCCTCACCGACAAACCCTACATCGAGGCGAGCGTCGGTCTGGCGAATGTCTTCAAATTTTTCCGCATCGACCTCGTCAAACGTTTCAACTATTTGGACAATCCGAATGTGACGGACTTGGGGCTGCGGGCTACTTTTAAGGTTTATTTTTAATTTTAGGAGAGAGGAGAGAGGAGAGAGGAGAGAGGGAAGAGGAGAGAGGAGAGAAAGGGGAGAGAGCCGCCGGGCAACCGACAACTGACAACCGACAACCGACAACGAAATGAAAGTCGCTTTTTTTGCAGAAATACTGATTGAAGATTTCGACGGGGCGAGCCGGACGATGTATCAGTTGTTGCACCGCATCCCGAGGGAGGAATTTGAGTTTATGTTTTTTTGCGGCGTGCCGCCCGACCAAGATTTGCGGTCGGAGGTGGTGGAGTTGCCGACGGTGCAACTGCCGTTCAATGCCTCGTACCGGGCGGTCGTGCCGTGGTTTTCCAAAGGGAAAATGCGGAAAAAACTGCGTGAATTTGCGCCCGACGTGATACACATCGCGAGTCCGTCGCCCTTGGGAAATTTTGCGGCGGATTATGCCAAAGCCAACGACATTCCCGTGCTGTCGATTTATCACACGCATTTTATTACCTACATGCAGTATTATTTTCGGGCTGTGCCGTTTTTGATACCGGCGGCGTATCGACGAGCGATAAAAATGACGCACGATTTTTATGAAAAAATCGACGTAGTGTTAGCCCCTTCCCGGCAGGTCATCGAAGAGTTGCAGACCATTTGCAAACTCGACGGCAGCAACCTGAAACTGTGGCAACGCGGCATCGACCAAGATTTGTTTAGTCCGACCAAGCGCGACCCGCACTACCTGCGCGACCGCCTCGGCAACGACGACCCGATACTGCTTTTTGCGTCACGCATTGTGTGGGAAAAAAACCTGCAAACGCTCATCGACCTCTACGCTTTGTGTCAAAAACGGGATGCAAAAATCAACTTTGTCATCGCCGGCGACGGGACGGGACGTGCTGCCGCCGAAAGCAAAATGCCGAAAGCGCATTTTCTCGGTATGTTGAGTCACGAAGACTTAGCGGTTGCCTATGCCTCCGCCGATGTGTACTTTTTTCCCTCCGACACCGAGACCTTCGGCAATGTCATCATCGAAGCCATGGCGTCGGGTCTGCCCTGCGTTGCGGCGGACGGCGGCGGCCCGAAGAGTTTGATTACCGAGGGCGAAAACGGCTTCTTGTGTCCGCCGCATGAACCCGAAAAGTATTTGAAAAAAATTCAAATGTTGTTGGAAAATGAAGAATTGCGTGAGCGGATTATACGGGGCGGTTTGGAGTTTGTGCGGCCGTTGAGCTGGGATAATTTGGCGGAGAGGTATTTTGATGAGTTGAGGAGATTGGGGCAAGAGTGATTCTAAAGTTCAGCGCATTGGGGCACAAGTCGCTCCCGGTAGGGTCCCCCCGATTCGGGGGCGGAGGGGGCTGAAGACACACGACACCCCTCGTCTTCAGCCCCCTAACCCCCGAATCGGGGGAACTTTCTCCGGGCTTGAGTTCAGAAAAGTATTCAGTTTTTTGGGGCTTTACTCGAGAAGGTTTGGAAATATTTCAAGAACGAAAATCGTACGCGAAAAAGCAGAAAACAAAAGCAAATGACATCCGAGTCGCACACCGTCAACCGTCAACCGTCAACCGTCAACCGTCTTCTCTTCATCTCCCACAAATATCCTCCCACCATCGGCGGTATGGAAAAGCAGAGCTACGAATTGGTGCAGGGCATGGCGCGGACGCATACGGTACACACCGTCGTGCATCAATCGGAGAAAGAGAGCAAAGTCGCGTTTTTTGCGAAGTTGAAAAGTCGCGTCAAAAAAGTGCTGCGGGAGCATCCGGACATCGACGTGATACATTTGAATGACGGGTTAATGGGGCTGTTCTGTTTGTGGCTGCGGACTTATACCAAAATCCCCGTCGTGATTACCTTTCACGGTTTGGATTTGGTATTTCCGAATGCGATTTATCAGCGTATTTTGCGAAATAAATATACGGGATATGCGGGGGCAATTTGCGTCAGCACCGCCACGGCGGAAGAGGCGATAAAGCGCGGTTTTGCACCCGAAAAAGTTTTTGTCGTGCCGAACGGGGTGGACAGGCAATTGGCTGATTTTCAACACGATAAGCAAGAGGCGCTGCTCTTTTTGCGGGAAAAATTCGGACGGGATTTCAGCGATAAAAAAATCCTCGTCACGCTCGGCAGACCCGTGAAGCGCAAGGGTTTCAGTTGGTTTTTGAAAAATGTTGTACCGCACTTGCCCGCAGATGTCAGCTTGCTGATGATTGGTCCGCTTTCTCCGCCGAAACGGGAAAATTTTTGGTCGAAAATTGTGCCGAAAAGCCTGCGCGACCGTCTTGAATTACTGACGGGCGGCGTGAACGACGAAGCGGAAATCAGGCAACTTTTGCAGCAGGAAAAATACAAAAATCGCGTGCTGCAAACGGGAAAATTACCCTTCCCGCGTCTGTTGGCGATGCTCAATCTCGCTGACCTTTTCATCATGCCGAACGTGAAAATGCCGGGCGACGCGGAGGGATTTGGTTTGGTGGCTTTGGAGGCTTCACTGTGTGAAACGGTGGTTTTAGCGAGCAATTTGGAGGGCATTCCGGAGGCAATACAAGACGGCAAAAACGGTTATTTGCTGCCGGCGGGCAATGCGAAGGTATGGACGGAAACGATTAAAAAGCAGCTCGCCGACCCGGAAAAATTACGGGCGGACGGGGAGAGATTTCAGCGGTTTACGTTGGAAAACTACGGGTGGGAGAAAATGGCGGCGGGGTATGCGGAAGTGTTTGCGGAGGTGCGGCGTGAGGTTGATAGATAGGCGGATTGGGCGGATGAGGCGGATTTATGCGGATTTTTTTTATCTTGCAAACGCACTTGATTTAACAGATCCCGGCATTTACATACCATGAGCGGCAAGCCGGGCTAAATTGTCCAATGCTGTTGGCATTAGCAGGTCGGCAGATTACAAAGCCGAATTTGAGTCTAACAGACAATTCGCCTCCGGAGGCGACTGATTTTTAATCGAATTTAATTTAAAAAACGACTCTGCTCCCCGCTCCGGGGTCGGGGGTCTTTACAGACGACTTTTAATGAAAAAAACAATCTTAATACTTACCTTTTTGTGCTGCACTATCACAAGCACCTTCGCCCAATCCTTCACCGAAAAAATTGTCGGCAAATGGGATTTAAACGACGCGGACAACAGCATTGTCACTATTTACAAGGACACGGACGGTTTTTGGTACGGAAAAATTACCGAAACGGAAGTCAGTGCGTCGATGAATCGCATACTGTTTTC